>JBOGDL010000413.1:0-7995 GCA_050701815.1 Micromonosporaceae bacterium | reverse complement strand
GGTCCCGAACGGGGTCAGCCGGCCAGGGCAACTGCAGATGATGAATGCGATCAGCCAGGCGATCGAGACCGGCGAGCACCTGCTGGTGCAGGCCGGCACCGGAACCGGCAAGTCGCTGGCGTACCTGGTGCCGGCGCTGCTGGCGGACGGCGCCGTGGTGATCTCCACGGCGACACTCGCTTTGCAGGCGCAGCTGATCGAGGTCGATCTGCCCCGGCTCGCCGACGCGGCGGAGCCAGTGCTCGGCCGGCGCCCCACGTACGCGGTGCTCAAAGGACGCCACCACTACGCCTGCCTGGCGAAGATGGAAGCCGCCGAGGAGCCGGAGGATTCGCTGTTCAGCGGCGGCGGCAGCGGCAAGTGGCTGGGTGAGTCCGGGCGCCTGGGCCAACAGGTGACCCGGGTGCGGGAGTGGGCGCTGGAGTCCGAGACCGGCGACCGGGACGAGCTTGACCCCGGCGTGGAGGACCGGGTGTGGCGCACCGTCTCGATGCCGGCGCGCGAATGCATCGGCGCCAGCCGCTGCGCGTACGGCGACGACTGCTTCGCCGAAGCGTCCCGCACCCGCGCGAAACAGGCCGACATCGTGGTCACCAACCACAGCCTGCTCGCCATCGACATGCTCAACGAGCACAAGATCCTGCCGCCGCACACCGTGCTCGTGGTTGACGAAGCGCACGAGCTGGTGGATCGGGTCACCTCGGCCGCGCAGGCCGAGCTGAGCTCTGCCGTGGTTGACCGCGCTGCCCGGCGGGCCCGCACGTACCTCGACCCCGACCTGCATGAGCGGCTTGGCGAGGCCGCGGACAGCCTCGCTGTGGCGTTCGCTGACGCCCCCGTGGGCAGACTTCGAGAGCTGCCAACCACCTTGGTGGAGGCGCTGACCCTGGCTGATGGCGCCTGCCGCAAGGCAGCCAACGGGATCGCCGGCAAGGACGCAGGCGCCGGCGAGGCCGACGCGGTGCGTCGCAAGCAGGCCAAGGCGACGTTGGAGCAGCTCGCCGAGGTCACCCGGCGACTGCTCGAATTCGCCAGTCACGACGTGGTCTGGACCGAGGGTGACCGGCGCACCGGGATCTGGGGCTCGTCCGGCGACGCGCCCGCCATCGGCGCATCGTCCATCGTGGTCGCTCCGCTGTCGGTTTCCGGGCTGCTCGGATACTCCTTGTACGACGAGCGCACCGTGATCGCCACCTCGGCCACCCTCGCGCTGGGCGGCAAGTTCGACACCATCGCCCGGGCATTGGGGCTGGCACGACCCAGCAAGAGCGAGTCTGCGACCCGAGCCGTCCGGGCGCCTGGGGACCCTGCCCACCGCGACGGCTCCGTCAACAGCGACGACTCAGCTGCCAGCGACGCCTCTGCCGCCGGCCGCCCGGTCGCGGCCGACCTCGACCCGCCGGACTGGCGGGAACTCGACGTCGGCTCACCGTTCGATTACCCCAAACAAGGCATCTTGTACGTGGCCGCGCACCTGCCTCGACCGACCCAGTCCGGCTTGTCGGAGCCGGCCAGCGAAGAGCTGGTACGCCTGACCACCGCGCTGGGCGGACGTACCCTCGGGCTGTTCTCGTCCCGTAAGGCGGCCGAGCGCGCCGCCGAAGTGGTGCGCGCCAAGACTGACCTGACTGTGTTGCTGCAAGGCGAGGAGTCACTCCCCGCGTTGGTGCGCCGGTTCCGGGACGCCAGCGACGCCGACCCGGGGTGCTGCCTGTTCGGGGTGCTCTCGCTCTGGCAGGGCGTTGATGTGCCCGGGGACGCTTGTCAGCTGGTGGTCATCGATCGGCTGCCGTTCCCACGTCCGGACGAGCCGATCGCCGCTGCCCGGTCCACCGTGATTGACGAGGCGGGAGGGTCTGGGTTCGCCGCGGTCAGCGTCCCGATCGCCGCGGTGCGGCTCGCCCAGGGCGCCGGCAGGCTGATCAGGCGCTCGGACGATCGCGGCGTGGTCGCGGTGCTCGACTCGCGATTGCACAACTCCCGCTCGTACGGGGGGTTCCTGCGGCGTTCCCTGCCGCCGTTCTGGCACACCACCAAGCCGGACGTGGTGATGGGCGCCCTGCAGCGCCTCGCCCAACGCTGACCCCGCCCCAACATGGGCGCTGGCGTGTCAAGAATCAGACACACCGTTGTCCACAGGCTGCGCCCGCGAAGTCGCAAACTTCCACATTCTTCTGCTTCGATGTCTGGGGCCCGTGAGGTACACGCCCCTCACTTTTCTGCCCTGTTGAGTCATTGCGAGTGAGACCCATTCGATCAAGGGAAGCAGAGGTCAGATGAGCGGTAAGACTGTCCTAGCCGGCTTCATCGGCGCGGTCGAGGAGGCAGGCGTCACGATCGACCCCGACATCCTCAGTGGCGGGTTGCAGCGGACCACAAGACAACTCGCTCAAGTCGAGTTCAAGGTCCGTTCCCCAGACGGCGACGTCACGGTTTGGCTTGCAGCCAGCGGCGCCCTGCGCGAGATCATCATCGCTGAAGGTGCGCTCAAGCGCCACGATCACCGGCAAATGGCCGCGTTGGTCTTGGGAACCATCAAGACAGCCGAGAAGATCATGGCCGAAGGTGTTCGCGAGGTGACTCGGCGACAGCTCCGGAATCGGCGGCCGTCATGAATGCCTCCGACGCCATCGAAGAATGGGCTGCCGGCAACCGGGCCATGTTCGAGCGGATGTACGAGACTCTGGCTCGCGCGGATGAGAAGGCCGCACGCCTCACCATGACGGTCACTTCAGCGGACGACGGCGTGGAAGTCGTGGTCGGCACCGACAAACTCGTGCGCGAGATCCGGATCGACGAGAAAGCTTACAAGTCGTACGACGAGAAGCGGCTGGCGCAGCTTATCCTCGGCGCCTGCCAACACGCCAAGAAAAGCGTCTCAGACGCCCAATGGCAAGTGATTGACGCAGAATTCGGCGTCACGAAATAAAGGTGATCTCATGGTTACTAAAGTCCAACGAGACTCATTAATCCGCGTAGCTACTCACTGCGACAACTCATTCGATCTTCTGAAGCCATGGACGCCTACTTACAACGAAAACTACAAAGCTCAATTGAGCGCCTTCGGCGGAGCACCGGGAGCAGGTGGCGTCTACGGTCCTTACGCAAACGAGCTCTCCTTTACCTACACGCCCATGTCGGTGTCGGAATATAGCGCAGCAAAAAGCTACGACCTCGATCCTAAACATGACACTAAAGGCGAACGAGGCTGGTGGGACGATTTCGCCGGTGACTTCAGTATGACTGGAGGAAATTCGACCTATCCAGAAGAACAGCGCGAGCATTGGGACGAGTTTTACCGATGTGGCGGCAAACGTAGCGGCGAAATATGTGGAAAGAACACCGCAGGCGAGGAGCTAGGCGCATCGGGCGACTCCGCACCATGGGCTAAGCCGCTCAAGACATCATGGGACGACGCCGTAGACGACCGCTTATTCGAAGTGGGAGTCGTCCGTGACGAACTCGGACTTCTCATGACGAAACTGTTGCGAGCCGCGGACAAGTACGCAAATGTCGACCTAGATAACTCATTGCACATCACCGACAAGTACAACGACTCCGGTAATCCAAGCGCAAAGTATCAATGACTGAGGCTCGCGATAGGAAGTTCCCATGAAAAGTCCCAAAGAAAGTCTACGCGCGATTGCCATGCAGTATGAAGAGGACGTCGCAGTCGCTGAATACCTGTCGCGCAAATATGGCGGTGACTTGCACGAGAACGCCGGAACACCCGCACGCATCATCAACTGGGTGCACCGACTTGAACCTGAAATCCTGAGGGACCTGGCTGACGACCTAGCCAAACTCGAATCAGATGGTTACAAGCCTTTGGCCGATTCGGCTGCCGTTACTCGTCTAGACGACGAATGGAAAGGCTCAGGAGCAGACGCGTTCTGCGATCGCTGGGGGCTTCTCATGAGTCACATCGGCGATGTCGACAGTGATGGCCTGATCCGCAACCTCAAAAATCAAGTAACTGACATGCGAGATCTCGCCGACAAAATGGAGACATTCCAGGAAGAGTGTGCTAATGCCATCCAGACATACCTAGCAGGGTTGCGAGAAAAGTACATCCGGGGCCGTGTCCACTCAGGAGACGGCAGTGACGAAGAAATCCTAAAGGAAGCGACGGAACAGGGCCTGCAAGGGGCTCAGCAAGGCGCTGTCTTTGGCCCCAAAGGCGCAGCCGCAGGCGTGACGGTCGGCGCAGTTGTCGGATTGGTCATCGGATTCGTACAGGCAAATGAAAAGCAGGCGCGGATCCTTGTCGAGCTAAACAAAAAGGGGGCTCAGACATCCGAGGTATTTGGAAGTTCGATGGATGATATCCGTAAGTCGCTAAATGTCATCCGGCCAGATCAGTATGGAATCAGCGACGGCCACACACCGTACGCACCTATTGAAGGAAAGGATGCAGTTCGCAACGCATACCCGGGTACCACTGATGGTGCCCTAGATGGCGCGTGGGCCTAGGGAGCGGGAAATGCTAGCGAATCAGATTTGGCGTAGCGTCAACCCACTACCACGAACAGTAAGCGTAGCGTCGGCCGCATTACTCATATCGGTCTGTGCGATGGCACCTCTCTCGTCCCATGCGGACGCAAGCACCTCCTCGAAGGCACCTTCCGTCGCACCAAGTGCCGAGTCGCTCCGAAAGGACAAGCGATTCACCGGCCGTCCGTTCACCTTCTCCGAAGTTACGGACTTGTGCCAGGTAGTCACTCGTTCATTGCAAGACTCCGTTCCCGGGAAAGAGGAACCAAGCCTCAAGCCGGAGCGCCTTCCCATTAACGGTGACCAAGAATGCCACGGAGAGTGGACGTATTCTGGCAACGGCGCTAACTACTTAGGCATGTCAGTTACGATCAACTTTAGGGAAATTGCCGGAGAGCACCTCGAATTTGCTGAGCGGGCAGTGCAACGACACGGGCCAAGCGTTTCAGAGTGCCTCCTTTTTGAGCGACCCGACGCGTACAAGTATGTCTCGGACGAGTTAATACAACTCACAAACGGCACCCTCTGTGGGCGTAGCACCTCCAAAGCTTCATTAATCGCGAAGAGTTACGGGAAGTTCGTCGCACGAGGTGCCAGGATCTCGGTCACGGCTCAGATCGAGACAGTGGAGTGGACCGGCGAACCCATGGTCATTGACGAGGCCATTCAGGCACGCGACCTCATAGCAGACACTCTCCTCGCGACGATCAAGGGAACATGAAAATGCAGAATGCAAGGCCGCCACGTCGGACGAGGAAAACAATCCCGGGGACGCGATTCGTCGCTCTCATCGCCATTGCCACTGCCGTGCTCACAGCATGCACGGACGCACCAGCCCCGCCGACCAAACCGACTGCAGACGCCTCTGCCCCTACTTCCTCAGATCCCCGATTCGCCGGTAAGCCGCCCGCCCTGGCAGCCCTCAAAGAGCTGTGCCGAAGCAGTATTACCACAACCGCCATCTCAGCCAGCGACCAACGAGTGAGGGTCAGCTGGACCTGGCCAAGCAAACACGTTCCCCACAACGTCCGGTGCTACACCGAGAACACGTCCTCGGTGAACGCGTCACGGCGCGCAGCCCAACACGGCGCGAAAGTCACCATGTGGGTTGAGTTCAGCCCTCATGAAGACGTCAAACGCCTGGCCACAGCAGGTAGCCGAAGTAGTCCGTCCTGCGATCCTTTTTCGGATGAATTTCCTGCTTCTCCGGAGTTGCAGTCCGTCGCAGGTGTTGAGGTGTGCACCTCTGGAGGGCGCGCCGCCGCCAACCTCCCGCAGTACGAGAAACGCTCTGCGTACATCGACCGCGCGGTGATCGTGTCCATTGGAACGGTGGGCTACATCCCCACAAAGGACCAGGAAAAACAACCCGGCTATGGCGACATGGTCTCGTTCACCAACTCAGTCCACAAGGAACTCCTTACCGCAGTGGTCAAAGGCTTCGCGAAGGCTGATTGAGTCCATCTCTGCCCAGATGTCGCGAGGCAGGCAGGCACTCACCAAATGCTCGTATGGGCATCGCCGCTGTCGCCGTCAGCCGACCGCGGCAACTGAGCAAGCCGACTCCGCGATACGGCGAGCCCTAGACTTTCAGCCCGCCGAGGATACGGCAGGCTCTGGCGGTCCAGGCGGCTCGGGCTCGCTGTCGCGTACGCCGTGGAGGTGCCGTACTGCGGTGTTGACGACCGCGATCAGCGGCACCGAGATCAGAGCGCCCACGATGCCCGCCACCACCGCCCCAGCCGTGATCGCGATGATCACCGCGAGCGGGTGTAGCGAGACCGCGCGTCCCAACAGCAGTGGCTGCAGCAGGTGACCTTCCACCTGTTGCACGATGATCACCGCGGCCAGCATCAACAGCGCGTCGACTGGCCCCTGCGTCACCAGAGCCACCAACGCCGCCACGGCGCCCGAGACCGTGGCGCCGACGATCGGGATGAACGACGACAGGAACACCAGCGCGGCGATAGGGAACCACAGCGGCAGGTCGAGCAGGAACGCGGCCAGCCCGATCCCGACCGCGTCGATGAAGGCGACGAGCACGGTCGCCCGCACGTACGAGGTGAGGGTGCGCCACGACGCGTCGCCGGCGGCACGGACCGGCTCCTGCGCGGCGCGCGGAAGCATTCCGGTGACGAAGCCCCAGATCCCGCGCCCGTCCCGCATGAAGAAGAACAGCGCGAACAACACCAGCACCAGCCCCACCAGCACGTGCCCGACGGTGACCGCCGCTTCGCTCGCGGTGCTGACGGCGCCTTCGGTGAACCTGTCCCGGTTCTCCATCAGCCACTGGTTGGCGTTGTCGAAACCTTGTTGCAGTTGTCGTTGCGACAGGTTCAGCGGCTCGTCGCGCAGCCAAGATTGGATCTGCGCAACGCCTCGCTGGACGTTCCTGAACAGCTGCGGCATGCCGTCGATGAACGCGTTCACCACTGCGGCGAGAATCCCCACCACGGCGCCCAACCCACCGATCAACACGATCGCGGCGGCCAGTGAGCGGTGCGTCCCCCACCGGCGCAGCCGGCCCGCCGCCGGCTCCAGCAGCGCCGCCAGCAGCAACGCCACCACCAGCGGGATCACCACCAGCCGCACGTACACCAGAAGCCACACTGCAGTGGCCACCGCGACGCCGATCACCAGCAACCGCCACGACCACGCGGCCCCGATCCGGACTCCCCGCGAGACCATCACGTCATCACGCCGGGACAACGGCGCCAACAGGTGCTCCCCATCGGCGTTGTCGGCGGTGCTCGGCGCCGGCGGCTCTTGTGCGCTCCCACTGGCAGCCGACTCGCTCGTGAGGTGTTCGCTGTCATCAGGGCGGCTGGGGGACCATGCCCTGTCTGAATACACCGGATCCGACCCCCAGGCTTGACGCATCCGGCGGACCAGAGCTTGGAACCGACTCATCAGGTCATCTCCACTCGTGCCACTGGAACAGCTGACGGCGTCGCCGCCGGGCTCCCCAACCACGTCCGCCGCGAGGCGCTGAAGCCCGCGCCGGAACACACCGCCCTATCAACACATCTTGCCCTTATCAGGCTAATCACCGCGATCACCGTAGCCCTCCACCGCCACCGGAACGCGTCAAGTAGCGTGTCCGCCGTGACTGGCACTCACCACAACAACGAGCAGCACACGCTTACCAAACCTCCCAGCCCATCAAACGGCACCGACACAAACGACCACGGCCTGCCGATCCGGCTACTTCATGACCGGGTGCTGGTCAGCATCGAAGCCGAGGGTGAGAGGCGCTCCGCCGCTGGCATCCTGATCCCGGCGACCGCCGCCGTGGGCAAGCGGCTCTCCTGGGCGATCGCGGTGGCTGTGGGGCCTCTGGTGCGCACCGTGAGAAACGGCGACCGGGTGCTCTTCGATCCCGAGGATCGCTCCGAAGTGGAGCTGCACGGCAAGGACTACATCTTGCTACGTGAGCGTGACGTGCACGCGGTGGCCGCCGCACGGGTCGAGCCGGACGCCACCGGGCTGTATCTCTGAGAA
>JBOGDL010000412.1:0-7684 GCA_050701815.1 Micromonosporaceae bacterium | reverse complement strand
CCTCACCCACCCACGCCAGCCCGGCGACCACCAGGGCGGACACCGCCACTATCCCGATCTTGGCGCTGGCCCGCATCAGCTCGGCGGTGTCGACCCATGGCAGGTTCCGATCAACCCAGCGTTGCGCCACGTGCGTCGCGGTCTCACCCCGCATCGCCCAACCCATGACCGCGAAGCCGAGCGCCGCGATCGCGAAGACCGCGAAGAATCCGTAGTACGCCAGGCATGCCGCCATCCGACCGGCGCCGATCTCGCGGTGTCGCCGCCCCGCGCGCCACAGATGGTCGAGCCGCCGCCGGCGGCGTGCCGCACGCACCCCTCCGGCCAGCCAGTCGCGCGGTCGCCGCCGGATCCGACCGGGCTCGTCACGCGGCCCCCGGTCGGGGCGCTGCCATACCCGCAGCCCCCGGACCACGGTGAGGCGCGCCGTTCGAATCACCTTCTGCATGATCATTCTCCTGGCACACCCGAGCGCACGCCCCCAGATGGGCGAGTCTCACATATCATGCCCGTTCGGGCGCAGCCCCAACATTCAGGCGAGACAACACAGGCGCCAGCACGTCGAGCGCGGGTTCGCGCACCACGTAACGATCAATCCCCCAGCGCCGCCGGTGTTCGGCGATCGCCGCGATGATCTCTTCCACCGTCCCGACCAGCACAAACGGCGCGGCCAGCACGTCACCCGAATGCAGCCCGTTGTCCCGCGCGATCTCCGCGACTTCGGCCTCCGCGTCGTCCGTCACAGCGACCCGCTGCACCAGGGCCTCCAGTGGTGGTGGCGTCTGGCGACCCGTGGCGCCGTCAGCGACGTGCGCCAGCTGCGCTTCAATCGAATGAGCGTGCCAGCGGATGTCATGGGTGTGACCGTCAGCGTGGGTGCGCCCGAGACCGCTCAACCCGACGACGTCGGCGTGGGCGCCGGCCCAGCGCAGCAACCGCGAGTTGCTCCCGCCCATGGTCAGCGGGACGCGCTGTTGGATCGGCCTCGGTTCTTCCAGCACGGCTCCACGGACGCTCAGGTCCGGAGACTCGACCGTGACCTCTTCGCCGTCGAGAAGTCCACGAACAGCTTCCGCGACAGCGAGGCAGCGGCGTACCCGGCCCTGGACGTCGGGTCGTTCCCGCCCGATCGCCCGCCATTCGGCGGGGGTGTGCCCGGCGCCGAGCCCGAGCCGGGCGCGCCCGCCTGAGACCACATCAAGGGTCGCGATGTCGCTGGCGAGCAGGATCGGCTCGCGGACCCCCGCGTTCGACACGTACGAGCCCAAACCGATCCTGGACGTGACGGCGGCGGCAGCCGCGAGAGCAACGAACGGGGAGGCGCAGGAGCCCGGGTGGTCAGGCGCCAACAGCGCGTCGAAACCTGCGGATTCGCACCGCCGGGCGAGCTGTGACCACTGGTTGCCGTTCGTGGGGGTGGCCTGCAGGGAGAAAGTCGTCATGACGCCAGAATCTGCTGATCTCGCGTCACCGGGTAGCCCGCCCAGCCCGATTCGGCTGACGGCTTAAACCCCCGCCGCCACGAGTCAGGACGCAGGTAGGGAGAAGTCTCGTTGCGGACGCCACCGGCCGTCCTGGCCGTGCTCGAAAAGGGTGAAGCTGCGGACCACGAAACGGGCTTCGAAACTGGCCATGTCGTCGAACACGGCGTCCAAGCCTTCAGCGCCGATCTGGCCGTCCACATCGTGCGCCACCGTCACATGCGGGTGGTACGGGTAGCGCAACTCTCGCTGCAGGGCGCCGGCGCGGATCTGCCGTTCCAGCAGCTCGCATTCGCTGATGCCAGCCACCACCGCGATGAACACCACGTCGTTGGTGGGCCGGAACGTGCCGGTGCCGCGCAAGTGCAGGGTGAACGCCTGGCTTTCCTCCGCCACCCGGGTCAGGTGCTTGTCGATCGAGGGCAGCCGCTCTTCAGCCACGTCGGTGGGCCCGAGCAGCGTCAGGTGTGGCGGTATCCGCCCCGCCTGCGGGTCGCCTGAGGCCGCCCGCCGCGTGTTGAGTTGGCTCCCCCACGGCTCGGGGATGGGCACGGCCACACCAATGGTCCGTACCCCGCCTTCGATACTTCGTCCGATCCGATACATCGTGTCGCCCCGTCACTCATGCGCCGGTGGCATAAAACCCATTCCTTCGTACGCCGCCCGCATCGTGGGGGCAGCGACGGCGCGTGCCTTCTCCGCGCCCGCTAGGAGGATCTTGTCGACCTCGTCGGGGCTGTCAAGGTATTCCCGAGTGCGCTGCTGGATCGGCGCCAGGAAATCCACCAGCACCTCGGCGAGCTGCTTCTTCAGGTCGCCGTAGCCCTTCCCTGCGAACTCCGCCTCCAGCTCTGCGATGGAGCGGTCGGCCAACACAGAGTAGATCGTCAGCAGGTTGCTGACCCCGGGTTTGGCTTCAGCGTCGTACCGGATCTCCCGTTCGTTGTCGGTTACCGCGGACCGGATCTTCTTCGCGCTCGCCTTGGGGTCGTCCAGCAGGTTGATCAGCCCGCCCGGGCTGGAGGTCGATTTGCCCATTTTCTCGGTCGGGCTCTGCAGGTCGGCGATCTTCCCGACGGCCTTCACGATGTACGGCTCGGGCATCGTGAACACCTGCCCGAATCTGGTGTTGAAACGCTGCGCCAGGTTGCGGGTGAGCTCCAGGTGCTGGCGCTGATCCTCGCCCACCGGCACCGCATTCGTCTGGTAGAGCAGGATGTCGGCGGCCTGCAGGACCGGGTACGTGAAGAGCCCCACGGTGGCGGCGTCGGCGCCCTGTTTCGTGGATTTGTCCTTGAACTGGGTCATCCGGCTGGCCTCGCCGAACCCGGTGATGCAGCTCATCAGCCATGCCAGCTCGGCGTGCTCCCGCACGTGGCTCTGCACGAAGAGCGTGCTCAGGTCAGGGTCGATGCCGAGCCCGAGCAGCTGCGCGGCGGCCGTGCGAGTGCGCGTGGTCAACGTCTTCGGGTCGTGCCCGGCGGTGATCGCGTGCAGGTCGACCACGCAGTAGAACGCGTCGTGGGTCTGTTGCATCGCCACCCACTGCCGCAGCGCCCCCAGGTAGTTGCCGAGGTGAAACGAATCAGCTGTGGGTTGGATACCAGAGAGCACACGGGGCCTACCGTCGGTCATGCCACGCATTCTGACAGGCCTCCGTTAACCCCGTCGCATCCACATCGCCTTTTACCGAGCCGGCATGGAACCGGACGGCTGAGTCCGTGGTCTTGCTGATTGAAGTGATCACACTCCAGGAGGCGCGGGTGAAGGACGCACATGAGGCGGTCAGGGCGGCGTACCACCTCTACTGCAAACGACTGGTCGCCGCCGGCTACGGGTTGGTCGGCAACCACGGCACGGCCCGGTTACGGCATCGCCGGCGACGAGCCCCTCGGCGCCACGAGCGGCCCCGCCAAGGTGCGCGCTGGTCCACGGTCAGGCACGCGCCGGCGCCCACCTGGCAAGCCAACCCGGCAGCGCGTCCGGGGCGCCGTCGAGCACCCCGCCAGCGGGGTCGTCCCGAGCGTCCCGCCGCTCCAGGTCCCGCTCGGGTCGCAGCACGTCGACCGTCACCATCGCGGCGAAGTAGAGCGTGGCGGCGATCCGCGCGATGGTCGCCGCGTCGTACAGCCAGCCGCTCTCACCCAGGTAGCCGCCGATGTGCATCCAGATCGCCACCCAGTACGCCACCTCCGCGAACTGCCAGATCGCCCAATCCCGCCAGCTCGGGCGGGCCAGCACCGCGAACGGCAGCAGCCACAGCACGTACTGCGGGGAATAGACCTTGTTGACGATCAGGAACGCGGCGAGCACCAGGAAGCACAGCTGCGCCACCCGGGGCCGGCGCGGCGCCCGTAGCGCCAGCCACGCGATCCCCACGCAGCTGAGCAGGAACAGCCCGAGGGAGATCTCGTTCAGCGCGGCCACTGGCTGACCGGCCAGCGCGAACAGGTACCAGATCGAGCCGAACTCACCGCCCCGTTCCTGGTTGAAGACCCAGAAATGGGCCCAGCCGTACGGGCTGATCAGCGCCACCGGCAGGTTGACCGCGAGCCAGGCGATCACCGTGGCTACCAGGGTGCGACCGTACGCGCGCAGCTTGCCGGCCCGCAGGCAGAGCAGGAGCAGCGGGCCGAGCAGCAGCACCGGGTAGAGCTTGGCGGCGAAACCCAGGCCGATGAACACACCGGCGAGCACCGGCATCCGGCGGGCCCAGGCGAGCACCGCCAGCGCCGCCAGCGCCACCGCGAACAGGTCCCAGTTGATCAGGCTGGTGAGTGCCAGCGAGGGAGCGAGCGCGACCATCAGCGCCCGGTTCGGCCGGGACGCCGAGCGCGCTGTCGCCCACACCGCCACCAGGCCGCAGATCAGCAGCAGCGCGGCGTTCACCTCGTAGAAGGTCACCGCCGCCGCGCCGATGTCGTACGGCGCGCTGAGGTCCACCCCCGTCAGCCAGCGCGCCAGACGAGCGGCGAAGTCGGCGAAGAAGCCGGTGAGCACCGGGTACTCCAGCGTCTCGTACGCCCCGGGGTTGACCGTGAACGGGAAGTCACCGGTGTGGAAGACCCGGTTGCCGTACAGCAGCGGGATGTCGCTGTAACAGAGCTTGCCCATCAGGACCGAGTAGTCGGCGGGCCAACCCGCGGCGTGGCACGGCGCCCGTTGCACCATGCCCAGCAGCATCGTCACCGCGCTGAGCGCGACCAGACCCCAGACCGGCCGGGTTCGCCGCGGTGGGATCCTCGGCGGGTGGTCGGCCTGCCTCGAGTCCGAGGCGTCGTCAAGGCTGTCGGCTGTGTGCTCTTCCCCGATCACCCGGGTCATCCTGCCGTACCGCGACGCCGAGGGCACGACACCCGACACTCAACCCGCTGCGCGGGCCCCGGCGGCGCGGATCGACCAGCTAGTTTTCGCTACGTGTGAAGCCGTCCGGGTCCCACAACGCTTGATCAGCCGGCCGGCTGTCGTCGAACACGACCCGTTCCGGGGTGCTGATCTGGACCGCGTCCACGTACACCCCGCGACCCAGCCACTGCTGGTCGGTGGCGTACCGCCACCGCACATGGGTGGCGCCAGCGGGCAGCTCCGCGCTAGCTGACAGCCAGCGGCGCCCCTGGTAGCCGGACACCGTGCCGTCCGCGCCCTGCCCGGCGCCCCCGGACCCCAGGGTGATCGGCGCCGGCGCCCAGGTGACGCCCTGATCGGAGCTGACTTCAAGGGTCGCGACGTCCTCGTCAGGCTCGGTGTCCCACCAGTACTGGAATCGCAGCGTGGCCGCGCCTTGATCCGCCCGCACCGGCAGCGTCAATGTGCTGACCTGCGGCTCTCCGGTCTCCGGGGCGTTGTCGGCGAACCACGCGGTGTTTCCTTCCGCCGGCCGCACCGCGATCGCACGAGCCAGGTGGCCGCCGAGCGCCCGACGTGCCGGGCCGACGTCGGACCAGGATCGGTGTGGGTGCACCCGGTTCGTCAACAAGATCGCGAACGCGTCCGTGGCCGGATCGATCACCCACGACGGGCCGGTGTAACCGGTGTGGCCAACCGCTCCGGGGGTGGCCATGGGGCCCATGAACGAATACCGGTACATGTCGAAGCCGAGGCCGCGCTGAGCGCCCTCGCCCAGCGCCGCGTTGTGGTTACGCCACATCTCCCGCACGCTTTCCGGCCGCAGGATCGCCACGTCGCCGTGCCGGCCGCCATTGAGCAGCGTCTGCGCGAAAACCGCGAGGTCGTACGCGGTGGAGAAGACACCCGCGTGCCCGGCCGTGCCGCCCAGCAACCAGGACGTGCGGTCATGCACCTCGCCCCAGACCAAGCCCCGGCCGCCCTCCTGCCATTCGGTGGGCGCGATCCGGGGTCGCAACGACGCGGGCGGGTTGTGCATCGTGTCCCGAAGTCCCAGCGGTTCGGTGATCCCCTTCGCCACCAGCACGTCCAGCGGCTTGCCGGCGACCCGCTCCAGCACCTTGCCCAGCACGATCAGGCTCAGGTCGGAGTAGACGTAGCTGGCGCCGGGGGCGGCCCGCAGGCCCACCGCGTACACGGCGGCGAGCCGCTCCTCGATCGTCGGGTACGGGCCCAGGTTCAACCCCGGCGGCAGCCCCGCGGTGTGGGTAAGCAGGTGCCGCAGTGTGACACCCTGCTTGCCGTTCTGGGCGAACTCGGGGATGTGGTCGGCGACCGGGTCGTCCAGCTCGATCAGCCCGTCCTCGACCTGCTGCATGGCGACCACCGCGGTGAACTGCTTCGAGATCGACGCCATGTCGAAGATCGTGTCGCGACGCATCGGGATCTGCTCTGATTCGGGCAGCTCGACGCCGCTGCTGCTGCCGTACCGCAGGGCCTTTCCAGCCGCCTCATGCAGCGCGATCACGCCGTGACGGGCAACCAGCGCCACCGCGCCGGGGTAGAGCGGCTTCTGCCACCGAGGGGACGGCTCCAGCCCCGCCCGCACATCGGGCATCATCTCGGCGACATGCTCATCGAGCAGCTGCGCCTGGCGCGGAGTGCCGTACCTCAAGACCTGGCCGCTTTGTGGGGACTGGCCCTCCAGCAGCGGCTGAGCCGGGTGATCGACATCAGCGGAGTCTAGGGGGGCATCCCCCGACCCGATCAGCCCGGCGTCGGCCTGGGACGGTCGCGACGCCGCCTGGGCGAGGCCCGGCGCGGCCAGCGGCAATCCGACGAGCACCGCAAGCGTCAGCGACCACAGCGCTCGGCGAAGTGTGGCGGGGCTGGTCATTCGGACCTCCACAGCGAGCACGTCAGGTGACGACGGCTTCTCAACCCTCGCCGCGGCGCCGTCTCCCCGCTTTGCGGGGATGGCGCACCGCCTTGCGGGGATGGCGCTTCCCACCGCAGGTCCGCGGCGCCTCGCCGCGAGGCGGCCGGACCCTGATGGACGTTTCGGCAGACCTTCATGACTCGCCGTTCTGGCCGCGGGTAAGGGTCAGGTCCGCGACCACCGGCAGGTGATCGGAGGCGAGCGTGCCCGGCACCTGGACTCCCCGCACCTTGACACGCTTGCTCACCGCGACGTAGTCGATGCGCTTGACCGGGTTCGCCGCCGGGTACGTCAGGCCCGGCACGCCACCGGAGACAGACCAGGTGTCGACAAGTCGCTCCCACAACGGGGCGAGCTCCGGCGCGTGCGGTGGCGCGTTGAAGTCACCCAGCAGGATCTGTTGCCGGCCGGCGCCCGCCTGCTGTCCTGCGTCACCATGCTGACCAGCCTCGTCCATGATCCGAAGCGTGTCGGCGACCTGCATCTGGCGTACGGACGGGTCTGCACGGTAATCGAGGTGGGTGTTGAAGACGTGCACGATCGCGCCCGCCACGTTGACCGCCACCTCGGGGAATCCGGGCGCCGGCTCCGGAGTCGGGTTGGGGGTCTGAGTCGAGAGCCGGGTGATCGAGTGGTTGCGCGCGTACACGATCGGATGTTTGGTCAGGATGGCGACGCCGTACTGGCGGCGGGGCTTGTCCGCGGCTGGCGGGTCAAGGTCGTAGATGTGTCCGAAGAAGCCGCGCATCCCCAACGCGGCGGCCAGCTCACCAGCCATGTCACGCCACTGGCTCCGCGCGGCCCAGTGCACGTCGACTTCCTGCAACCCGATGATGTCGGCGTCCCACGACGCGATCACGTCGGCTTGGCGGTCAAGGTCGAAAGCATTGTCCGCGCCGGCGCCCGCGTGCACGTTGTA
>JBOGDL010000411.1:0-6229 GCA_050701815.1 Micromonosporaceae bacterium | reverse complement strand
GTGCCCGTCATCGAGCAGGAGCACGCTCGCGTCGCGCAGCTCCGAAGCTTTCGCGGGAGACGCCTTCGTCCCGAGCGGGTGACCGACCGGCGTGGCGAGCACGAACGGATCCGGGCCGATGATCTCGCGCTCGACATCCCCGAGGTCGGCCTCGAGGGCCAAGAGCGCCGCCTCGAGCGTTCCCGCCTCGAGGCTCCGAACGAGAACCTCAGTCTTGTCCTCGACCCAGAGAACGGTCAGGCGCGGATAGGCCGCGCGCAGCGCCCACGTGAGGCGCGGCAGGAGGTACGGCGAGATCGTCGGGATGACTCCGATCCGCAGCGTGCCCGAGAGCGGATCGCCCGCGCGGCGCGCGAGTTCCACGAGGTCGTCGGTCTGCCGCAGGATCGCCCGCGCACGCTTGATGATCTCGCGCCCGGCGGTCGTGACGAGCACCCGGCGCCGGTCGCGCTCGAAGAGCCGCACGCCGAGCGCCTCCTCCATCTGAGCGAGCTGCGTGCTGAGCGACGGCTGCGAGACGTGGCAGCGCTCGGCGGCTTTGCGGAAGCTGAGCCACTCGGCGACCGCGACGACGTACTGGAGCTGCCGCAGCGTGAAGGGATGGGGTCCGAAGTTCATAGGCAAGACCTATCACAGTCATCCAAACGATGTCTTGGACCCAATCACCGCGGTGGAGGTAATAATCCAAGCGGGACCGAGTCATTCAAATCAAACGGCAAAGGTAGAAAAACACATGTCAACCGAAACGAAGTGCCCGTTCAATCATGCCGCAGGTGGCGGCACGTCGAACCGCGACTGGTGGCCGAACCAGCTGCGGGTGGAGCTCCTACACCAGCATTCGTCCAAGTCCAATCCGATGGGCGCGGACTTCGACTACGCCAAGGAGTTCAAGAGCCTCGACTACGCAGCCTTGAAGAAGGACCTCGCAGCGCTGATGACGGACTCGCAGGACTGGTGGCCGGCGGACTTCGGCCACTACGGGCCGCTGTTCATCCGCATGGCCTGGCACAGCGCCGGCACCTACCGGATCCACGACGGCCGCGGCGGGGGCGGACGGGGCCAGCAGCGCTTCGCGCCGCTCAACAGCTGGCCGGACAACGTCAGCCTGGACAAGGCGCGCCGCCTGCTCTGGCCGATCAAGCAGAAGTACGGCCGCAAGATCTCCTGGGCCGATCTGATGATCCTCACCGGCAACGTCGCGCTGGAGACGATGGGCTTCAAGACCTTCGGCTTCGGCGGCGGCCGCGAGGACGTGTGGGAGCCGGATCAGGAGGTCTACTGGGGTGCAGAAAGCGAGTGGCTGCAGGACAAGCGCTACACCGGCGACCGGAACCTCGAGAACCCGCTCGGCGCCGTCCAGATGGGCCTGATCTACGTCAACCCGCAGGGCCCGAACGGCAACCCGGACCCGGTGGCCGCGGCCCGCGACATCCGCGAGACCTTCAAGCGCATGGCGATGAATGACGAGGAGACGGTCGCGCTGATCGCCGGCGGCCACACCTTCGGCAAGACCCACGGCGCCGGCCCGGAGCACCATGTCGGCCCGGAGCCGGAGGGCGCCCCGCTGGAGCAGCAGGGCTTCGGCTGGAAGAGCAGCTTCAACTCGGGCCTGGGTGGCCACGCGATCACCAGTGGGCTCGAAGGCGCCTGGACCAACACCCCGACCGCGTGGGACAACAGCTTCTTCGAGATCCTGTTCGGGTACGAGTGGGAGCTCACGAAGAGCCCTGCCGGGGCGTACCAGTGGAAGCCGAAGGACGGCGCCGGCGCCGGGACCGTCCCGGACGCGCACGACTCGTCGAAGAGCCACGCCCCGACGATGCTGACCACGGACCTGTCGCTGCGCTTCGACCCGGTGTACGAGCCGATCTCGCGACGCTTCCTGGAAGACCCGGAGCAGTTCGCGGACGCGTTCGCTCGGGCGTGGTTCAAGCTGACCCACCGCGACATGGGCCCGATCGCGCGCTACCTCGGCCCGGAGGTCCCGGGTGAGACCCTGATCTGGCAGGACCCGGTCCCGACGGCAGACCACGAGCTGATCGACGCCGCCGACATCGCGGCCCTGAAGAGCCAGATCCTCGCCTCGGGGCTGTCGGTGTCCCAGCTGGTCTCCGCCGCATGGGCGTCCGCGTCGACGTTCCGCGGCAGCGACAAGCGCGGCGGCGCCAACGGCGCGCGGATCCGCCTCGAGCCGCAGCGGGGCTGGGAGGTCAACGACCCGGACAGCCTGGCGCAGGTGCTGCGTTCGCTGGAGCAGATCCAGGAGGCGTTCAACAGCTCCCAGAGCGGCGGCAAGCGGGTCTCGCTCGCCGACCTGATCGTGCTCGGTGGCGGCGCCGCCGTCGAGCAGGCCGCGAAGAACGCTGGTCACGACGTCGAGGTCCCCTTCACGCCGGGACGTGCGGACGCGTCCCAGGAGCAGACCGACGCGGACTCGTTCGCCCCGCTGGAGCCGACCGCGGACGGGTTCCGCAACCACCTCGGGAAGGGCAACCGGCTGCCGGCTGAGTTCCTGCTGCTGGACCGGGCGAACCTGCTGACCCTGAGCGCGCCGGAGATGACGGTCCTGGTCGGTGGTCTGCGCGTGCTGGGCGCGAACTGCCAGCAGTCGCCGCTGGGCGTCCTCACCAAGACTCCCGGGTCGTTGAGCAACGACTTCTTCGTGAACCTGCTCGACATGGGGGCCACGTGGAAGCCGACGTCCGAGGACGCGGAGACCTTCGAGGCCCGCGACGTCGCCACCGGCGAAGTCAAGTGGACCGGCAGCCGCGTCGACCTGGTCTTCGGCTCCAACTCGGAGTTGCGGGCGCTGGCGGAGGTCTACGCGAGCGACGACGCGCGGGAGAAGTTCGTGACTGACTTCATCGCCGCGTGGGACAAGGTGATGAACCTCGACCGGTTCTGAGTCTGATCCGGACGTCCGGGTCGGCCCCGCCGGCCGACCCGGGCGTCCGGTCCGCTCCGTCCTCGCCTGGCCCGAACTGGGCCACCTTGGCCGCGTCCTCGACGTACTGGGCCACCACTCGGAGGGAACGACGTCGTCCGGGCGCGTCAGGCACGCGTACAAGTGGGTGCGCAACGTACGGGCCTCGTCGAGCACGACCGCGGCCTCGTCCTGAAGCCGCTGCCCTTCTTTCATCAGGCACGACACCGCGAACGTGGCGTAGCTGCGCAACCATTCCGCGCCCGGGTGCGGGGGTTCGCCCCATTCCGGGTACGTGTTGCAGAACTCCAACGCGGGGTGGCCGCCGACGGCCCAGGGCAGCTCCTGGCCGCGCAGTCGGACCTCGTACACCGGTCGTGCCCGCTGGTGCAGCCGCGGGTCGTTGGTCAGGATCTTCTGGTGCAGTGTCTGCAACTGGGCGCCCGGCTCGATGCCGAGTTCATCCACCAGGAGTCGTCGGGTGTCCCGGTAGAGCCGGAGCGCGTCTGCCTGCCGCCCACACCGGTGCAGCGCGGCCATCTGCGCGGCGACCAGCCGTTCCCGGGTGGGTGCGTTTTGATCAGCGGCGCCAGGTCGGACCGCGCCCGGTCGTGCTGGCCGATCTCGATCGGCCCGGTGCTGCTGGGCTTCCGGGAGGACGCGGGAACCCTTCCGCGGGGATTGTGGTTGTCGACGGGCTGTACACCGTGGACTTCGACGCCGAACTCGACAAGATCATCAAGATGGGGTACGGCAAGACCCACGACATGTGCACCGACCTGGACTGACGGCGACACGTGAGATCACACGAAGCCGGGGAGTTGCTGCCGATGGCGGCTCCCGGCTGGGTCGAGCACTCCCACTTCTGAGCGCAACCAGGCCGCGGGGCCTGTCGGCCGCTGTCACAGGCTGCGCCACCAGATCTGCTCCACAAGGTCATGGCCGAAGCTGTGGTGTGGTTGCTGCTCACGTAGCGCGAAGCCGGCTTTCTCGTAGATCCGGCGCGCATCGGCGAGCACGTCGTTGGTCCACAGCATGATTTCCCGGTAGCCGGCGTCCCGAGCGAACTGGATGCACTCGGCCACCAACCTGGCGCCGATGCCCATCCCACGAAATTCTGGCTCCACGAGCAGCAGACGCAGTTGGGCGCCGTGCTCGTCGCGGCGCACACAGAACACACAACCGGCAGGCTCGCCCTCAACCTCGGCGATCCAAGCCCGTTCCCGGTCCGGGTCGCGCTCCCCGGCGTAGTCGGCGACGATCTTCGCGACCAGCGCCTCGAACGTGGCATCCCAACGGTGCTCCTCGGCGTAGCGGACGCCGTGCCGGTGCACCACCCAGCCCAGGTCGCCGGGCCGAAGCTGTCGCAGCACGTGTGCCCGCGGGCTTGACGCCCCTCCCAGCAGCTGCTTGATCGTGCCCATGGCCAACAGCAGCCTGCGCCGGTGATCCGGGGACAGCTGCAGCAGCATCTGCTCGAAGTCGGCTTGAGAGCGGCTGTTGAGCATCTCGTACGCGGCGCGTCCGGCCTCGGTCAGCGCGACCAGTTGGCGCCGAGCGTCGGTGGCTGAGGGGGCGCGGGTGATCAGGCCGTCCGCCGCGAACCGTGCCAGGATGCGGCTCAGGTAGCCGGGGTCGAGTCCCAGGCCCCGGCGCAGCCGGGCCGTCTCGGTGGTGTCTCGTTGCGCCAGCTCGAAGATCACTCGGGCGTCGGTCAGCGAGTACGGCGTGCGTACCAAGCCTTCGTCAAGGGCGCCGATGACCCGGGTGTAGTAGCGGTTGAAGTCGCGTACCGCGCTGACCTGCGTGGCCAGAGTCCGGTCCATGGTTGACCACTCCAAGAAAACATTGACTGAGTCAATGGTATGCGCACGTCGGGAGGAGTCAATGACGCCAAGCACCGGGGCGGCTATCGAGCTGCGAAACGTTCGGCGGTCAGGCGAACGCCCCGTGGATGTAGCACCACCGCCAGTCCTCACCGGGCTCCAGGGAACGCACGATCGGATGCCCGACGGTGTGCGCGTGCGCCCGGGCATGGCGCAGCGGGGACGAGTCGCAGCACCCCACGTGGGCGCAGGTCAGGCACATCCGCAGATGCACCCATGATGACCCGAGACGCAGACATTCCTCGCATCCCTGAGCCCGTGGCGCCAGCCCCGGCGTGGTCAGCCGCAGATGTGGATCCGTCATCGCGTCACCGGTGAGTGCCGAGGATCTCGCGGGCCTTGTCGGCCTGTTCCGGCTCGACCAGCACGTCGTAATGGTCTGCCAGCAGTTGGCTGATGGCGACGAAGTCCCGCCTGCCACCGAGCATCGCGTGGGAGACCAGCCCGTAGATGGCGCCGCCGACAGCGCCCCACGCAATCCCCCAGAGGATCGCGGCGAGGAAGGACACCGCACCTGGCGCGAAGATCCCGAGGAACAGGCCGACCAGCAGGCCGATCCAGGCGCCGACCCCGACGCCGACACCCACCGCACGCAGGTACGTCTGGCGCGCCGTGACTTGCTCGACGAACTGCAGATCCCTCCCCACGATCTGGGTGCCCGCCACCGGGAATCCATGGTCAGACAGCCGGTCCACAGCTGCTTCCGCCTCGGCGTACGTGTTGTGGCTCGTCACGGAGACGCGGTTCTGTGTGATCGATCCTGGCGCGTGTGACGTCATTTCTCCTCCCACCCCCGAACTACGGCTCGCCTCCAGCCGTCAGGCGCTGACTCCCGGCGCGGCGGCGGTCTCTCGTCGACCCTGACCGGGGCGAGGATGAGATCGGCTCATCCCTCGCGGTGGATTCCCGCCCCAGGGGCGGGGCGGTGGGCGGTGGTCGTCTGACGGGGCACTCGCGACCTGCGAGATGGATCTGCCGGGCATAGGCTCGGGGCCCTGCCCGTCACGCGTGCCCACGACCGACGAAGGAGAGGGCGGATGATCACGACGGAGACGATCGACCGCGTCACCGGGTTCGATGGAGGGCGGCTGCCCGTGGTGTCGGTGTACCTGGGTCTCGACACAGACCCTCGGGACCGGAAGGCGCTGCCCACCCGGGTCTCGAGTCTGCTGCACGAGATCCGGCCGATGACGAAGGACCACTCCCTGGATCGCGAGGTCCGGCTCTCGGTGCGAGGCGACCTCGAGCGGATCGAGAACGGGTTGACAGAAGATCGCTTGAAGCCGGGGGCGGTGGCGATCTTCTCCTGCAGCGGCAAGAGCTTCTACGAAGAGGTCGAGCTGCCCCGCCGGGTGCGCGACCGGATCGCGGTCGACGCCACCCCCTGGGTGCGGCCCATGCTGGGGGTGCTCGACGAGTT
>JBOGDL010000410.1:0-9264 GCA_050701815.1 Micromonosporaceae bacterium | reverse complement strand
AGGTACAGCTGTCCGCTGGCCGGCGCCCCGTTGGGGTCGCGACGGTCGGTCACGCTCTACGACACCTCCTGGTTCCTGCCATTGGTACCCAGCATCCCACGCCTTCGCACCCGGCCGTCCAGCCGAGTCTTGCCAGCGTCGACACACTGACAAGCACAGCCACGCGGCTCGGGAACAACTCGCCCCTTGGCCGCGGCGCCCAGGTCACGGCGGACACGGCCACGCGGGTCGCTACGGCTGCAGGCGTCCCGACGTCCATAGACTCGACCCGAGGGAGGTGCGTCATCGACAGGTTGACACTGCCCCCGACGGTGCGTGAGTTCACCGAGTCGTACATTGCCGAGGACCACATCCTGGCAAAGGCTCGGGCACGGGCCACGGAGGTGGGGGCAACGCCGATCCAGCCCGGAGGGGGCGCCACGTTGCGACTGCTGGCCGCGGCCATCTCAGCCAAGGCAGTGGTCGAAGTGGGCACCGGAGTCGGCGTCAGCGGGCTGTGGTTGCTACGCGGAATGCGCCGTGACGGAGTGCTCACCACGATCGACATCGAGTCCGAGCATCAGCGGATGGCGAAACAGGCGTTCACCGAGGCGGGCTACGCGCTCTCCCGCACCCGGCTGATCACCGGGCAGGCGCTGCAGGTGCTTCCGCGGCTCGCCGACGGCGCGTACGACCTGGTGTTTGTGGACGCGGAGAAGACGCAGTACGCGCAGTTCCTCGCCGAGGCGTACCGGCTGCTGCGTCCGGGGGGCGTGCTGGCCCTGGACAACACCTTGTGGGGCGGCAAGGTGGTGGATCCGGCCGCCCGCGATCCCCAGTCCGTGGCGCTGCGTGAAGTGGTCAAGTCCCTACGTGACACCGAGGAGTGGACCACCGCGCTGCTGCCGGTTGGCGACGGCCTGCTCGCCGCGGTCAAGAACCCGCCGGCAGACTGAGCCCTCACCGGCGCTCCGCTCTCCGGAGCTAGGCCGCGCTCTGCTCTCAGCCGCTAGGCGGCGTTCCGCTCCAACCAACGAACCAGGGTCCGGACCCCCCACCCGGTGGCGTGCTTGGCCAGCTCCTTGTCCGCGTTATCAGACCAGGACGTCGCCGACATGTCGATGTGCGCCCAGCGGTCCCGCAGATCACCCGCGAACTCCCGCAGGAACAGCGCGGCCGTGATCGCCCCGGCGCCGTTGCTCGCGCCCGGCGCGTTGTTCACGTCAGCCACATCGCTGGTGAGCAGCTCGACGTAATCGTCGTGCAAGGGCATCCGCCACATCTTCTCGCCGACTTCCTCGCCGGCTGCGGCGAGCTGCTCCGCAAGCGTGTCGTTGTCGCTGAACAGCGCGGCGGTGCGCTTGCCCAGGCTCACTTTCGCGGCGCCGGTCAGCGTCGCCATGTCCACGATCGCGTCGGGGTTCAGCTCACGGGTGGCGTACGCCAAGGCGTCAGCCAACACCATCCGGCCCTCGGCGTCGGTGTTGAGCACCTCGCTGGTGAGGCCGCCGTAGTGCCGCACCACGTCGCCCGGCCGGTACGAGTGCGGGCCCACCATGTTCTCGGCGAGCGGTGCCAGCGTGGTTACCCGTACCGGCAACTTGAGTCGCGCGACCGCCACGATCGCGGCGGCCACTGTGGCCGCTCCCCCCATGTCTTTGCGCATCAAGGCCATCCCGTCCGCGGTCTTGATGCTGATGCCGCCGGTGTCGAAGGTGATGCCCTTGCCGATCAGCACCACGTGACGGGTGGCGTCCGGGGGCGCCCACGTCAGCTCCACCAGCCGCGGGCCGCGCGCCGCCTCAGCTCCATCGCCGGAGCCGACCGCCAGAATCCCACCGAACCCCTCGCTCGCCAGTTGCCGCGGGCCACGCACGGCGACCGTCACCCCGTACGGCTCGCAGGCCCGCGCCATCCGATCCGCGAGCAGGGAGGGGGGCTTGTCAGCGCTGGAGAGGTTGGTCAGGTCCCGGGCCAGGCAGGTGGCCTCGGCCAGCACTGTGGCTCGCTGTGTGGCCTCGGTGTGGCGATCCACGTCATCCACCACGATGGCAACTTCGCGGAGTCGATGCTTGTCGTCAGGTTTGTTAGCCAACCGATACCGGTAACCGCCCAGCAGGAGCCCTTCCGTCAGCGCGCCTACGGTCTCCGGCGCCGAGTCAGGCGGCATCATCACTGCGGCGCTGGCCTGATCGCCCGCGGCTCGGGCGATCGCGGCGCCCGCCGCACGCCACCCGTTGCCGGAGCCGTCTCCCACCCCGAAGAACAAGGCCCGGCGGGGAGTCCGCGTCGGCTGGGGCAGGGAATGCGTCACGCCAGCGGCCCCGGTGTGCTCGACCTCCGCCAGGAACGCCTCCGCCACGTCCGCCACCGGCTCTGCCAGCGCGTGCAGCGGAGTCGCGAGCACGCCGACCGGCGCCACCGCATCCCCGCCAGCGCGGGGATGGTCGCCGCCTGAGCCGACCGCGCCGTCGGGACCACCGGACGAACGTACCGGCGCCGCCAGAACGGCCTGGTCGCCAGCTGATTCCGCCAAACGAACCTCAAGCATCAGGACTCCTGTCGTGAGCCGATCGACACTTCGAACTGGGACAACGCCAGCGCCATACACCGGCCAGCCCCGACGCGCCGCATGCTCCACGAGAGCAGGACGGCTGCCGGGGCCGGCGCGGTCAAGCGACTCAGCTCACGACGGACTTGAGGGCATCACCGAGGTCGCCGGCCTCCTCGGGCGACATCTCCACCACAAGTCGCCCGCCTCCCTCGAGTGGAACCCGCATGACGATGCCGCGGCCCTCCTTGGTGACCTCCAGCGGACCGTCACCCGTCCGCGGCTTCATGGCCGCCATGTTGTCTCCCCTCGACTCAACGTCACACCGCGGTCTGCCCGCGGTCTTAGAACCACTCAGATGCCGCGAGCCCGCTCCCACGGGCCAACGGCGAGGTACCGACCAGTCATTTTCCCTGATGAGCGAGGCTGGACCCAAATCACCCCCGGCAAGCTGTGACAGGTGTTGGCGAGAATTGCCAAAAGCTGTCACACTCCTGTGGGTGCACGCGCGGTCGGCGCTCTTCGATCTCTATGGAGACTACTTACGGCAACGGGGTGGGTACGCTGCTGTCGCAGCGCTGGTCCGGCTGCTCGCCCCCCTCCAGATCGCCCCTCCCGCGGTGCGCACCGCCGTCTCCCGGATGGTGCGGCAAGGCTGGTTACGCCCGGTCCGGCTGGGCGACGGCCCTGGATACGCCCTCACTCCGAAAGCGGCACGTCGCCTCGACGACGCGGCTTCCCGGATCTACCGCACCACCGCACGGAGTTGGAGCGGCTCCTTCGATCTGCTGGTGATCGACATGCCCAGCAGCCGCACCGCCCGCGCCCGACTGGCGGGCAATCTCGCGTACCTGGGTTACGGGCGGCTCCGTGGCGCCACCTGGATGGCGCCGAACCCCGCCGCCGAGGTCGACGCGCTGCTCGCCGAGGCGGACGTGGCAGCCGACCGCTTCACCGCGGAGCCAACCGGAGGGGTCGAGGCAGCGCTGGCGCTGGTACGCCGGGCGTGGGACCTGGACGCGCTTGGCGCCGCGTACGAGCGATTCGTCGACGAAATGCAGCCGGTGACCGCTGCGGTCAGCGGGCACGACTCGGACCAGTCGGCGTTCGCAGCGCGGTTCACCCTGGTGCACAGCTGGCGGTCCTTCTTGTTCCGGGACCCGCAACTGCCGGTCGAGCTGCTGCCTGATCGGTGGCCCGGAGTCGCGGCGGCCCGCTTCTTCGACGAACACGCCCGCCGGTTGAGAGCAGCCGCGGACCGGCACGTCGAAATGCACCTGGGAGGCCCCGAGATCGCCGCCACATCGTTGCGAACGCTGTCCCTGCCCGCCATCCCGAAAGGCCTCACGTGACAACTCCCCACGATTCCGCGTCCACAGACCAGCCGCTGCTGATCCACCAGGCTGATGGCGTCGCGACCCTCACCCTGAACCGGCCAGGCTCCCTGAACTCCTTGAACACATCGCTCAAGGAGGCGCTCCGGGACACCCTCGGCGCGCTCGCGGGCGACTCGACGTGCCGAGCGGTGGTGATCACCGGCGCTGGGCGCGCGTTCTGTGTCGGCCAGGATCTACGGGAGCATGTGGGCGCCCTGGAATCGGGCGCGAAGAATCCGCTCGCCACCGTGGCGGAGCACTACAACCCGATCGCGGAACGCCTGGCCACGATGCCGAAACCGGTGATCGCAGCGGTACGTGGCACTGCCGCCGGCGCCGGGGGCTCGCTCGCTTTCCTGGCCGACTTCCGGATCGGCGGGCCCCGCACCTCGTTTCTGATGGCGTTCGCCAACGTCGGCTTGGCCGCCGACACCGGTGCGTCCTGGGCGCTTCCGAGGTTGGTGGGCTACCCGAAGGCGGTGGAGCTGATGATGCTCGCCACCCCGGTGAAGGCTGGCGAGGCGGAGCGCCTGGGATTGCTCACCACTCTGCTGGACGACGACGAGAAGGTGCTCCCGGAAGCCCAGCGGCTCGCCGCCAAGCTCGCCGCCGGGCCCACCGTGGCGTACGCGCAGATCAAGCGGGAGCTGGCGGTCGGCGCTTCCGGCAGCCTCGCCGACGCGCTGGCGACCGAGGCGCTGGCCCAGGCGGAGTGCGGCGCCACCGCGGACCACCGCGAGGCCACCAGCGCCTTCGTGGCAAAGCGCAGCCCCGCCTTCAAGGGTCGTTGAAGGCGGAGCTGCGTCTGCTGGATTGAGCGGCTCGCAGGGCTGCGCCCTGCCAGAATCAGCCGCCGGTCGGGGGCACCACCTTGCCCTGCGGGGCGCCTTCCGAGCCAGAGCCCTCGTTGCCGCCGCCGGCCGAGTTCCCACCGGCGCCTGACTCGCCGCCAGCGCCACCATGACCGCCCTCGCCACCGGCGCCACCAGCACCGCCTTCACCGCCAGCACCGCCTTCACCGCCAGCGCCACCACCGAGCAGATCCTCCGGAACGCCGCCGGAGCCGCCGGAGCCGCCCTCCGAGCCCTCATCCGAGCCGGCGTCGCCCGTCGGCACCGGCTCGCTGGTGCCGGAATTCTCCGGCTTGGGGTCGGCGCCGCCGTCACCCTTGCCCTCGCCGCCGTCGCCCTTGCCCTCGGCGCCGCCGTCACCCTTGCCGTCACCGCCTGAGCCAGCGCCACCGCCCGCGCCGCCGTCGCCCTTGGCGTCAGAGTCATCGGTGATCGGCTCGGAGTAGTCCAACCAACCGTCGCCGTCCTCATCAACCCAACGGGTGTCCATCTCACCGTCGTGGTTGTTGTCGTAGTCGGCGTAGTCCACCAGGCCGTCCGCGTTGGTGTCGTGCCCCACAAAGTCGACAGTGCCGTCGTTGTTGATGTCGCCTTCGATGGTCACCGAGCCATCGGCGTTCTCCGTGTACTCGACGTCGTCAAAGGTCCCGTCGCCGTCAATGTCCACGTTCGTCTCGTAGTCGCTCATCAGATCAAGCCCCTCTGTGATTCACGCTCCGCCGCTCGGGCGAATCTGCACCGCCTCTGCCCGCTCGAGTGCGCCATCTACGTTGACGAAGTCCTTTTGGCGGGCGACCCGCCCCACCCTAGGTGCGCCATGCCAGGGGTTTAGTCCCAGCTCTGTGCCAAACCATGTCCCTCGACGGCACGTCACCGACTTGCCGTCATCGCGCGCCGCCGGGGGTGGGTTCGCGCCGGACCGGAGGCATAGGCTGGGTACGAGAATCGGGAACATTCACGCGAGGAGCCTCAAAATGGCGGTGTCGTCATTCATGGTCCCGTTGGGCGCCACCGCGCCCGACTTCACGTTGCCGTCCATCGAGCAGACCACGGTCAGCCGCTCCCAGTTCAAGGACGCGCCAGCGCTGCTTGTGATGTTCCTGTCCAACCACTGTCCGTACGTGCGGCACCTCGAGACCGCGTTGGGCGAGCTGATTGACGATCACCCCCAGCTGGGTGTGGTGGCGATCTGCAGCAACGACACCGAGAACTACCCCGATGACGCGGCGCCGCAGCTACGTGAGCAGCGCGCTCGGGCAGGCTGGAACTTTCCGTACCTGATCGACGAGACCCAGCAGGTCGCGAGGGAGTACCGCGCCGCGTGCACACCTGACTTCTTCCTGTACGACCGCGACGGCCAACTCGTCTACCGGGGCGCCTTCGACCACTCCACTCCCGGCAACGGCAAGCCGGTGACCGGCGAGCTGCTGCGCGCCGCGATCGCGTCCGCGTTGGCGGGAGAGGCCGCGCCGGAGCCGCAGCAGCCCAGCCTCGGGTGTTCCATCAAGTGGCGCCCCGGCAACGAGCCGAGCTGAGCGACCGCGGGGCAACGACCGGGCGGCCCGGGCAACCAGCCGAGCTGAGCCGCCCGGGCAAGCCCTGTGCGGCGAGCTGAGCTAAGCCCTCCTGGAACGGGCGAAAGCGAGCCCGCCCAGCGCCAAGCCGGCCAACCCGGCGATCAGCCCGGTCACACCAAGCCACAGCGGGGTGTCACGGCCGCGATCACGATCGGACGTGGCGTCAGCCGCGCCAGACCCGGTGTTGCCGGCATGCGAAGCTCCCGATGGCTGCTCAGCCACCGTCACCACCGGCGCCGGGTGCTCTGGCTCCGGGCCGTCCGACGGCTCCTCGATCCAGCGCGACACCTCTCCGTCGTCGTACGTCTGCAACACCTTGAACACCAGCGAACCGGACTCCGGCAGCGGCCCCAACGACAGCGGGAACTCCACGAATTCCGACGGTTTGACGCCGCTGCCCTCAGCGGCGGTCCAGGTGATGACGCTGACCACCTCGTCGATCTTCGTGCCGTGGTGGTCGAGCGGGCGTTCCAGCTTCCGCTTCTCCACCTTGGCGGTCCAGCCGGGCACCGGCGTGGTGCGCACCGAGGTCAGGGGGTGCTCCTTCGGCAGGTGCACCTGCAGCTTGGTGGTGGTGGCGCTCTCGCTTTCGTTCGGGACCCGGAACGCCACCCTCGCGTACCCGCCGGCCTCGGCCTGTTCCGGGTCGACCGTGACGTGCGCCGACGCCGGCGCGCCCGGAACGGCCAGGGTGAGCAAGGCTCCGGCGGCCACGGCGACAACCACCCGACCCAGCCGGGCTGTGATCACTGACATGGATGTTCTCTCCTCTATTAGTTATTGCTCGTACGGTGGACAGGCTCTGTGGCTGATCAGCGGATCGGGACCGTGCTCCTGACGGTGGCCTGGTCGATCTCGGAGGTTCGGAGCGTGAAACTGAAAACCCATCGACCCCGGGCGGGCAGCCCGATCTGGCCGGTAGCGTGGTCGCCGCTGAGCGCCAACATCGGGGCCTCCACCCGGGAGAGGTCCTTCGCGGGCAGCGCCGCCGTGACCTGCCACTCGCGTACCTTCAGCGGCTTGCCCTTCTTGTCGGTGGCGTACAGGTGCACTTCGTTCTCGCCCACCCGCGCCGGCGTCACTTCCACCCGTACGGTGAACAGCGGTGACTCAAGCTCGGTGGTGTGGCGGCCCACCGACTGCGCCTCGGCGGCGGCTGCCGCGGTGCGTGCCGGCGTGGTCTGCGCGAGCACCGCCGTCACCGCGAGCACCACTGCCACCAGGGCCACCTCGACCGCGACCAGGCTTCGCAGTGCAGCGGGCGGCGCCGCGGCGGGCGGGTCGGAGTCCGACTCCACGTCTGATTCAGGTGGGTCCCGGCGAGCCGGCTCAGGGCCGGCTAGCCGCGCCAGCAGACTTCGGCGTGCCAGCGCCGCCGCGCCCAGGATCACCACCAGCAGCGCCGCTTTGATCAGGATCAGCAGGCCGTACCGGGTGCTGGTGAGGGCGTCCAACGACGGCACTTCGATGAGGGCCTGAGCGACCCCGCCGAGCACCAGCACGATCACCGTGACGGCGGCGACGCGGGACCACACCCGCAACCCGCGCCTGGTCACACCGTCCTGACGGCGGCTCAGCAGGAACCCCGCCAGCACGGCCAACCCGCCCAGCCAGACGCTGACCGCTCCCAGATGCGCGACGTCCACCGCCACCGACAGCCACGGCAGCGGCGAGCCGACAGGGTGCCCTGAGAGCGGCCACGTGATCAGCGCCGCCGCCGCGACGCCCGCCAGCAGCCACGCGTGCACCGCGGAGCGTCCGCCGGCGATCACGTGTCGCAGCGAGGGCGCCGCCAGCGCCAGCAGCCCGATCCGAGCCAGGTGCGCCTGTCCGTGCCAGGTGTCGAACACCGTCAGCAGATCGCTGCCGCGTACCTCGTCTATCCCGGTCCCCAGCCGGTACGGGACCTGCAGCACCAGCTCCCCCAGCGCGCTGATCGCCACCGCCCCGTACCCGAACCAAGCCAGCCGGGCCGCTCCCCGCCGCGACCGGCGCGCCGGCCAGGCGATGGCGAGCGCTCCCGCCGAACCCACCAGCAGCGCTAAACCAGCGTGGCCGAGATACCGCAGCACCAACAGCAGCCCGACCACCAGTGAGTCATCCGACTCGCTGGATTTGGGCGAGTTCTTCGAGGGCTCACCGACGGAAAACGAGAAGCCGCCACTGACCGGGTGCCCGTCCGCCGACACCACCCGGAAGCTGACCAGGTACGTGCCACGCGGTGCCCCGTCACGCATTTTGATCACCAGCTGGTCGCCGTCCGCGCGGGGTTGGCCAGCGTCGAAGCGGGTCCCTCGTGGGCCAATGATCTTGGCGTGGCCCGCGAGCGGTTGCACTGTCTCTGAGAAGACCAACGTCACCTGCCGTGGCGCGGAGTCCACCACGGCGCCCTGCGCCGGCGAGGTCTTCAGCAAGGTGGCATGCGCCGCCGCGGGGTGGGACCACAACAGACCGGCGACGACCGCGGCGAGCGCCACCCCGAGCAGGGCACGCGCACGCGGCCAGCGCCAGCGGCGAGCCGCGCCGCCCGGGCCCTCAGGCATCGTCACGTCGGCAGCGGACGAGCCCGCAGGTCCGATCCCCACGCCCTGACCAGCGCCCACAGCAGGCCGGCCTGCAGCAACGTCAACCCGTGGGCGAGCTCGTGCAACCAGGTGGTGCTCCGGGCGAGGAGGTCCACACCGCTGGTGACCATGAGAAACATCGCGAGCACCATCGCGACGGGCGCCAACGCGCGGGCCCGTTCCGGATAGCGTGCGGCGAGCAGGAAGCCCACCGCCAACGCGATGTCAAAAGAAGCGCCTTCCCGCCCCAGGTGCACTCCGTGCTGGTGCCCTGCCAGCAGCTCCGGCGCCGCCAGGCTGATCTGCGCCAGCGCCGCCAGCGCCACCGCCCAACGCAGCCAGCGCCGCACCCAGCCTCCCTCGGCC
>JBOGDL010000409.1:0-2866 GCA_050701815.1 Micromonosporaceae bacterium | reverse complement strand
GAGACGCTGATCGCGATCGGACCGCTGCAAGGCGGCGGTGGCAGCCCGTACCAGCCAGGCGTTGACCGAGCGTCCCTCCTTGGCCGCGGCCTCCTCGATCGCGGCCTTGAGCTGCTCGGGCATGCGTACGTTGATCCGTGCGGCGGGGCCGTCCTCGGCGGTGAGCAGATCGCTGTCCGGCGCGTCGTCGACCGGCGCCGCAGCGCCGTCGGCCACGAGTTCGAGCGGCTCGGGGGGTGGCAGGGTCACGACGAAGCCCGGATCACGTCCGCGCAGGCGCAGCTCCACCGAACCCGGAGCCAGGTCCCGGGTGATCTCGTCGGCGGCGGCCGACAGTGTGTCCAGCAGCGTCATCCGGATCGCTGGCTCGAGCGATCCGGTCAGGCGCTCGACCAGCGCCCGCGACTGCTCACCTCCGGCTTCGGCAAGCGTGGAGAGCTCACGTCCGAGGTTGCTCACGTACGACGTTAGGTCCATGGTGCCAATGTGGCACACAAATGGCACAGTGGCAAGCCGCGTTGGCTCGCAGTGTGGCGCGCCAACGTCCGCATCGCTCGTCGTAGCGGAAAGTGCGCCCTCGGGGCGATGCGTTGGGGGGGGTGTGGTCGCAGAATAGAGGGTGATCAGCTGCGCAGCGCCAAGGAGGCCGGGCTGCCACTGAGATCGTCAGCTATGCGGGGTGGTGGCCGCCGGGCGTACCCCCAATGTGTGTTGTGTGGTTTGACGGTGAGCCAATGTCTTTCGGTGGCCGGCCATCGGGCCACAACTCTGATGCCACAATGGCATTAGGCGGCATCAGACGTGTGCCACCTCGGTGAACGCCAAGGTGCGCGGCGGGCGGATGACAAAAGACCCAGCCAGGTGCGGATCGACCGTGGCGTACGACAGCGGGCCGGCGCTCCCCAGGCTCTCCAGGCGCTGTCGCTGGCGGTCACCCGGTTGGGTTCAGGACCTTCGTCCCTAGCCGGGCGGTGCTCTCGGCGTGTCTCGTTGCGGAAGAAGGGCCCGGCGGCAGCGTCGCGGGCCGGATTCACGACGAGGATGGGCAGAGGATGCGCACCACGGTGTTCCTGGTCGAGGACCATGAGGTATTGCGGCAGGGGCTCACCGATCGGGTAGACGCCGAGCCGGACCTACAGGTCGTGGGCGGCGCGGGCACGGTCGCCGACACGCTGGCCGCGGTGGACGCGATGAGTGACGAGCCGGGCGGTGGTCCAGCTGTCGTCGTGATCGACCTGCGGCTGCCGGACGGCAATGGCGTGGAGCTGTGCCGGGAGCTGCGATCCCGGCGACCGGACCTGCGCTGTGTCTTCCTGACCTCCTACGACGCGGACGACGCGCTGTTCAGCGCGATCATGGGCGGCGCGGACGGCTATGTGCTCAAACAGATGGTGGGCTTCGACCTGGGCAAGGCGATCCGCACGGTCAGCGCCGGCCGGTCGCTGCTGGACGGCAAGGTGGTGGAGTCGGTCCTGGCGGGGGTACGCCGCCACCGGGAACGCGCCGAGCCTGCCGCCTGGCTCACCCCGCCCGAACCGCAGGTCCTCGACCTGATCGTGGCCGGTCTGACCAATCGCGAGATCGCGACCCGGCTGGAACTGCCCGAGGAAGCCGTACGTGGTGCGGTCTCGTCTCTGCTCGGCAAGCTGAGCTGGCGCAATGCCTGGGCGTTCAGCCGTGCTGGGGAGCCGTCGGCACGCGCCCCTGGCGCCGGAAGGTGATCATGCTCTATCGCGCCACTGCACCATCGGCCGTTGCACCGCCCACATCGCGACCGTATCCCTGGCAACCTGCGACGGGGCGCCGTCGCCTGCACTCAGCGTTTGTGGGGCTCGCGTGGAGCCAATAATTGACCGCACCATCGAAGACCCAGCCGCCCGCGCCACGGAAGAACGCGCCACCGATGGCCGGTTCGCCGAGGACGGCGCCGTCGAGACCGGGGCGGCCGAGCAGGTAGCCCAGCCTCCGGTCCCGAACGGGGGCCGGGAGCTCGACACCGTGACACTCCACCGGCTGCTGGCGGGCATGAAAGACCTACGGGACGGCAATTTCCGCCGCCGGCTCGTGGCGACCGGCGACGGCCTGCCGGCCGAACTCGCCGCGGTGTTCAACGAGATCGCTGAGCGCAACCAGCAGCTGGCTGGTGAGATGGCCCGGGTACGGGTCGCGGTCGGCAAAGACGAACGTCTCGACGAGCGGGTCGACATCGGGAACATGCAGGCCGGCGACGACAGCACCCGGGAAAGGTTGCGGGTCGACGCAGACAGCGCCGTCTGGACGTTGCGGGTCGACGCGGACGGCAATTCGCTCGACGTCTGGGACGGTTGGGCGTTCACTGCGGCGGCCATGAACGGCGTGATCGACGATCTGCTGCGGCCAACCACGGAACTCAGCCGGGTGCTGGCCGCGGCCGCCGAAGGCGATCTCTCCCAGCGCATGCCTCATCCACCGGTCGGCTCGCGCCCCCCGGGCGAGTTGGGCAGCCTGTCGACGTCGGTCAACTCCCTGCTGGAACGGCTCTCCGCCGTCGCTGACGAGGTGACCAGGGTGGCTCGCGAGGTCGGCACGGACGGACGGCTTGGCGGTCAGGCTGAGGTGCCGGGGGTCGCCGGCACGTGGCGTGACCTGACCGACTCCGTGAACTTCATGGCCGACAACCTCACCGGTCAGGTCCGCAACATCGCCCAGGTCACGACTGCGGTCGCTCGCGGCGATCTCACTCAGAAGATCAACGTTGACGCCCGGGGCGAGATTCTGGAGCTGAAGAACACCATCAACACGATGGTCGATCAGCTTTCCGACTTCGCCGACGAGGTGACCAGGGTGGCCCGCGAGGTCGGCACCGAAGGCATCCTGGGCGGGCAGG
>JBOGDL010000408.1:0-7757 GCA_050701815.1 Micromonosporaceae bacterium | reverse complement strand
ACATCTCGTGTTCGTGCAGCGAGTCCCGGGTGGCGTACGGGTGGCTGGGCCAGTCGTCGCGGCGGTCGGAGAGCACCGGCAGCATGTACCGGCGCACCGGGTCGGCGTAGAACGACTCGGTGTCGGGTTGCCGGTCCGGGACCATCGTGTTGAGCATCTGCGGCGGCAGCAGCATCGACATGGTGGCGCTCTGGCGCTGGTCGGCTTCCAGGTCGTCGTAGAACGACTCGTCGACGAGGTCCCCGAGCACGGCCCGTAGCTGTTTCAGGTTCTTGACGCAGTTGACCCGCTGCCACTGGGCGGATTCCCACTGCTCGCGGGTGGCCTCGCGCCAGCCGGGCAGCCGGGTCCAGTCCGGCTCGATCAGTTCGGCGCGCCGATACTCGTACGGCTGTTCGCTCACGATCCCTCCTCGTTCAGTGCCACAGAGGCGACCTGAGCGGGGCGGCTCACCCCTGAGCGAAGGCTGAGAGTGCGGCTGACCTGCGCAAGGATAGTGGAGAAAGTTCCTGTCATACCACTGGTTCACCGAAAGATTTCCCGTATATGGTCCGAGTGAGGCCAAAGATTAGAGGAGCAGGGCATGAGTGTCGCGTCCGAGGCCGCGTCGAGTGAGCTGGCTCGAGCCGTGGGTCTGCATCGGGTGGTCGAACCCGCCGGGGTGCTGCCACAGGCGGCCTGGCGCTTGGACAACCGCCCTGAGATCCACCCCGAAGAGGTGCGGGTCGCGGTGCAGCGGCTCAATCTGGACGCCGCGAGCTACCGGCAACTGGCGGACAAGCACCGCGCCAGCGCCGACCCTGGGCCCGCGATCCGCGACGAGGTGCTCGGCATCGTGGCCGTACGCGGAAAAATGCAGAACCCCGTGACTGACTCCGGCGGCATGCTGATCGGAACGGTCGAGGAGGTCGGGGCGGCGTCCCCGCTGGGCCTACGTGTCGGGCAGCGGGTCGCGACGCTGGTCTCGCTCACGCTGACCCCGTTGGCGATTGCTGACGGACTGTCCGGGTGGGACGGCTTGAGCGAGCAGGTGCCGTGTGCCGGGCATGCGATTCTGTTCGGCCGCTCGATCGCCGCGCCGCTGCCCGAGGACCTCGATCCAGAGCTGGCGCTGGCCGTCATGGACGTGTGCGGCGCACCTGCGCTGACCTCCCGCGTGGTGCACGAGGCGGCCCAGCGGCGGAGCGGGCCCACGGTGGCTGTGCTCGGCGGCGCCGGCAAGAGCGGGTCGCTGTCCCTGGCAGCGGCTCGTCAGGCGGGCGCCGCGCGCACCGTGGGGGTGGTTCCGGACCTGTCCGAGGCGCGGCGGCTGTCCGCCGCGGGTCTGTGTGACCACGTGGCAGTGGCGGACGCCCGCGACCCGGTCGCGGTGTCTGGCGCGGTGTCCGAGGCCATCGGGGGGCCAGCTGACATCTGCGTGGTCTGCGTCGATGTGCCCGGTTGCGAGCACGGCGCGATCCTGGCGACCGCGCAGGGCGGGACAGTGATCTTCTTTTCGATGGCGACGTCGTTCCCGGCGGCCGCGCTGGGCGCTGAGGGGCTCGCCGCGGATGTGACGATGCTGGTGGGCAACGGCTACGTGCCGGGGCACGCCGAGCAGGCGTTGTCGTTGCTGCGCTCAGAGCCCGCGGTGCGGCAGTTGTTCACATCTCGGCTTGCCGAGGGTAGTTCCCCCGACACCCGTGGCGCGGAAGACTGAGGCCATGCCTACTCTCTATCGCGGCGGCCGGGTCTACTGCCCGGCTGACCCACACGCCTCCGCCATGCTCGTCGAGGACGACCGGATCGCCTGGCTGGGTCCGGACGATGAGCGCCCCGACGTGGCCGACGTGGTGGACCTCGATGGCGGCCTGGTGACGCCGGCGTTCGTGGACGCCCACGTGCACGTGACCGACACCGGGTTGGCGTTGCTGGGCCTGGACCTGTCGGGCGCGGCGTCGGTGGAGGAGGCGCTGGATCGGATGGCGGCGTACGCGGCGACGCTGCCGCCTGACGCGACCGTGATCGGGCACGGCTGGGACGAGAGCGGCTGGTCGGAGCGACGGGCGCCGACGGCGGACGAGCTGGACCGCGCCGCGGCCGGCCGCAAGGTGTACCTGGCTCGGGTGGACGTGCATTCGGCGGTCTGCTCAACGGCGCTGATGGCCGCGTCCAGCGGTTTGCCCACCGCGGACGGCTACCGGCAGGACGGTTGGCAGCGCGGCGCCGCCCACCATGTGGTGCGGGAGTCCGCGCACGCGGCGATCACGGCGTCGCAGCGCCGGGCGGCGCAGATGCGAGCGTTACGGCAGGCTGCGTCGCTCGGCATCGCCTCGGTGCATGAGTGCGGGGGGCCGGGCACGTCCAGCGAGCAGGACTTCACCGCGCTGCTGAAGCTGCCGTCGCAGCACCCGTTGCCGGAGGTGCACGGCTACTGGGGTGAGCTGGGCGCGGCGGCGAAGGCCCGTGAGTTGGGCGCGGCCGGGGCGGGCGGCGACCTGTACGCCGACGGCGCGCTCGGCTCGCAGACGGCGTTGCTGCGGGAGCCGTACGTGGACGCGCACGGCTGCGGCACGGCGTACCTGTCGCCGAAGGAGGTCGCTGATCACATCGTGGATTGCGTGCGGCACGGGATGCAGGGCGGTTTCCACGCGATCGGGGACGCCGCGTTGGCGAATGTGGTGCAGGGGTTCTCGTTGGCGGCGGAGAAGGTCGGGATCGAGCGGCTGCGCGCCGGGCGGCACCGGGTGGAGCATTCGGAGCTGCTGGATCGGGAACTGATCCGCGGGTACGTGGAGTTCGGGCTGATCGCCAGCATGCAGCCGGCGTTTGACCGGCTGTGGGGCGGCGAGAAGGGCATGTACGCGCAGCGTCTGGGCGTGGCGCGTTCGCTGGCGTCCAACCCGTTCGCCTCGTTGGCGGGGGTGGGGGTGCCGTTGGCGTTGGGTTCGGACAGCCCGGTGACGCCGCTGGATCCGTGGGGTTCGGTGCGGGCCGCGGCGCAGCATCGCAACCCGTCGCAGCGGATCACGGTCCGCACGGCGTTCGCAGCCCACACCCGGGGTGGCTGGCGTGCGGTGCGCCGCGACGACGAGGGCGTGTTGGCGCCGGGGGGGCCTGCCACGTTCGCGGTGTGGCGCGATGTGGGAGAGGTCAGGAAGGGGTTGCCGGTGTTGCGTCCCGACGCCGCGCTGCCGGTGTGCTCCCGCACGGTGCTGCGCGGGGTGATCATCCACGACGAGGAGCACGCCCCGGAAGGGTTGACCGCATGAGCCCACAGGGCAAGTTGGCGCTGGACCCGGCGCAGGTGCGTCGGGCCCGGGAGCTGGCGCGGTTGGCGGGCGGCCCGGTGGTGGAGCTGGCGCGCCGCTGCACCACGGTGTCGGTGGAGCGCGCGGTGTTGCGGCTGGCGGGGGTTTCCGGCGCGGACCCGGACGGGATCCCGTGGGTGAACCGGCTGGTGGACGCGGTCCGTTCCGATGTCGGGTTGGAGCACGGCGTGGCGTTGCCGGTGTTTCACGCGGCGCTGCTGGAGGGCGGTTCGGGCAGCGCTGACGAGTTGACCTTGTTGGCGCAGAAGGCGGCCGCGGGCAGCGTCCGGTTCGCGCTGCCGGGAGACACCGAGCGGCCCGCCGTGGCAGGCGCAGCCCGCCGAGCGGTGCAGGCGGGGATTGACCGGATCGACGGGCGCCGCGCCGAACGGGAGCGGCTGGTGCGGCAGATCGGCGACCCGCCGCAGCGTCCCTGGGTGTATCTGATCGTGGCGACCGGGGACATCTACGAGGACATCGGCCAGGCGCAAGCGGCGGCTCGCGAGGGCGCGGACGTGATCGCGGTGATCCGCTCCACCGGGCAGTCGCTGCTGGACTACGTGCCGGAGGGCGCCACCCGGGAGGGGTTCGCGGGCACGTACGCGACTCAGGAGAATTTCCGCCTGATGCGGGCCGCGCTGGACGAGACCTCGCAGCAACTGGGCCGCTACATCCGGCTCACCAACTACGCCTCGGGCCTGTGCATGCCGGAGATCGCGGCGTTGGCGGGTCTGGAGCGCCTGGACATGATGTTGAACGACTCCATGTACGGGATCTTGTTCCGGGACATCAACCCGGTCCGCACGTTCACCGACCAGCGGTTTTCACGCCAGATCCACGCCCGCGCCGGCATCGTCATCAACACCGGCGAGGACAACTACCTGACCACGGCCGACGCGGTGGACGAGGCGCACACGGTGACCGTCTCGCAGTTGTTGAACGAGTACTTCGCGAAGGAGGCGGGGCTCGCCGATTGGCAGCTCGGTCTGGGTCACGCGTTCGAGATCAACCCGGATCTCCCGGACTCGTTCCGGTTGGAGTTGGCGCACGCGCTGCTGGCGCGGGAGTTGTTCCCGGACGCCCCGTTGAAGTGGATGCCGCCCACCAAACACATGACCGGCGACGTGTTCCGCGGCAACCTGCTGGACGGGTTCTTCAACCTGGCGGGCGCGCTGACCGGGCAGAGCATCCTGCTGGTGGGGATGATGACCGAGGCGGTGGTCACCCCGTGGCTGTCGGATCGGGACATCGCGCTGCAGAACGTGCGGTACGTGCGGGGCGCCGCCGGCAACCTGCATGAAGATTTCCATCCCGCCCCGGGCGGCTTCATCCAGCGCCGGTCACATCAGGTGCTGGCCGAGGCGATCGAGCTGCTGGAGCGGATCCTCGCCGACACCCGACCCAGGTCAGCGGTCGCGAGCGGCCCGGCCGGCGCGGCGACGCAGGCGCCGTTGCTGAACGCGATCGCCGACGGCGTGTTCGGGATCATGAAACGCCCACCGGACCGCGGCAAGGGGCTGGACGGTGTGTTCCGGCGCGCCGAAGGCTACTGCAACCCCGCCGCCGAGATCCTGGAAGCCGACGCCGGCCCGGCGACCGAGCCTGCGAGCCCGCCAGCCGTAGAAAGAAAGGCCCTGCCATGAGCGCAATCGTCCGGCCGTACGGTGACACCACCGGGGACGGGATGGTGCAGGTCTCGTTCACGCTGCCGGTGCCACATGACAAGCGAGCCGACGGGGCGGCGCTGCAGCTGGCCGCGAAGATGGGAATGGCGCCGGCGATGCTGGTGCACTCCAAACCGGTGGGGGAGCGGCACACCTTCTTTGTGGTGTACGGCAGCGTGGCGCATCTGGTCGACCTGGATCAGGTGAAGGTGGCGGAACGCGACTACCCGTTGTTGTCCGCCAAGGAAGTCAACGGGGTGATCAAGGAACGGTTACGGCGCAAGCTTTCCGTGGTGGGGGCGTGCATCGGCACGGACGCGCACACCGTCGGCATTGACGCGATCCTCAACGTGAAGGGGTTCGCCGGCGAGAAGGGCCTGGAGTACTACCGGGAGTTGCGGGTGCGCAACCTCGGCGCCCAGGTGACCGTCCCGGAGCTGGTGCGCCACGCACGCGCCGAGCAGGCGGATGCGGTGCTGGTCAGCCAGGTGGTGACGCAGCGGGACGCGCACCTGCACAACGTCCGGGAGATGTCGGCGGCGTTCCGGGAGGCGTTCGACGCGGCGAGCCGCCCGCTGCTGGTGGTGGGCGGGCCGCGTTTCGACGAGCTCGCCGCCGCGGAGCTGGGCGTGGATCGGATCTTCGGCCGGGGCGCCACCCCGGGTGAGGTGGCCAGCTACCTGGTGCACCGGCTGCTGGGCAGGTCGGCTCCGGGTGGCGCCGGCAGCGAGGGCGCGACGGGGACCGAGGCGGCGGAGAGGGTGTCGGTATGAGCGGCGACGGTTCGAAGCTGGCGCCGGGCGGTCCCGTGGTCGGGATGACCGTCACGCACCGCCGCTACGTATCGCATCACGACGCCCACTACGGGGGCAACCTGGTCGACGGCGCGTACGCGTTGGCGTTGTTCGGCGATGTCGCGACCGAGGTGTGCATCCGGGGCGACGGTGACGAGGGGCTCTTCGCCGGGTACTCGCAGGTGCGGTTCGCGGCTGCGATCAAAGCCGGTGATGTGGTGGAGGTGGCGGCGACGGTGATCCAGGTCGGCAACCGCAGCCGCACTCTCGACTTCACCTGCGCGGTGGTGTGCCGCAGCCGCCCTGACGTGTCGGATTCCGCCGCTGAGGTGTTGGATCCGCCGCTGGTCGCGGTCACCGCCACCGGCGCTGTCGTGGTCCCGTCTCGTTGACCGGCGCCGGCTCGCCGCCGGACGACAGCGCGGTCAGCGCGGTCTGGCACGTAGATCGGCGCAGCGTGCCGGGGCGGGACCTGGTGGTGTGCGGCGATGTGGGCTCCACCTGCACCAAGGTGGCGGTGGTGGACGTCGGCGCCGGCGAGCTGGTCGCTTCCGCGGAGCACCCCACCACCGTGGGCACTGACGTGTTGGACGGCTTGGACGCCGTGTTGGGCCGCCTGGCAGGCGAGTGCCCCGACGCGGACCTGAGCCCGGTGCGGGTGTGCTCCAGCGCTGGCGGCGGGCTGCGGCTCGCGGTGGTGGGGTACGAGGCGCTGGTCACCGCGGAGGCGGGTCACCGGGTCGGGTTGTCAGCAGGCGCGAAGGTGGTGCACGTGCACGCCGGCCGTCTCGATGACGCGTCGGCAGCCGAGCTGCTGCGCGCCCGTCCGGACGTGTTGCTGCTGGTCGGCGGCGCCGACGGTGGGGACCGGGAGGTGCTGACACACAACGCCGTACGGGTGGGCGCCTCCGAGTGGGCCGCGCCGGTGGTGGTGGCGGGCAACGTGGACGCCTGGCCGGACGCCGCGGCCGCGTTGGACGGCAAGACGGTGTTGCGGGCGGACAACGTGCTGCCACGTATCGGGGAATTGGCCCCGGCCTCGGCACGGTCCGCGATCCGGGAGGTGTTCCTGAGCCACGTGATCGGCGGCAAGGGGCTCTCCAGGGGCTCTCGTTTCACCCAGCTGGTGCGGTGCGCCACCCCGGAGGCGGTGTTGACCGCTGTCGAGTTGCTGGCTGACGTGCCGTGGCGCGGCTCCGAGCCGCATGGGTCCGAGCCGAGGCAGGTGGCGGCGGTGGATGTGGGAGGCGCCACCACCGACGTGTATTCGGTGCTCACACCGGACCCGGAACGCGCTGGCCCTCGTGCGCCGGCGGCAGGGACGCTGTGGCGCAGCCGCACCGTGGAGGGCGACCTGGGGACCCGGCAGAGCGCGCCGGGGGTGGTGCAGGCCGCGGCGTCGGAAGGGTTGCTGCGACCCGGTGAGCAGGCGCGACTGCGCGCTGCCGCTGCGGCGGCCGCCGCACCGGTGGCGGCGGGGCGCCCGGTCCCGGCCTCGCCGGCGGACCAGCGGCTGGCCGAGCTTGCCATGGTGGTGGCTTTGCGTCGCCACGCCCGGGGGGAGCGGGTCGGCGGCCCGGACACACCTCGGCTGGGAGGCAAGGACCTGCGGCGAGTCGATCTGCTGATCGGCTCGGGTGGGGCGCTTCGACACTCCACGTCGGGGGTTCGGGCGCTGGCGGCTGCCGCGCGCGATCACGCGGGGGGTTGGCCGTTGCCGGAGCGCGCCGTGCACACGATCGACATTCGGTACGTGTTGGCCGCTGCCGGGCTGCTCGCCGGTGACCATCGCGGGGCCGCGTCACGGTTGCTGGCCGACGCGTTTCTGGGTACGAAGTAGGGGCCTTTGGGATGGGTTCGGCGGGCTGAAACCTCCCGTCGCCGGCGACACGCCAGCGCGACACGCCACCAATTCGGCAACTCGGGGTTTCCGCGGGGTCGGATTCCCTGGACCCGGTTGACAGCCGTGGGGGGGCGGTCGCTAACGTCTGTGAGGTTCGACTTCGGGG
>JBOGDL010000407.1:0-2607 GCA_050701815.1 Micromonosporaceae bacterium | reverse complement strand
CCTGGTGGCGCCGGGACCGGGACCCCGCGATGCTGTTCGTGGACTACAACCAGAACGCCCGCGACCACACCATCGCCAGCGCGTACTCGGTGCGCGGGGTTCCTGAGGCGACCGTTTCCGCGCCGGTTGCCTGGGACGAGATCGATGACGTGGACCCGCGCGACTTCACCATCGCCACCGTGCCGGGTCGCTACGCCCAGCTCGGCGACCTGCATGCCGGCATCGACGACACCACGTTCTCGATCGAGCCGTTGCTGGAGTGGGCGGAACGGGACGAACGCGCTGGCGTCCCCGGCCCCGAAGACCCGACCTGAACCCCGGCGTGTCCACCGCCCGGGGCGAGCCGACCACCTCAAAATGACTTGCCCGCCGGGCTGCGCCCCGCACACGATCGGGCCATGACTTCGCCTGCCGCCCTTGTCCTCGCCACCAGCGCCACTCGCAGCGCGGCTCGCCGCGCGGCTCGCAGCGCGGCTCGCCGCGGACCGAAGCGCCAGCCCAACGGCAGACGGTGGAGGTCGACCCCAGCCCGATCATGACGTCCGCGCTGGTCGCGGGCCTGCTGGCGGGCTTTGGCATCGCCATGCCGGTGGGCGCGATCGCGGCATACCTGGTTGCTCTCACCGCTCGCACATCGTTCAAGATCGGCGCTTTCGCAGCGCTCGGGATCGCGACTGCCGACGGCGTCTACGCAGTGGTGGCGACCTACGGCGGCGCGGTGCTCGCCGCCCCGATCGAGTTGATCATGCTTCCGCTGCGGGTGGGCTCGGCCGTGGTGCTGCTCGCGCTCGCGGCGCGCACCGCCGTGGTGGCGATCCGGCGACACCGCGAGTCCGCGGCCCAGCCGGCAGCCGGCGACGAGCTGGTCGGCCCGGCGCGGGCGTACCTGGGGCTGCTGGGGCTCACGATCTCGAACCCCGCGACGGTGATCTACTTCGCGGCGTACGTGCTCGGCCTTCAAGCTGCCCTCGCGCCCGACCATGTGGAACGGGTGGTCTTCGTGCTGGCGGCGTTCTCCGCGTCCGCGAGTTGGCAGCTGATGCTGGCAGGTGGCGGGGCGCTGCTCGGCCGAGCGCTGACCGGACCCCGGGGCCGGCTGGCGACCGCGATCGCCGCCAGCACGCTGATCGCCGCCCTCGCCGTGCACCTGCTGATCACATAGTGCCATCGGCAGGTGGCAGCACTCCTCTACCGTTTGATAGCAGGAGTGCTATTTTCCGTACGAGTGTTATTGCGAGAGGGGGAGGTTAGTGGGGACGATTGTGAACGGGGTCGCCGTGGATGATCAGGTCCACGGCGGGAACGGCGACGTGGTGCTCAACGTACGTGACCTGCGGATGCGGTACGGCACGAAAGACGTGCTCACCGGAGTCGACTTCCAGGCCCGGCGGGGCGAGGTGCTGGCACTGCTCGGCCCCAACGGCGCCGGCAAGACCACCACGATCGAGATCCTGGAAGGCTTCCGAATGCCATCAGACGGCGAGGTCAGCGTGCTCGGCGCCGATCCGGCCCGGGGCGACGAGGCGTGGCGGGCCCGGCTCGGCGTGGTGCTGCAGTCGTGGCGGGACCACGGCAAGTGGCGGGTGAGCGAGCTGCTCGCGCACCTCGGCCGCTACTACCGGCCGTACGCCACTGACAGCATCGCCCGCCCCTGGGACACCGCCGAGCTGCTCGCCGCGGTCGGGCTTGCCGAGCACGCTGGCGCCCGGATCCGGCAGCTGTCAGGCGGGCAGCGGCGCCGGCTCGATGTCGCGATCGGGATCGTGGGGCGACCGGAGCTGCTGTTCCTGGATGAGCCGACAGCCGGACTCGACCCGCACGCCCGGCGCGAGTTCCACGACCTGGTGCACCGGCTCTCCGACGACCAGAACACCACCGTCCTGCTCACCACCCACGACCTTGACGAGGCGGAGAAGCTCGCCGACCGGATCCTGGTCCTCGCCGGAGGAACCATCATCGCCGACGGCTCTGCCGACGCGCTCGCCCGCCGGATGTCCACCGACTCCGAGGTGCGCTGGACCCGGGACGGTCAGCGTTTCGTCCACTCCACTTACGACGCCACCGGGTACGTGCGCGAGCTGTTCACCCAGTTCGGCGAGGCGATCAGCGAGCTGGAGGTGCGCCGCGCCAGCCTCGAGGACACGTACATGCGGCTGGTGCAGCAGGTGGAGACGGGCGCAAGCGACGACTCGGCGCTACGCGCCTTCACCGCCGGAGCGCAACCAGGGGCACCCGTCACCGCGACTGCGACACCGAATCGGGAGGACCAGTGAATCCAGCGCAGATCGCTGTCAGGTCGGGCTTCGCCCGCGGCTGGATCGAGTTCAAGCAGATCATGACCGACGGTCAGGACATGTGGAACGTGATGTTCTTTCCGATCGGCACGCTGATCGCGATGTTCTTCATGCGAAACGCGTCGGTGCCCGGCCTGGACTTCTCCCTGGGGACGCAGGCGATGCCCGGCGTGCTCGGGATGCAGGTGATGTTCGGCGGCATGATCGGTGTCGCCGCCGCGCTCATGGTGGAGCGCGAGGACGGCACCCTGCTGCGCGCCAAGGCGACGCCGAACGGGATGCTCGGATACCTGATCGGCAAGATCACCGGAGC
>JBOGDL010000406.1:0-3830 GCA_050701815.1 Micromonosporaceae bacterium | reverse complement strand
CGTCGGTGACGGACATCGCACCCCCTTGCCTTCACAGATCTGTGTACCTAGAGTTCAAGGTGTACTTCACAGACCAGTGTAGTGGAGGCCATCATGTGGAACATGGCACGGGCTTTGGGGCGGATCGTGCGTGAGTTCGGCGCCGCGGTTCACACCTGGCACGGGGTACGGCACCGGGTGCCCCGATACGGCAGCGTCGGAGCGCCTCGGGACGCCGCCGCGAAGCGAGCCGGACTCGATCAGCGGCCCGATCGGCCGGAGCCGCAGACCCGGGCGGAGGCGCCGGGCGCCCGGGCCGCATAGCGGTGTGCGCGGCGATCCAGGGGAGTGCGGTGGTCAGATCAGGTGCGGTCCGGTTCATCGGCGCCGAAACGCGTCGGCGTGCGCGGCGACCCAGTCGCGCGGTGGCCTTGTCCACCAGCATGCCGGCCTGTGCATCAGCTCGCGTAATGGCCCGCCCCCCGGCTTGCGTGGCGACCCGTGCGGCGGCCGGTGCGGCAAGCCGGCGTGGTGGGCTGACGACGGTTGGGGGAGTGGGCTGGCTTGTCGTTGAGCGGGACATGGCTTCCTCCGATCGCGCTTCGATTTCGGGAGTGGATGAGGACGTGATCCAGCCTCGGCTTTCCAGCCCTCGGTTTCGTCGGGCGTGGGACGTCAGTTCCGGTACGGAGCGGGGCGCAGCGACAGCCGGCCGGCTACCGAAACCGGCGGCGTGGGTACGCCGTGGGACGTACGTCCGCAGCCGCTCCACGGGTTACATGGCGGGTCCTCTGATGGCGGATCCTGAAGGGCATGAGCACTGTTGAGGTGGTGGCGCCGGTGACGCCGAAAAAGTCGCTGCTCGGCGATGTGGCGCTCGCGGTCGCGCTCGCCGCGCTCGGGGTGGTGGGCCCGCTGGCCGCAGGTGGTGACGTCGCCGGGACGCCGCTGGACGTGTTCGGCGGCGCCTTGGCCGCCGGCGCCGGCCTGGTGTTGGCGCTGCGCCGCCGGTGGACCTTGGCGACGTTGGCAGCGGCGGCGGTGTTGACCGCGACGTACCTGGCGATCGGCTACATGTACGGGCCGATCCTGGTGTCGCTGCTGGTCGCGGTGTACACCACCGCTCGCCGGCTGCCGCTGGCGAAGTCGGCCCCGGCCGCGTCCGTGACGTTGCTGTTGCTGTTGATCCACCTGTTCACCAACAGCGCCGCGCTCCCCGGCTTCTACGGGTTGATCCCCGCGTCGGCCTGGGTGGTGGCGCCGTTCGCCACCGGCCTGTCGGTGCGGCTGACCAGAGAGGCGGCGGCTCGGGACCGAGCCGAGACCATCAGGCAGCACGTGGACACCGAACGGCTCCGGGTGGCGCAGGAGGTGCACGACATCGTGGGCCACGGCCTGGCCGCGATCAAGATGCAGGCGGACGTGGCGCTGCACCTGCGGGAGAAGAAGCCGGAGCAGATGCAGACCGCGTTGGACGCGATCAGCCGTACCAGCAGCTCGGCGCTGGAGGAGTTGCGAGCCACCCTGGCGGTGGTGCGCCGTAGCGACGCGGAGCAGGCGCCGTCCTCACCGTGGCTGCCGCGGTTGGACGAGCTGCTGGAGCGGATGCGCCAGGCCGGTCTTCAGGTCGACCTCGAGGTTGCCGGTGAGGCGAGCGAATTGCCGGCGATTGTGGACCTGACCTGCTACCGGGTGCTGCAGGAGTCGTTGACGAACGTGTTGCGTCACAGCGGCGTCCCCCAGGCCCGGGTACGGGTCCAGCACGGACCTGAGACGATGCTGCTCACGGTGTCGAACCCGATCGCCGGCGGGCACTCGGATCACAGCGGTGGGCTGGGGATTTCGGGGATGCGGGAGCGGGTGCTGGCGTTGGGTGGCGAGTTCTCCGCGGGGCCGGCCGGGGGGCGCCGGTTCGAGGTTCGCGCGAGTCTTCCCATCGGAGGTGGCGCATGATCACGGTGCTGATCGTCGATGATCAGGATCTGGTGCGGGTCGGGCTGCGTACGCTGATCGACAACGAAGACGGCATGAACTGCGTCGGCGAGGCCGCCGACGGGCTGGCCGCGTTGGACTCGGCTCGGAACCTGCGCCCGGACGTGATCCTGATGGACATCCGGATGCCGGGTGTGGACGGGCTGGTGGCGACCCAGCGCATCACCGCCGACCCGGATCTGCAGGACACCAAGATCATCGTGCTGACCACGTTCGAACGCGACGAGTACGTGTTCGACGCCCTCCGCCACGGCGCCAGCGGCTTCCTGCTCAAAGACACCAAGCCGGTGGACCTGCTGCAGGCCATCCGCCTGGTCACCGGCGGCGCCGCGCTGCTCTCGCCGTCGGTGACGCGCCGGTTGGTGCGCGAGTTCGTCTCCCAACCCAGCCGGCAGCTCAAGCCGCATCCGAACCTGGGCGACCTGACCGAGCGGGAGAGAGAGGTCGTCGGCCTGGTCGCGGAGGGTTTGACCAATGAGGAGATCGCAACCCGGATCTACGTCAGCCCGGCGACCGCGCGTACCCACGTCAGCCGTTCGATGATCAAGTTAGGGGCCCGAGATCGCGCCCAGCTGGTGGTCTTCGCGTACCAGTCCGGCCTGGCGAGCTAGCTCTCGCCGCGCGGCGCCGGCAGTGGCGCCGGCCGCTCAGAGTCCGGCGTGCCGCTTGCCCGGGTCAGCCGGTCGGCCATCGCACGGACCCGGCTGGCCAGCTCCGGCGGTTCCCACACGTCGAAGTCGACACCGAGCAGCGCGAGGTGCGCGGCGATGGAGTCCAGCGAGTGGGAACCGGTGGTCAGCACGCAGCTGGCGTCGTCGAGCGGCTCGAGGGTCGCCACGGTCGCCGGGACGCGTTCGGCCATCACGGCCGCCGGGGCGTGCAGCCGCACCCGGGCCGACACCGGGTACGGGTTTGTGGTCACCGCCGCGGCCACGAACGCAGCCGGGTCAGGCGGGTCGTACGGCGTGAATCGGATCCCGGTCGGCTCCGGCGCGGTGATCCGGTCGGCCCGGAAGCTGCGCCAGGCCTGCCGCCGGATGTCCCGTGCCACGAGGTACCACCGCCGCCCGGTGTGCACCAACCGGTACGGCTCCACATCGCGGGTGCTCAGCGCCCCGGATCGGTCCCGGTAGTCGAACCGCAGTCGCTCCTGGCTGCGGCAGGCGCCCGCGATCGCGGACAGCACCACAGGGTCGGCTGTCGGCCCGAACGCCGGCAGCGGTGTGGTGGAGGCGCGCACCGCGCTCAGCCGGTGCCGTAACCGCGCCGGCAGCACCTGCTCCAGCTTGGCGAGCGCCCGTATCGACGCCTCTTCGATTCCGGAGATGCCACCGCTGGCGGCGGCGCCGAGCCCGAACCCGACCGCGACCGCCTCCTCGTCGTCCAGCAGCAGCGGTGGCAGGGCGGCACCCGCTTTCAGGTGGTATCCGCCCGCTGCGCCCGGGGTCGCCTGCACCGGGTACCCGAGCTGGCGCAGCCGATCCACGTCTCGCCGCACGGTCCGGGGAGTCACTTCAAGTCGGGTGGCGAGATCCGCGCCCGTCCAGTGTCGCCGTGCCTGCAGCAGCGACAGCAACCGCAGCAGCCTGGCTGAGGTCTGGGTTCCCTGGGTGGGTGGCACGCGACCAAGTATCTGCTCTATCGCGGACCGATACTGTCCGCGATCGTGGATACGGTGCCTGCCATGGATATCGACTGGAATTCAGAGCTGCTCGACCAGCTGGACTGGCACTGGCAGCATCAGCTCCGCCCCGGCCTCGACGGCCTCACCGATGACGAGTACTTCTGGGAGCCCGTCGCGGGCTGCTGGAGCGTGCGTCCGCGCGGCACGAGCACGGCGCCGATCGCCGCCGGCAGCG
>JBOGDL010000405.1:0-41080 GCA_050701815.1 Micromonosporaceae bacterium | reverse complement strand
CGCACCGCGTCCGGGATCTCGTTCCAGCCGGACCAGCTTTCCACGGTGTGCGCGCCCACCACCTGATTGAGCGGCTTGATGTAGCCCGACTCCGCGAACTCGCCCACCCAGATCCCGTCCAGGTCGACAATGTCCGCGCCCTTGCCGGACTGCATATCCAGGCTGATCTTGCTCTTGTAATCCTCGTCGTCGACGCCGGACGGCTCGAACTTGACCTTGGCGGTGACGCCCTTCTCTTTCTGCGCCTTGACAAACCGGGGGATCACCCATTCCTGCAGCCAGGTGGCCCCTTCGGAATTCTTGCCGCCTTTGATCGCGTTGCTGGCGATGGTGAGGCTGAACTTTTTGGCGTCTGCGTTTTTCTCGGGGTCGGCCTCAGTTTCCTGACCGAGGCAGCCGCTCACCAGAGAGGCTGCCAGGACAAGCCCGATCAGGCCGTACCCGGTTTTCGGTGTCCGTCGCATGTTTCCCTCCGCCGACAGGAGCAGGGAGCAGATGGCAGCCGCCACCACGGGGCGCGGCAGCGGCTGCCACCTGACAAGGCTGTGAGTCTGGCGTGTGTGACCTTGTCACGAACGCCCGGTGTAGTCCATAGCCATCGATCAAGCAAGCGGCGAAGCTCTCCGCCAGGTCCCTCGGCTGGCGAATGTCCGCTTCAGCCGACTGCCGCGGGCGGCTGTCACAGCCCGGCGCTAGGCTCAGCGGCGATGACAGATGTGGAGGGTCACGATCTGGGGGGTCACATCGAACCGGCTGCCGGTCCGGCGCGTGTTGCCGGTCCGGGGTATGACACCTCGGCCTGGCAGCGCTACTGCGTTGAGGCTGACTTCCCAGCCGCGGACCACGCGATGTGGTCGGACGACCCGGAGCGCGGCCCGTTTCAACGGGACCGGGCTCGGGTGTTGCACTGTGCGGCGTTTCGACGGCTGGCCGCCAAGACTCAGGTCCACACCGCTGGGGAGGACGACTTCCCGCGTACCCGGTTGACCCATTCCCTTGAGGTGGCGCAGATCGCCCGGGAGATGGGCGCCCGTCTGGGCTGCGACGCCGACATCGTGGACGCCGCCGGGCTGGCGCACGATCTGGGGCACCCGCCGTTCGGCCACAACGGCGAGGCGGTGCTGGATGAGCTGGCCGCTGGCTGCGGCGGCTTCGAGGGCAACGCGCAGACCCTGCGGGTGCTCACCCGGCTGGAAGCCAAGATCAACATCGATGACGGCCCGCTGGGTCGCGTCGCGGCCGGTCCCAGCGACCGCGCCGAGCTCCGCAGCTTTGGGCTCAACCTGACCCGGGCGGTGCTCGACGCCAGCTGTAAATATCCATGGGCGCGACGTGGCGGGGAGCGGAAATTCGGCGTGTACGCCGACGACCTGCCGGTCTTCGAATGGTTCCGGCAAGGGGCGCCGTCAGGGCGGCGCTGCGTCGAGGCGCAGGTGATGGACTGGGCCGACGATGTGGCGTACTCGGTGCATGACGTGGAGGACGGGGTGCACGCCCAACACCTCCGGCTGGCGCTGCTGGAGGATCCGGACGAGCGGGCCGCGCTGGCGGAGCAGGTCGCCGCGACGTACTCCGCCGAGTCGGCGGCCGATTTGCGCGAGCTGCTCGACGCGCTGTTGGCGGATCCGCTGCTGCGCCCGCTCGTCAGCTACGACGGCAGCCACCGGGCCCAGGCGGCCCTGAAGCGGGCGGCGAGCGCCTTCATCGGCCGGTTCGTCAGCGCCGCTGTGCGCGCCACCCGAGCCCGGCACGGCGCCGGCCGCCTGACCCGATACGCCGCCGACCTGGTGGTGCCGCGAGAGACTCGGGCTACCTGCGCGTTGCTCAAGGGAATGGCGCTGCGGCACGTGATGTTGCGACCCGGCGCCGAGGCCCGGTACGCCTCGCAGCGAGAGCTGCTGAGCGAATTGACCCACCGGATCATCCGGGGCGCTCCGGAAGCGCTCGACCCGGTGTTCCAGCCGCTGTGGCGGGCCGCCCCCGATGACGCGGCCCGCCTGCGTGTGGTGATCGACCAGGTGGCGAGCCTGACCGATGTCTCCGCGACGGCGTGGCTGCGCCGCGACTAGGGGGTGTCAGGTTGCCGACCGCTGGTCACCAGCGGGGTAGTCGCCCATGCATCTGCACCAACGGCTGTCCCACCAGGCACGAGCACCAGCTGGTGGTGCCCACCGCCCAGATCGCGCCGCCGGAGACGGCCCCGAGCGCCGTGACCACCCCGTCAGGCGCCTCGCTGCCGCCCTGGCGCCAGGCCTCGCCGTCCCAGTGCAGGTAGAGCGGCGTGCTGCCGGCTTCGACGTCGGAGTAGTCGTGGCCGGCTATCCAGGCGCCGCCGTTGCCGTCCGGCGCCACCGAGTTGATCGCGGTGGTGGACAAGTCCGGCCGGGGCAGCACCCGCCACTTGGCGCCGTCCCACAGCATCGCCACCGGTTGGCCCTCGACCTGACCCGTGGCCCAGACCTCCTGATCGGAGACCGCGCGGATGTCCATCAACTGGGCATGTTTGCCGGGCACCGGAATCAGCGTGGTGTGCCAGGTCTGGCCGTCCCAACGCAGCACCGTCAGCACATTGAAGTCCTCGGGGGTGTGCCACCCGACCGCCCACACGTTGTCAGGGGCCAGCGCGCTGACGGCGACCAGCTCCACCTGCCGGTCCGGGGTGCCCACCCGACTCCAAGCCTGGCCGTCCCAGCGCTGCACCAGGGTCTCCCGCGGGCCGGTCTCAGGTGAGTACGACCCGACAGCCCAGGCGTCATCAGGGGACACCGCCGAGATGTCACGCAAAGTCACCCGGCCCGGAATGCCAGGCAGGTCCTCCGGCGTCGGCTGGGTCCACTCCGTACCGTCCCAGCGCCGGAATGACGGGCCCTGACCGTGGGTGTCCGCGAGCACCCACACGTCGTCCGAGCCGGAGGCGCTCACGTCGGTGAAGATGTCGCTGGGACTGCCGGGGACAGTCTGCTTGGTCCAGCGCTGACCGTCCCAGTGCTCGGCCATCCCCACCATCTTCTCCGGGGTCCACTCCGCGCCGACGGCCCACGCGTCCCGGGTTCCGATCACCGCGATGTCCTCGAGGTTGGCGGACACCTCGGGGCTGGTGATGGTGCGCCAATCCACGGTCGCGGCGCTGGCGCCCGAGCCAGAGACCATGACGGCGCCTGCGACCCCGAGCAGCAGGCTGGTTCGCAGCCTTGCGGACTTTCTCACGACTTTCTCCATTCTGACCTTCCCGCCTGGTGTTGCTCGCGCCCGACGTGGTTCGCGTCCGGGCGGGAGCGGCTGGCATGTCGGTGTGGCCGAGGCAACGGACGCAGGTGACACGCGCCTGGGGATCAAGAGGTTGCCGGGCCGGGCGACTCGCCGTGCGGGCGCTTGATGCCACGGCGTACGGGGTAGAGGGTTGGCGCTATGGACAGGTACGTGATCGTGGGCGGGAGCCTGGCTGGGGCCAAGGCAGCCGAGACGCTGCGCGGCGAAGGGTTCGACGGGGAGATCGTCCTGATCGGGGAAGAGGGCGTGCGGCCGTACGAGCGTCCGCCGCTGTCGAAGGGCTACCTGCTCGGGGCTGAAGAGCTCGAGAAGGCGTACGTGCACCCCGAGGGCTGGTACGCCGAACACCAGGTTGATCTCCGGCTGGGAGTCCGCGCCACCATGCTCGACGCGGCCAGCCACACCCTGACGCTGGACGGCGACACGCCGCTGAGCTACCAGAAGCTGCTGCTGGCCACGGGCTCCCGAGTGCGCGTCCTCGACCTGCCCGGCGCCGACCTGCACGGGGTCCGGTACCTGCGCACCGCGGACGAGTCGACACAGCTGCGCGAGGAGTTCACCGCCGGCCGCAAGGTGGTGGTGATCGGCGCCGGTTGGATCGGGATGGAGACCGCCGCCGCGGCCCGACAGCACGGCGCGGACGTGACCGTGGTGGAGCTGGACTCGCTGCCGCTGCGCCGGGTGCTCGGTGATGAGCTGGGAGCGCTCTTCGCCGACCTGCACCGGGAGCACGGGGTGCGGTTCCGGCTCTCCGCCGGGGTCTCGGAGATCACAGGCTCGGACGGCCAGGTGACCGGAGTGCGTCTGGCTGACGGCGAGCTGTTGCCCGCCGATGTGGCGGTGGTCGGCATCGGGGTGCGGCCCGCGGTGGAGTTGGCCGAGGCGGCCGGGCTGGACGTGGACAACGGTGTGGTCACCGATGAGGGGCTGCGCACCTCGGATCCGGACATTTTCGCGTGCGGCGACGTGGCGAACTCGTACCACCCGATAATCGGTAAGCGGGTGCGGGTGGAGCACTGGGCCAACGCGCTCAACGGCGGCAAGGCGGCAGCGAAGTCGATGCTGGGCCAGGACGTGGTCTACGACCGGGTGCCGTACTTCTTCTCAGACCAGTACGACCTCGGCATGGAGTACTCCGGCCACGTCGAGCCAGGCGGGTACGACCAGGTGGTGTTCCGAGGCGATCCGGGCGACGGCGGAGGCGAGTTCATCGCGTTCTGGCTCGCCGACGACCGGGTGTTGGCAGGGATGAACGTCAACGTGTGGGACGTGACGGAGCCGATCCAGAAGCTGGTGCGGGCGGGGCACGCGGGGGCCGCGATCGACCCCAGGCGGCTGGCCGACGTCAACGCCCCGCTGGAAGGGCTGCTCGGCTGACCTGCCCGGGGATGGCGTCGTGGCGCCACGCGAGGCCCGCGCGTCCCATTGATCGGTCCTCGAGGCGCGACCGAGGTGGCCCGAGGAAGGCAGACGTCGATACACTCACTGCTCGTGTCTTCCGGCAACTCTCGCAGGGTGTGGCGCTCGCGTGCGCAGCGACCACCGGCGAACACCCCTCCGCCCCAGGACCCCCACGACCAGGACACTCCCGGCGGTGACTGGCAGGAGTCGCAGACTGACTCCTGGAACACACAGTCGCAGTCTGACTCGTGGGGCAATCCACCGTCACAGGTGGTGCCCGGCTGGGGAGAAGACGCTGCTCCACGTCGTCGAGGCGGGCAGCAGAATCCGTACCTGGGGGCCGATTCCGAGCCCACCGAGCAACACGCGCCGCAGCCACGTCCGCCGGCTCAACGGCACGGATACCAGCCGTACGACGAGCCCGGTCATCCCGCGGAGCCGTACCCGGGGAGTTATCCGGAGCAGCGCCAGCAGAGGTATCCGCAGCAACCGGGACACCCACAGCCGGAGGGTCACCCGCAGGCTCAGCCGTACCAATACCCGGGCCCCGAGGCCGGGCGGCACTCCCGGTCCCAGCCGCCTGCCGATGAGGCGACCCGGGTGAGCCAGGCGCCGGGCGTCGCGGGTACGCGGCCGGCCCCGTACCAGCCAGCGGACGAGCCCACGCGGGTCACGCCGGCGCCTGGGCCCGCTCCGTACCAGCCAGTGGACGAACCGACCCGGGTCACCCCGCCGGCCGGCCGGCGTACCCGGGCGCAGCGGCGTCAGGCCGAGGAGGCCGCCGCTGCGGCTTCGCATGGCCTTCCCAACCTGGACGAGCCGGCTGACGGCGGCTGGTCCCGGATGGATGAGCCGATGCCGGGTTCAGGACCGGGCCGGTCGGACGCTGACACCCCGTTCCGGCGCCGCAAGGGTGGCGCCGGGAAGCGAAAGGGAGCCATGGCAGCCGCCGTGCTCGCCGCCGCGGCGGCGGTGGCTGTGCTGCTGATCGGCGGGTACTGGTTCTGGGGAGGGACTGCGATTCCCGGAACGCAGCAGAAGTATCTCGCTGGCGTGAGCGTCACCGAGGTGACCAACCAGGTCGACGCGGAGGGGCTGTCGTGCGTGCGGGGTCGCAAGATCGTGCAATGCAGCGACGAGAAGTCGATCAAGGGCGCCGAGCTGAGCGTCACGGTGCACTTCGACAGCGAGACTGAGGTGACGAAGCTCGAGGCGAGCGGCGGCACGGAGGCCTACTCTAACGATGAAGCGTCGCCGGAAGAGCTTCAGAGCTTCTTTGAGATGGCTGCCGCGCTGCCACTCGGGACAGACTCCGGCGACGCCTCTGAGGCGAAAACCTGGGCCAGCGAGAATGTGGGCAAAGCCGATAGGCAGACCATCGGCGGCGTGGTGTACGAGGCTTCCGAAGGCTCGTCTCTGCTCACCATGACCCCCGCCTGAGCCACATCACCCAGGCTTGAGGCGGCGACGGCAGGAGCGATGGCAGGACGAATTCGAGACGCTGACGTCGCGCTGGTGCGGGAACGCACCGTCATCGCGGATGTGATCAGCGAGCATGTCACGCTGAAGCCTGCCGGCGCCGGCAACCTGAAAGGGCTGTGCCCTTTCCATGACGAGAAGACGCCCAGCTTCAACGTCAGCACCGCGCGCAACGTCTACTACTGCCACGGCTGCGGAGTCGGTGGCGACGCGATCAGCTTCCTGATGCAGGTTGACCACCTCAGTTTCGCGGAGGCGATCGAACGGCTCGCGATCAAGGCCGGGGTGACGTTGCGCTACGAGGAGACCCCCGGAGGTGGCTCTGGTCCGGCGCGCAAACCCGGCTTGCGGCAGCGCTTGCACGCGGCGCACCAGGAAGCGGTCGCGTTCTACGCCGATCAGCTCACGCAGCCGCAGGCACGGATCGCGCGCCAGTTTCTTGACAGCCGCGGTTTCGCCAGGGCGGCCGCGGAGGCGTACCACTGCGGGTTCGCCCCGGACGCCTGGGACCAGCTGACCCGTCACCTGCGCGCCAAGGGGTTCACGGCGGACGAGCTGGTCACCGGCGGGCTGTCGAAGCCGGCCAGGTCCGGGAGCCTGATCGACCGGTTCCGGCGGCGGCTGATGTGGCCGATCCGGGAGATCTCCGGAGAGGTGATCGGGTTTGGCGCCCGCAAGCTCTTCGACGCCGACGATGGTCCGAAGTACCTGAACACCCCGGAAACCCCGATCTACAAAAAATCCCAGGTGTTGTACGGGATCGACCGCGCCAAGCGGGAGATCGCCAAGCAGGGGCGCGCCGTGGTCGTCGAGGGCTACACGGACGTGATGGCATGCCATCTGTCCGACGTGCCCACCGCGGTGGCCACCTGCGGCACCGCGTTCGGCGTCGAGCACATCGGGGTGCTGCGCCGGCTGCTGATGGACACCGACGAGTTCGTGGGCGAGATCATCTTCACCTTCGACGGGGACGCCGCCGGGCAGAAGGCCGCGCTGCGGGCGTTCGCCGATGACCAACGGTTTGTGGCGCAGACGTTCATCGCGGTCAGCCCGGACAACATGGACCCGTGCGACCTGCGCCTGGCGAAGGGCGAGGCGGCGGTGCGTGACCTGGTGGCCCGCCGGGAACGGCTGATCGACTTCGCGCTGCGCAGCGTGCTGCGGCGGTACGACCTGGACAGCCCGGAAGGGCGGGTGGCCGGGTTGCGGTCCACAGCCCCGCTGGTGGCGCAGATCAAGGACCGGGCGCTGCGCCCCGAGTACGCCCGCAAGCTGGCCGGCGACCTCGGGATGGAGGTGGAGCCGGTGCTACGGGCGGTGTCGCAGGCGACCTCCGGCGACCTGCAGCCGCCAACCGCAACATCGGGCAGGCGGGGTCGGGGCGACTCGGAGGGTCCCCGGGACCGGCGGCCCGTGCCGGCGCCGGACAGCCCGCAGGGCATCGTGGAACGCGAGGCGCTCAAGATCGCGGTGCAGCTGCCGGTGCTGGCCGGCCCGCTGTTCGACGCGGTGGACACCACGCCGTACGGGCACCCGGTGCACGCGGCGGTGCGGCAGGCGATCGCGGAGGCCGGCGGGGCGTCGGCTGCCACGGCTGGCGCCGACTGGGTGGAGCGGGTGCGCGCCGCGTGTTCCGACCTGGCAGCGCAGGCTCTGGTGGGCGAGCTGTCGGTGGAGCCGTTGCGGTACGACACCGAAGCGGACCCGCGTTACGTGACGATCACGCTGGCGCGGTTGCAACTGCCCACTGTGAATCGCCGGGTCGCCGAGCTGAAGTCGCGGCTGCAGCGGATCAACCCGGTGGAACGTAAGGACGAGTACCTCACGCTGGCGGGGGAGCTGTTCTCGCTGGAGCAGCAGGCCCGGGGGTTGAAGGAACAGGCCCTCGGCGCCCTGTAGCGCGGGATCCAGGCGGCGTGGTGAAGGCTCTGCTGAAAAGTGCTCGCACCGGTGGTCAAGTCGATTTAGGGTTCCCGGGGTGTCTTCCTCGCCGCCGGTCTTGATCAAAGCCCGCGACCTGGTCAAGCGTTTCGGCGAGCGGGCCGCGGTCGACGGGATCGACGTCGACGTCTCCCGCGGGGAGGCGTTCGGCTTTCTCGGCCCCAACGGCGCCGGCAAGAGCTCCACGATGCGGATGATCGGGTGCGTGTCTCCGCCCAGCGGCGGTGAGCTGACGGTGTTGGGCATGGACCCGGTGCGGCACGGGCCGCAGATCCGGGCCCGGTTGGGCGTGGTGCCGCAGGAGGACACGCTTGATCTGGAGTTGACCGCGCGAGAGAACCTGCTGGTCTACGCCCGGTATTTCGGGATCCCGCGGCGCGTGGCGCAGCCACGAGCTGACGAGCTGTTGGAGTTCGTGCAGCTGGCTGAGCGGGCCGACGACAAGGTGGAGCCGCTGTCCGGTGGCATGAAGCGCCGGCTCACCATCGCTCGCGGCCTGGTCAACGAGCCGGACATCCTGCTGCTGGACGAGCCCACCACGGGACTGGACCCGCAAGCCCGGCACCTGGTCTGGGAGCGGCTGTTCCGGCTCAAACAGCGCGGCGTGACCCTGGTCCTCACCACCCACTACATGGACGAGGCGGAGCAGCTGTGCGACCGGCTGGTGGTGATGGACGGCGGCCGCATTGTCGCCGAAGGCTCCCCCCAGGAGCTGATCGACCGGCACAGCACCCGCGAGGTGGTGGAGCTGCGGTTCGCCATCGACGCGCCGTTGCGCGACCTCGCCGGCAAGCTGGACGGCCTGGGACGGGCGGAGGTGCTCCCGGACCGGCTCCTGCTGTACGTGGACGACGGCGACGCCGCGGCGGCGGCGATCCACCGGCGGGAGCTGACCCCGGCCAGCGTCCTGGTGCGCCGCAGTTCCCTGGAGGACGTGTTCTTGACGCTCACCGGCCGCACCTTGGTGGACTGAGATGCTTCGCCGGGTGAGCGACCATCCCACGACTGCGGCGTTCTCGTACTGGCTGGTGTCGTACCGGCGGGTGTGGCGCTCCAGCGTCTCGTCCAGCTTCGTGATTCCGCTGCTGTGGCTGGCCGCGATCGGCTACGGCGTCGGCGGCTTCATCGACCGGGGCGGCTCCGGGCTGGGGGTGAGCTACCTGGAGTACCTGGCGCCGGGGCTGCTCGCCAGCGTCATCATCAACACCGCCGCGGGGGAATGCACCTGGCCGGTGCACGGCGCCATCAGGTGGAACAAGCAGTACCTGGCGATGCTCGCCAGCCCGTTGCGGGTCAGCGACGTGCTGCTGGGACACCTGGAGTTCGTGACCGTGCGGTTGTTGCTGACCGCGGGCGCCTTCTTCGTGGCGATGGCGCTGTTCGGTGTGATCCGGTCCGCCTGGGCCCCGGCGGCGGTCGCGGCGGCGGTGCTGACCGGGCTGGCGGTGGCGACGCCGGTGTACACGTTCGCGGCGAAGGTCGAGCATGAGAGCCGGTTCCCGGTGCTGTACCGGTTCGGTGTGGTGCCGTTGATGCTGTTCTCAGGGGTGTTCTTCCCGATTCAACAGTTGCCGGCGGTGCTGCAGCCGCTGGCGTGGCTGTCGCCGGTCTGGCACGGCGCGGAGCTGTGCCGGGCCGCGATGCTGGGCGCCGCCGCCCCGCTGTCGGCCGCGATGCTGGTGACCCATCTGGGCTTCCTGGTGCTGTGCGCCGCCGCGGGTCTGGTGGCGGCGCAGCGAGCTCTGACCCGCCGGTTGGTGAAGTAGATGATCACTCCGCTGCTTCCCAAGCTGTGGGGCGCCGGGTCATCCGTCGATCTGGTGGGTGATGTGCGCGGCGCTGGCCGGCTGATCTACCGGAACGCGTACGCGCACCGCGGGAACATCCTGATCTTGCTTTCCGGCTTTGTGGAGCCGATCTTCTACCTGCTGTCGTTGGGGGTGGGGATGGGCCCGCTGGTCGGCCGGATCGAGCACGGCGGGGTCCTGTTGGACTACCCCGTGTACGTGGCCCCGGCGATGCTGGGGGTCGCGGCGATGACCGGCTCGGTCACCGAGACCACGTACAACGTGTTCGGAAAAATGAAATTCATGAAGTTGTACGACGCGGTGCTCGCCACCCCGGTCACCCCGACCGGCGTCGCGCTGGGCGAGATCGGCTGGGCGGTGTCGCGCAGCGGGTTCTACGCGGCGGCGTTCGTCGCGATCATGTCCGTGATGGGGCTGGCGCCGTCGTGGTGGACGTTGGCCGCGGTCCCGGCGGCGGTGCTGGCGGGATGCGCCTTCTCGGCGTTCGGAATGGCGTGCAGCACGTACCTGCGAAGCTGGCAGGATTTCGACTACATCACGTTGTCGATCTTTGTGTTGTTCCTGTTCTCTGGGACGTTCGCGCCAATCGAGGTGTACCCGCCAGCTATGCAGAAAGTGATCACGCTGACGCCGCTCTACCACGCGGTGGAGTTGCTTCGGGGACTCACCACGGGGAGTGTCTCAGCGAGCCTGCTGTGGCACGTGGGATACCTGGTGGCGCTCACCGTCGCGGGGGTGGCTATCGCGGCGACCCGGATGCGTCGCCGGCTGACCCCGTGAGGCCGGGGCCGCTGCCCCGGTGATGATCGACCTCACTGGCTGAGCCGGTTCGTCTCAGGCGACTGCTTCGGCCGCCGTCGTGAGGTGCGCCGCTGTCAGGTGCTGTGCCGGTTGCGCCGCGCGTTGTCCGATGCCGTCGCCTTCGCGTGGTCTCCCAGCAGCCGCTGTCCGATGCGGGTGTGGCTCAGTCGCGACTCACCCAGACGCGGGCCTACTTTGTCCCGCATCACGCCTTTTCCCGAGTTGACCAGCTTGACAGTCTGCGCCTGCATCAGCCCCGCCGCCTCTTGCACGGTGGGGTTGGCGCGCACCGTGCGAGCGGCGCGCATGATCTGCTCGTACCGCTCCCGGCCGGCCTTGGCGCCGAGCACGTATCCGATCGCGACTCCCGCGAGGAACACTGCCTTTCCGCGCATGGCCCGTCTCCTTCCCATTGGTGACTGCCGTCCCCATCTTGCCCCGGCTGGCGCTGCTGTGCGACTTGGACGCGTACTGCGGCCTCCAGCCCGCAATCGGACGACTCGCGAGAAAACCCTGCTGCGCGTACGGGCGCCAGGTCCTGTACGCTTATCCGGGCGTTGCCGCACGACCATTCCCTCGTAGCTCAATTGGCAGAGCATCCGGCTGTTAACCGGAGGGTTACTGGTTCGAGTCCAGTCGAGGGAGCCTCTTCCCAGGTCAGGGTACTGACCGGCTCTCACCTCAAGGTCGACAAACCAGCTGCGGCCGAGCTTCGGCCTCATGGTCGAGTCGGCCATCCAGTTTCAGGTTGACGCGCGCCGTGTGAGCGGGCGAATTCCCTGTCCACATCACCTCCCGCAGGAGCGACCGCCACCAACAGTCACGATGCGTCGTTCTTTAGGTGTAGTCGAGTTACTACGTGTGAGCAGATGACTCGTCGCCGCCGGTGCAGCGGTGCACATAGAAGGGGACGTCCCGATGAAGCTCCGTTGGTCAGCTCTTGCCCTCATCCCATTGGTCGGGGTCCTCGCGTACGCTCCCAGCGTCAGCGCCGATGATCAGTACGGGACCAGACCCTTTGTGGCCGCCGACCTGAAGGTCGAGATCAACGACACCGACGGCGATGCCGGGCTCCAGGTCTTCCTTGACGACGATGCCTGGGAACGGGTCGCGATCGCCAACCCGGCGGGGCGAACGATCGCCGATTTCGAGGCCACGGGGCCGCTGCGGGACTTCGGCTTGACCGAACTGTTCTCTGAGAGCAGCGAGCCGCCGTTCGCCGAGTTCCCGCTGGATGAGTTCAAGCGGCTGTTCCCGGAAGGGGATTACATCTTCACGGGCACGCTGGTCGATGGCACGAGGTTGCGGAGCGAGGTGCCACTCACCCACGACTTCCCGGACGGGCCGCCGATCGTGGCGCCTGAGGACGGTGCGGAGGTGGCGCGCGACAATCTCGTGGTCCGGTGGGAAGCCCCGCAACCCCGACCAGGCGTCACCATCGTCGGCTACCAAGTCGTCGTGGAGCGCGAGGACGAGACCAGGACACTCAGTGTCGATCTCCCCGCCTCGGCCCGCCAGTTTCCGGTGCCCGCGGAATTCCTCCAGCCGCAGACCGAGTACAAGGCTGAGGTGTTGGCCATCGAAACCAGTGGCAACCAGACACTCACCGAGGTCACCTTCACAGTGGTCTGAACCGGCGCCAGCGCCGCAGCTCATCGGCGCCGCACCAGGAGGTCGGCCATGGCGCCTGTCGTTTCCAGCCTTGAGATCGCCCGTACACCGGAAGAGGTGTACGCGTACGCCACGGATCCGTCCCGGTTCCCCGAGTGGCAGCCCGATGTGGTGCGGGTCGAGATCTTGGAAGGGCGCCCGCTCGGTGTCGGGACCAGGCTCGGCGTCGGAACCAGGTTTGTCACCGTCCGCCAGATCGCCCGCGTGGAGCAGACCACCACCCAGGAGATCACCGATGACGACCCGCCACGGCGCTGGGCCGCCCGTGGCGTCGACCGGATGTTCCGGCCACATGCGCAGATCACGGTCGAGCCGGTGGGGGACGGCGCCCGGTCGCGGGTCACGTTCGAGTTGGACTTCGAGGGGCGTGGGCTGGGCAAGCTGCTTCCGCTGGAGGTGATCCGGCGGATCGCGGCCAGGACCGCGCCCAGGAGCTACCAGAACCTGAAGGAACGACTCGAACGTCGCGGTTAGCTCCCGCGCGGGGACGCGGTTTTTCCTCATCCCGGCGGTTTCCGGTGTCGATATCGGCGGCGGCCGTTCGTATAGAGGGTGAGAGGTCGGCTCAGCCGGCATGGACCGCGAAACCGTGAAGGAGGCATAGCGATGAAGCACTACCTGCTCACCATCCAACAGCCGGACGGCGACCCGCCCGCGCCAGAGGTGCTGGAACCGATCATGCGGGACGTCGCCGCCCTGCACCAGGAGCTCAAGGCCGCCGGGGTGTGGGTGTTCGGTGGCGGACTTGAGCTGCTGCACCAGCCGAGCAGCGCCACGGTGCTGCGGCCGAAGAACGGTGACGTGCTCATCACCGACGGCCCGTACATCGAGGGCAAAGAGCACGTTGGCGGGTTGTCCATCATCAAGGCGCCCGATCTCGACGCCGCGTTGGAGTGGGGGCGCAAGCTCGCCCAGGCGACCACGCTGCCGGTCGAGGTGCGCCCGTTCCAAGGGGCCGACGATCACGACTACAGCAGTTGACCCGGCGCCTTGTGGTCTTGAGCTGGGCCAGCCGGCGCGATGATGATGGGCATGCCGGCCGCCACCAGCTCCCAGATCGCGCGGGTGTTCCGCGAGCAGCACGGCCGCGCGGTCGCTGTCCTGATCCGCGTCTTCGGTGACATCGACATCGCCGAAGACGCGGTCCAGGACGCGTTCGTCACGGCGGTGCGACGCTGGCCGTCCGAGGGCCTGCCGCCGAGCCCCGCGGGATGGATTGTCACGACTGCTCGTAACGCGGCTGTTGACCGGTTGCGGCGAGAGGCGTCACGCCAGGACCGGCACGCTCAGGCAGCCCTGTTGCAGAGCCAGCTCGGGTCCGGCGAACCGGCTGAGGAGGGAGTTGTGCGCGACGACCGGCTACGCCTGATCTTCACGTGCTGCCACCCTGCCCTCGCCCCGTCCGCGCAGGTCGCACTGACGCTGCGGCTGCTGGGTGGGCTCACCACCGGCCAGATCGCGCATGCCTTCCTGGTGCCCGAGTCGACCATGGCCCAGCGGCTGGTACGTGCCAAGAACAAGATCCGGGATGCCGGGATCCCGTACCGGGTGCCGCGCGAAGCCGACCTGCCGGACCGGGTCCGGGCCGTGCTGGCCGTGGTCTATCTGATCTTCAACGAGGGTCACACCGCCAGCGCGGGGGAGCAGCTGACCCGAGAGGACCTCTGTGCTGAGGCGATCCGGTTGGGGCGGCTGCTGGTGGAGCTGATGCCCGACGAGCCGGAGGCCGCGGGGTTGCTGGCGCTGATGCTGCTCACCGAGTCCCGTCGGGAAGCTCGCACCCTCCCTGACGGTGACCTGGTGCTGCTGGCTGACCAGGACCGCAGCCTGTGGGACCGGGACCTGATCGCGGAAGGACAAGCCCTGGTACGGGCGTGCCAGCGGCGGGATCAGCCGGGCCCGTACCAGATCCAGGCGGCCATCAACGCGGTGCACAGCGACGCGCCGAGCACCACCGACACCGACTGGGCGCAGATTGTGGCGCTGTACGACCAGCACCTGGCGATCGCACCGAGTCCAGTGGTCGCCCTCCACCGTGCGGTCGCGGTCGCTGAGATGCGTGGGCCGGACGTGGCGCTGGGCCTGGTCGACGGCCTCGCCCTGGACACGTACCACCTCTTCCACGCCATCCGCGCGGACCTGCTGCGACGCCTGGGCCGGGACGCGGAGGCGGCGGCGGCGTACCACGCTGCGATCGACCGCGCACACAACGAGCCCGAGCGCGCGTTCCTGCGACGCCGGCTGCAGGCGCTTGCCCAGGCCTAGGCTCGTTGGCCTGGCTCCGCCGCGCGGGTCGGCCAGGCGTTAGCCGGGTGCTACCTGGCGGCGCAGGCTGTCCAGATCGCCCAGCACCCAGGCGGTGTCGAGGTGATGCTTCGAGCAGGTGAAGAACGCCGCCCCGGAGTAGTCGATCGGCTGGCCGCGCCCCTGCTGCCCGAGCATCACGCCCTGGTGGTGGCCGGTGTAGCGGAGCCGGACGGCGGCGCGGCCGGGCGCGGTGACGAGATCCACGATCTCGTTGTGAAAGTCGGGGACGGCCTGGCGGATCTTTTCCCGGTAGCCGCGCCAACCGTCGCGGCCGCGTACCTCATCCCCGAGTGAGCCGCGGAACCCGAAATCGGGGGAGAGCAGCCCGTCCACCACGGTGTCGTCCCAGAGGTTCCACGCCTGCTGGTAGAAGGTGCGGACCATGGCAGCCTCGGCGTCGCCCATCGGGACATCCTGTCAGAAACCGGCCGGGGGCAGCGGCACGGAGCGTTCCTGCCGTGGCTGCCCCCGGGCCAGGTTGGACTGTTGAGCGTGGCCGGGTGTCAGCCCGACTTGTCCGCGGGCCACACCAGGAACACCCGCTCCTGGGCGATGGGGTAGCCAGCGCGGGCGAAGCTCTTCGCCATCGGCACGTTGCCGACGTCGGTGTCGGCGATGATCTCCTCGGCGCCTTCGGCCGCGAGAATGTGAGTCGCCTCGACCAGCAGGTCGTAGCCGTACGAGTGGCCGCGTTGCTCCGGCGCCACGCCGATCAGGCCGATGATCGGACGGTGGCGATTGCGCCCCGGCGCCGCCAGACCGACCAGATCGCCGGATGCGGTGTAGCCCAGCCGCAGCCACTCTCGCGGCGACGGCATCCAGCGAATGAACTCCATGTCGTCCTCGGCTGCCGCATCCGGCCCCCGCTCGGCGAGGGCGCGGCGGGCGTGCGCGTCGAGCGTGTCGCTGTGAATCCGGCGCAACACGTCCAGCAGCGTCGCATCGTCAGGCACTGGGCGCCAGGTGAGCCGGCCTGGTCGTTCTGGCAGCCCGTCGTCGGGCGTCCAGCGGTAATGCAGCCGCTCCACCAGCAGCTCCATCCCGGCGCGCTGGGCCACCTTGATCCGGCGTTCCGCCTCGTGGCGGACCTGCGCCTGGCCTCGCCAACCAGCGGGCAGGACCACACAGAACTCAGCATCGAAAGCCGCGCTCCGCAGCAGTTGTTCAGCTGCTTCGGCGTCGGTGAAGTCGAACCAGTCCAGGGCGATCGGTTTCGGATCGTCCGGCCCGGCCCACCAGGCGGCGCGAGCCGCCACCTCACCGTCTTGGAGCGCGACCCAGGTCCACTCGGGGCGGTATTCGCCGGCGGCGAGGCTGGTGCGGTAGTCGCGTCCCAGCAGTGGGGCGACGCCGACCAGCCCGGGATCGGACAGGGAGAGAAACAGTTCTTCTTCGCCCGGTTGGATCGGGCGGATGACCAGATCGGTCATTGCGGTCCTCCAGGAAAGCGTGCGCTTCCGGTCAGACCCGAGGCGGCGCTGGCACGGGCAGGAAGCGCGTAGACATCACAGCGGTCATCGCGCTCACCTCCCTTCACATTCCTTGGCGCTGCGGGAACTGTAGCAGGGCGTGGCGCCCGGCCCCGCGAGGTTTGTCAGCTACTCATTACCGGCAGGTAGCGTGGGTTCATCCAGCGAGATGAGGTTGGCATGGCAGCCACCACCGAGACCGCCGCGGCCACGCAGACTCGGCATGGGGCGTGCAACCTGTGCGAGGCCATCTGCGGCCTTGAGTTCACGGTGCGGGACAACCAGGTGATCTCGGTGAAGGGGGACCCGAAGGATCCGCTGTCCCGGGGGCACATCTGCCCCAAGGCGGTCGCGCTGATCGATGTGCAGAACGACCCGGACCGGCTGCGTCAGCCGATCAAGCGGGTGGGCGAGGAATGGCAGGAGATCAGCTGGGAGGAGGCGTACGACCTGGTGGCGCGGCGGCTCGCCGAGGTGCGAGCGCGCCACGGCGCTGACGCGGTCGGCGTCTACCTCGGCAACCCGAATGTGCACAACTACGGCAGCCTCACCCACGGCCTGACCTTCCTCCGCGAGCTGGGCACCCGGAACCGGTTCTCGGCCACGTCCGTGGACCAGCTGCCCCACCACCTGGCGGCGTACCAGCTGTACGGGCATCAGCTGCTGCTGCCCATCCCGGACATCGACCGCACGTCCTACTTCCTGGTGTTCGGCGCCAACCCGATGGTCTCCAACGGCAGCCTGATGACCGTCCCCGACTTCAGCCGCCGGCTCTCGGAGATGCACTCCCGCGGCGGCACGATGACCGTGTTCGACCCCCGCCGCACCGAGACCGCGCGACGGGCTGACGCGCATCACTTCATCCGCCCCGGCACGGACGCCGCGCTGCTGTTCGCGTTGCTGCACACCGTGTTCGCCGAGAACCTGCAACGCCCCGCGGCGTACGTCCACGGCCTGGATGCGCTGCGCCAGGCGGTGCGTCCCTTCACCCCGCAGCGGGTCGCCGACGTGACGGGAGTCGACGCCGAGACGATCCAGCGAGTCGCGTGCGAGTTCGCTGCCGCGCCAGCCGCGGTGGCGTACGGCAGAGTGGGGGTGTCCACACAGCGCTTCGGCGCGCTGTCGCAATGGGCGATCCAGCTGCTCAACATCGTCACCGGGAACCTGGACCGGGAAGGTGGCGCGCTGCTGACCCATCCCGCCGTGGACGTCGTGGGCGGCGGGATAGCCCACCCCGGTCACCATGGCAGGTGGCGCAGCCGGGTGCGCGGGCTGCCCGAGTTCGCGGGTGAGCTGCCGGTGGCGGTGCTGGCCGAAGAGATCACCACCCCGGGCCAGGGGCAGATCCGGGCTCTGCTCACCGTAGCCGGCAACCCGGTGCTCTCCACCCCCAACGGCCGGCAGCTCGACGCGGCGCTGACCTCGTTGGACTTCATGGCGGCCATCGACATCTACCTGAACGAGACCACCCGGCGCGCGGACGTGATCCTGCCGCCCACCAGCGCGTTGGAGCACGACAACTACGACCTGGTGTTCCACGCGTTGGCGGTGCGTAACACCGCCCGCTACACGCCGGCGATCCTGTCGCCGCCGTCGACGTCCCGGCACGACTGGCAGATCAGCGGCGAGGTGACACGGCGGTACCGGCGCGCGCTGCGGGCGGCGGGTGTGCGCTCCCGCCGGGGCGGGCTGGCGGGGTTCGCGCGGCGGCTGGCGCTGCGGTTGCGCCCCGACCAGCTGCTGGGGCTGCTGCTGCGGCGGGGACCGTACCGGCTCACTCTTGGAAAGCTGCGACGCCAGCCGCACGGGATCGACCTGGGGCCGCTGCGGCCCCGGCTCCCCAGCGTGTTGCGCACCCCCGACAAGCGGATCGATTGCGGGCCCGCGTTTTTCCTGGACGGCCTGACCCAGGCGACCGAAGAGCTGCTGACGCCGCCCGCGAAGGGCGAGCTGCGGCTGATCGGACGCCGGCACCTGCGGAGCAACAACTCCTGGATGCACAACTCAGAACGTCTCGTCAAAGGGCAGGCCCGGCATCAGCTTCTGGTGCACCCCGACGATCTGGCCGCTCGCGGGTTGGCCGACGGTCAACTGGCGCGCGTCACCTCGGCTGCCGGCTGGGTCGATGTGGAGGCACGCGCCAGCACGGAGGTGATGCCCGGCGTGGTGAGCCTGCCCCATGGCTGGGGTCACCGCCGCACCGGCGTCAGGCTCGGGGTGGCGAGCCAGACCGCCGGCGTGTCCGCCAATGACCTCACCGACGACGGCTACCTGGACTCGCTCTCCGGCAATGCGGCGCTGAACGGCGTCCCGGTCGCCATCGGCCCGGTCCCGACTCCGTCGACATGAGCGCGATGCAGCGGCCGGCGCAGCAGGGTGGAGTGCGGGCCGTGTCTGATGGCGCCCGGCGCGGGTGGTGGCTGACCCACGCCGGGCCGCTGACCGCGCGGGGAGAGCGGCACGGCGCCTGGGTCAGCGAATTAACGGCACCCGCAGCACAGAACCGCTCCCCGGAGGGCAGGCGCCGCAATTGGACACGTACGCGGCGTCGCGGCTCAACGCGAGTCCTCCTGGCATGGTGAGCCCGTCGCTGAGCACGATGTGCCGCGAGCCGTCCTGGTCAACCCTGATCAACGCCCCCGGCCCGCCCGCCGAGAGCCCGTCATGGGCGATCTCGAGCACGTACAGCTCGCCGTACGGGGTGAAGCCGATGTCGATGATGTTCGTGAAGCCGGTGGCGAAGACCTCAGGCGGCTGACCCGGAACGACGCGGTGAATCCGGGCCGCGCCCGGCGGGAACGGGAACCCGGTGAGCTCACCCACGTAGAAGGCGCCGTCCGGGCCGCGCGCCACCGAGGTGGGCACCGATTGCAGGGGGATCCGCGCCCCCGGCTCCAGACCCAGCGAGGGCGGCGCGTCGACCATCCGATTGGGGAAGACCGCCCACGTGGAGACGGCCCCCTCGGGCGAGACCGAGAGCAGGGAGTTCCCGCCCGCGTCGGCCACCACGTGCCCGTTGCGGACGGCCAGCAGCGAGTTCGGGTTGCTGTCGGGGCCGTTTCCATCGGGATCATTGGCGGCTTCGAACCCGGCGATGTCGGCGACCTGGCTCAGGTTTCGCCCGGATGGTGTGGCGCCTGACAACCATCCCTGCAATTGCTGGCCGGAAGCGGGGAGCGTGCCGCGAACCGCGGGATCGGCGCCCAAGCCGACCGTGAACCGCAGCGATCCGACGCCCTTTCCGGAGCCGAACGCCACATCCGACGGCCCGATGGCGGCGCTGCCGTCCGGGGCGGCGATGGAGGGAAGCCCGGTGAGCACGCGGGATTGGCGATCCTCCCAGATCTTGGTGATGGCGCCGGTTTCGCCCCAGCAGACATCGTCACCCTCGGGCCCGGGAAAGCAGGGCCCGGCGCCGCCGCTCCCGGCCTCAGCGACGTACAACGTGCCGTTGGGCGCGACGTCGAGACCACGCGGATTGTCGAGCCCGGTGGCTATCGTGAACACCCCGAGACGGTCCTGAGTCCCCCGGGCTTGGACGGGCTCGCCGGCCTGCCGGGCTTGGGTGGGCTCCTCGATGTGAGCCTGTTGCCGAGCTTGGGCTGAAACGCCGCCCGACGTCACGGCGAGCGCGGCGCTGGCCGCGAGCAACGTCAGCAACCTTCGTGATGAAGCCTTGCGCATAGCCTGACCCCTCTGATGTGGACATGAGTCCCACAGGACAGGTCCATCGGGGGTCGACGCGTTCGCGCGGTGGTCGGGACGTGCCTGCCGAACATCTGGATAACCGGTAGACCCCGGGTGCGGACGCGCTTTTCCGACGCTGGCTTGCCCTGGCGCGGCGGCGGCTGGTGCGGCAGATTGGCGTCCGTGAATCTTGTCCCAGCACATTTCGTGACCGCGGGAGGCTTTGCATGGCAGTGACCATCACGTCGATGACCGATGAACAGCGCAAATCAGTCGCGCTGGAGTATTTGAAGCGGCTTGATCGGGGTCAGGACTTCTTCGAATTGTTCGCCGACGATGTCCAGATCTATTTCCCCAAGTGGGGGATCGCCAACGGGTTGGACGAGGCGAAGCAGCTGTTCGCCGACGTCGGGTCAATCCTCGGATCGATCACGCACGACTACGCGTACTTCAACTACATCCATGCGGGAGACATGGTGGTGGTCGAAGGCACGTCGAGCGGAACCACCGCGACCGGGGTCGAGTGGCGTGCCGGAGTCACCCACGCCGGCCGGTGGTGTGACGTCTTCGAGATTCGGGACCACAAGATCCAGCGGGTGTTCATCTACCTCGATCCCGATTACGGCGACGGCGACCTCGCGCGTTACCCGTGGCTGGCGCGGGCCTGAGCGTCGGGTCGGCCAGAAACACCTCAATGCAGGCCCGCTCCCGTGAGAGCATGGTATTGATCATCTAGCGCCTGCCCACGTGGAAGCGGGCGCGGGGAACAAGCCGTGTCCGGGGTGAGGCCCAGTGAGCCTGCAGGTGCTGCCGTTGGCCATCACCATGATGGCGGGGCCGCAGATCATGTCGGCCATCATCTTCGTCACCACCCCACGGCCGGTACGGGTATCCGTCGCTTTCCTGGTTGGGGTCCTCGCCGCGACGACCGTCGGCGTGGTGATCACACGAGGGTTGGCCGCGCTGTTCGGAAGCGCGGTCCCGGTGGACCAGCAGTCACAGGGCTCGAGCACGCTGGGTGTGGTGATCCAGGTGGCGTTGATCCTGCTCCTGGCTGGCGTGGCGGTGAGGAATTACCTGGGCCGCAGGACGGCGCAGCCGCCGAAGTGGCTGGGCGCCCTGCTCACCGCCACGTCCGCGACCGCGTTGAAGGTCGGCTTGCTGGTGGTGCTGGCAATGCCGTCGGACATCATCGTGATGCTGACCGTCGGGATGAATCTGGAGCACCACGACTCGGGCGTGCTGGAGGCGGCGCCGTTCATCCTCGCCACGCTCCTGGTGGCGGCGTTGCCGCTGTTGGCGTACCTGGTTCTGCGCTCTCGGGCTGAGTCGGCCATGCCCGCGATCCGGGACTGGATGAACTCCCACAGTTGGCTGGTCAACATCGTGGTGTGCGCGATCTTCATCGTCCTGATCGCGACCGGCGGTTGACGCTTACGGCGGGGCCACCCTGACAGCTCTCAGGGGCGGCCCCGCCGTAGCCGGAAGCACGCGCTTGCCGGGCGGCGCCGCTCAGGTGGCGGGGTAGCGGCGGTAGCTGGGGAAGTTCCCGTAGAGATGGTCGTCGTCAACGTCGGTGACGGCGTGCACCAGGAACTCGCCGCCGACAAAGGCGCCCTTCCAGGAAGCGCCCACGCCGCCGAACGGCTCGGCCTTGTCCCCCCGGGAGCGCGGCTTGTTGATCCCCACCTTGAACGCCTGCACCTCGTCGCCGAGCTTGCGTGCCAGATCCTCGTCGTCGCAGGCGATGCTGGCGACCAGCGCGCCATTGGACGCGTTCATCGCGGCCAGCAGCTCAGCCTCGGTGTCCACCACCACGATCGTGTCCACCGGCCCGAACGGCTCGGCGTGCATCAACTTCGCCGACCCGGGCGGCGCCAGCAGCGTCACCGGCGCCACGTACGCGTCGGTGTTCTGGCCCGGCAGGAACCGCGCCGGATCCAGGGCGCCCCGGTGCAGCGGCACCGCGCCGCCATCCAGCGCCTCCTCCACGTGCTGGTGCAGCTCGGCCGCCTTCGCGGCGCTGATCAGCGGCCCGTAATCCAACTCCGGCAGCTGGCCGTCGTCGCCTGTCGCCCCGAGTGGATGCCCGATCGCGATGGAGCGCACCACCGGCAGGTACGCGTCGAGGAACTTGTCGACCAGCTTGCGTTGCACCACGAACCGGGGGTACGCGGTGCAGCGCTGCTTGCCGTACTCGAAGCCCTTCTTGATGTGCGCCGTCAGCGTGTCCCACTGGGAGAACTCCCACACTCCCCAGGCGTTGAGCCCCTCCATCTCCAGCATGTGCCGTTTGCTGGTGTCGACCAGCTGCGCCGCGACCTGCCCGCCGACGTCCCGTCCGCCCACGAACGCGACCGCGCCGATCAGATCCGAACGCACCAGCACCTCGGAGAGTTGCGCGCCGCGACCCGACAGCAACGTCACCGGGAGGCCTTCGCGCCGCATCAGCTCGTGCGCCACGGTCAGGCACACCCCACCACCCTGGGTCGGGGTCTTCGCGATCACCGCGTTGCCGGCCAGCAGTTGCACCAGCTCGGCGTGCACCAGCACGCTCATCGGGTAGTTCCAGCTCGCGATGTTGCTGACCGGCCCCTGCAGCGGCCCGCGCGCCGGCGCCAGCATGCCGTCAATCTCGTCCAGATACCAGCTGGCCCCGCTCAAGGCGCGGTCCACGTCGGCGGCGGCCGCCTTCCATGGCTTTCCGATTTCCCACATCAGCAGGTGCGCCAGCAGCTCCCGGTGCTCGGTCATCGCCGCCACCGCGGCCGCCACCTTTTCCTTGCGCTCTGAGAGCGGGGTGCGGGCCCATTCGGCATGCTGCGCGGCAGCTCGGCGCACCGCGTCCGCGGCCTGCTCGGCGTCGAGCATCGACAACTTCAGCAGATTGGAGCCGTCCACCGGGGTGGTGGTCATCGCGGGCTCGCCGGCGTCGGACCACTCGCCGTCGACAAGATTTCGAGCGCGATCTCCCGCGAAGCCCTCTGGCGTGACTTCGGCTGCCTTGGCGAGCAAGTTCTGCCACTGCAGGTGGGCGGGCACATGAAGCTCAGAAGTCATTGGGTCCTCACATCTCGGCGGGTCGCCGCACCGTCGGCGGGCGGGAAATCGGCTCCTCGCCGTTGAGGACTACCCGGCAAGCGTACGCAGACACCACCTGTCCGGTCATCGTTCGGTGATCCAACACACCAATTCGGCGAATGGCACCCTTTGTCACGATGGCGAAGCCTCCGGAAGAGAGGCGGCCCGGCTGGAAAGCGGGCTGCCCACCTGCTTCGCGGTCATGATCGTGAGCGGCGCGATGTCCGTTTCGGGCCGCAGCAGCCGGGTACGGCTTCATCATGCCCAGCCAGGATCGACTCGCGGAGTACCGACGGAAACGGGACCCTCGCACATCGCGGGAGCCTTCCGGGAGCGGGCGGACCGGCGCGGCCCGAGCCGACTCGCCACGGTTCGTGATTCAGCGGCATGACGCCTCCAGCCTGCACTTCGATTTCCGGCTGGAAGTCGATGGAGTGCTGGTCTCGTGGGCGGTGCCGAAAGGGCCGTCCACCAACCCGCGGGACAAGCGGTTCGCCACCCGTACCGAGGATCACCCGCTGGATTACCTCGACTTCGAAGGCGCCATCCCGGAAGGCGAGTACGGCGCCGGCACAGTGGTGGTGTGGGACATCGGCACGTACCGCAATCTCACCGAGCACGACGGCGAGCCGACCCCCATGGGCCAGGCGATCGAGTCGGGGCATGCGAAGTTCTGGCTGGACGGCGAAAAGCTGCACGGCGGGTACGCCCTGTCGAAAGCGCGGCTGCGTGGCGGCGAGGGCTGGCTGCTGGTCAAGATGGACGACGAGGGGGCGGACCGCCGACGCAAGCCGACCGTGACGCAGCCGGAGTCGGTGCTCACCGGACGGTCCAACGAGGACCTCGAAACCTGATGGACGACCCGCTCGCGGTCCTCGACCAGGCGGCCCGGGACCGAACCCGCCCCGCCGCCGGCCACGGCTGGCGGGAGCCGTTGCTCGCCACCCTCACCTCCGAGAGGTTCTCCGACCCTGACTGGCTGTACGAGCGCAAGCTCGATGGCGTGCGGGCGCTGGCGTCCCGCGACGACGGGGCGCCGAAGGTGTGGTCCCGCAACCACCGCGATGTCAGCGCGAGCTACCCGGAGATCGTAGCCGCGCTCGCCGCCTGCGGAGGCCCGCGATTCGTCGCCGACGGCGAGATCGTGGCTTTCGATCACGGCCAGACCAGCTTCGCCCGGTTGCAGGCGAGGATCCACCTCACCGACCCGGAGCGGATCCGGCGGACCGGGGTGGCGGTCTTCTACTACCTGTTCGACCTGCTGGCGTACGACGGGGTCGACCTGACCGGGTTGCCGTTGCGGGACCGCAAGCGGGTGCTGCGGCAGGCGTTCCGGTTCTCCGACCCGCTGCGCTTCTCGACGCACCGACACGCCGAGGGCGAGGCGTACTACCGCGAAGCCTGCGCCCGGGGCTGGGAAGGGCTGATCGCCAAGCGGGCCAGCTCCACGTATAAGGGGGGTCGCTCCCGGGACTGGCTGAAGTTCAAATGCGTGAACGAGCAGGAGTTCGTGATCGGCGGCTTCACCCCGCCGCAGGGCTCCCGCGCTGGCTTCGGCGCCCTGCTGGTCGGCTACTACGAGGGCCGCCGGTTGCGGTACGCCGGCAAGGTCGGCACCGGGTACGACAACCGCACGCTGCGGCGGTTGCGCGAGCGTATGGGCGTTCTCGAACAACCGGAGTCCCCGTTTGGCGAGCCGGTCCGGGAGCGTGGCGCCCACTGGGTGCGGCCCGAGCTGGTGGCCCAGATCGGCTTCACCGAGTGGACCGCCGACCGCAAGCTTCGGCACCCCCGATTTCTGGGGCTGCGAGAGGACAAGCCAGCCGACGAAGTGGTGCGGGAGGTGGGCTAGATGGCGCAGCTGCGGATCAAGGCCGGGCGGCACACGGTGGAGGTCTCCAAACCGGACAAGGTGCTGTTCCCCGATGACGGGATCGCCAAAGCGGACCTGGCCGAGTACTACCACCAGGTCGCCAACCGGATGCTGCCGTACCTGCGAGGCCGGCCGCTGGCGCTGGAGCGCTACCCGGACGGCATCTCCCACCAGCGCGTGTTCCAGAAGGACGTGCCCAGCCACTTTCCGGAATGGGTGACCCGGGTCGATGTGGAGCGGGTCAAGGGCGGCACGGTGCGCCAAGCGGTCGCCGACAAGGCTGCCGCGCTGGTCTACCTGGCCGACCAGGGCTGCGTGACCCCGCATGCGTTTCTCTCCAGGCACGACCGCCTGAACCAGCCGGACCAGCTCATCTTCGACCTCGACCCTCCCGAGGGCGACTTCGAGGCGGCACGACGCGGCGCGCTGACGCTGCGGGGTCTGCTCTGCGACGAGCTGGGGCTGGCGGCGTACCCGAAGACCACCGGCGGGAAGGGTGTGCATGTGATGTCGCCGCTGGTGCGGGGGTGGGGCTTCGACCGGGTGCGCGAGTTCGCGCGGGACGCGGCCGACCTGCTGGTTGACCGGTTCCCGGACGAGATCACCACGGAGCAGCGCAAAGACAAGCGCGGCGGGCGCCTGTTCATCGACGTGCTGCGCAACGCGTACGCGCAGACCGCCGTGCCCCCGTACGCGGTGCGCGCCCGGAAGGGCGCGCCCGTGGCGATGCCGCTGAGCTGGGAAGAGGTGGCGGACAGCAGTCTCGCGCCGGATCGATTCACGGTCCGCAACGCGGTGGGGCGCATCGTCGACGGCGAGGACCCGTGGTCGCAGCTCAGGCGCCGCGCCCGCGGCCTGTCCCGGGCCCGCCGCCGTCTGGATTCGCTCCTGAAATCGGTGGCACGAGGTTGACGTTCAGCGCGGCCCGTCGCCTGGCGGGGCGTGGTCCGCGGTCTCCCGAGCGTGGCGCGCAGCCCAGGACAGCGCGTAGTCGGCGATCTCCTCCCAGCCTTCCTGCGCTGGCAACAGGTGCGCCCGACCGGGGTACTCCTTGACCTCGGTGACCGCGTTCGACGTGTAGTGGCGGGCGTTGGACCGCTGCACGCTCGGCGGCATCAGGTGATCCTGGGCGCCGGAGATGAAGAGCAACGGCGCTCGGTGGCTGTTGCGGTAGTCGACCCGGGTCTGGTGATCGCCCAATCCGAGATTGGCCAGCGCCGTCTGGAACAGGATCCGGCCGGACGCGGGGATGGCGTACCGCTGGTGGAAGTGCTTGGACTGGTCCTCGGTGAGCGTGTTGGCGAACGCGTACCGCCACTGTTGTGGTGTGAACCCGACCGCCTTGCGCCGGTTGGCGGGGTTGCGGAACACCGGCAGCAGCGACTTGACCTGGGACGGCGGGAACACCGGGACACCCTCCGTGGGCGCTGAGTTGATCGCCACGCCGGCGGCGCCGAAGCCTCGATCGAGGAGTATCTGCACAAATGCTCCGCCAGCCGAGTGGCCCATCAGAATCGGGGGCGAGGGGAGATCGGCGACCACCGACGCCAAGTGGTCGATGATCTCGCCGACCGTGACTGTCGCTATCGGGGTCGGGTCGGCGTTCAGCGCTTCGACGTCTGACTCAAACCCCGGGTACGTGGGCGCGATCACCCGGTAGCCCCGATCCTGGTAGCGGTCGATCCAGTTCTCCCAGCTCCGGGGCGTCACCCAGAAGCCGTGTATCAGGACCACGGTGTCGGGTTCGCGCGAAGCCGCGTCCATGCCCCAGTCCTCCCCGATGTCGGTTGCCGAGCGAGGGCAGCCCTCCACTCCCTCATGGCGCGATCGCCAGCACAAAAGGCAACTTCGACACTACCGGGAGTAACACCCGTCGCCCATGGCCGGCGTTATCGCCCAGCGCCGACCATGGGGCTGAATCGATCAGTCATCCGCCAGCATCGCCGCCGGTGGACGGGGCGGCTGGTCTCTCGCGGCGGCGTCGGCAGCGGTGAGCAGCTCCTCGGCTCTCAGTCGTCCCGGATCCTCGGCCAGGTCGGGGTGGCCTGCTATCGCGGACAGCACCATCTTGCGAGCCCGGCGACCGTCGAAGCCGGCGCACCGTTGCGCCAGCTTGGTGTGCAGGGGTCCGTCCTCCGCCAGACCGGACAGGTCGGGCCATTGCATGGCGAGTTCGCCCAGCGAGCCCGCGATGATCCGGCTGAGCACGTCCTCGTCCGGAAGCGCCGTCTGCAGCAACAGGTCCGCCCGGGAGAGCACGGCCTCGTCCACCGCGGCGGCGAAGTTGGTGGTGGCCAGCAACAGCAGCTGCGGGCATGAGGCGCGCAACGTGTCGAGCCCCGCGAGCACGGCGTCGGTGGCCCGGTGCACGTCGACCGGGTTGGTCTCGAAGGAGGCGGTGCTGCGGCGTACCGCCAGAGACTCGAACTCGTCGATCAGCACGATGGTGTGGGGGCGGCGCGCCGCCAGCTCCGGCAGCGTGTCGCTGAACAGCTGTCGGATCGCCCGCTGGCTCTCGCCGAGCATCTCGCTCGGGAAGCTGTGCGGATCGACCTCCACGAACGTGGTGGCGCCGCGTCGGGACAGCGCCAGCGCCGCGACCTGCGCCAATCCCTGGCACAGGGTGCTCTTGCCGGTGCCGGGCGGCCCCGCCAGCACCACTAATCCATGCGGCGCCCCGGAGAGCTGCTGCAGCCGGCGGCCGTGTCGCAGGATCAGCATCGCCGTGCCGAGCAGCCGCTCTTTGAAACTGGACGGGGTGATGATCGAGTCCCAGGGTCCGTCATGGTGCTCGGCGGGCAGGACGTGAATCCCGGAGATACCCGGTGGCAGACGGTCTGTCATCGCCACCGGATCAGGGCCAGGTGGGCCGCTCGAGGGCGGGCCACTGCACCGTTGAGGGGTCGCCGGCCTGCTTGTCACGAATGTGATCCGGTGGCTCCTCGAACAGCACCAGCGGGTCCGTCAACGCGCGCATGGTCTCCAGCAGGCTGTCGAACATGTGGATCCGGACGACCTTCGCGGTGTTGTCCGGGTCGGTGTTGATGTGCTGGTGCCACAGGAAGTGATCCACCACGATGATGTCGCCCTTCTTCCAGGGGTGCATCTCGCCCCCCTCGGGCTCGGTGCCCATGTAGCTGTGGCCCTGGCCCTCGACCACGTACAGCCAGGCCTCGCCGGGGTGGCGGTGCATCGACTGGCCCCGTCCAGGCCCCACCTCGAACATCGCCATGGTGATGCCGGAGGCCTGGTAGCCGATCGCGCGGTCGAGCAGGAACGTGGTGCGGGTGCCGCGCGGGGTGATCAGCAGCTCGAGATCGTCCCAGCTGGTGTGCAGCCTGCCGGAGCGGCGGGAGCGCTGCTCACGGGCCAGGCGGCGCACCCGGCGGGCGTACGGGTCGTCGCCGGTGACGCCCTCGGTGAACGCCGGCCGGCCGGGCAACGAGCTGACATCCGCGTCGCCGGCGTCTTCGAGCACGGACATTCCCATGGTGTCCAGCATCGGCTCGGAGGAGAACGTCAGGTAGCGGGCGGTGGTCTCGCCGTCGTTGCCGGTGCGGTGCCAGGCCCACGCCGGCAGGTGCATCGAGTCGCCTGGGCCCCAGGAGACGCGTTCGCCATCGATCTCGGTCCAGCCCCACCCGGCGACCACGAACACCATCACGTCCCAGCTGTGGCGGTGGATTGTGGTGGACGTCCCCGGCTCGAACTCGTGAACCAGGGCGTCCATGGTTCGGGTGGGGCGGTCGCCGTCGACGCCCACGTACACGCCGATCCGGTGCCCCCGCGCGCTGTCATGCATCGTGACGTCGTCGGCGCCGACGATGGTGCGCCGGTTGTCCCGCCAGTCCTCCAGGAACTTCGCCCTGCGGCGCTTCTGCACGTGGTAATGAGTGACCTTGGTGGTGGTACGTGTCGTCACGCTCGCTGCCCCTCATGGTGTGAGCCGGCCTCGCCGCGGCGCCTCGCCTCGCCTCGCCGTAGCGTAAATGGAAAGACCATTAGACCTACAGCGTCTCAGGTCGACCGCCGCCGCGCAAGGGCACGCTGCGCCGCCGGAGGGACGCCGCGGCTCAGTCGCGCAGGTTGACCACCACGCTCTTGAGCTGGGTGTAGCTGAGCAACTCGTCGAGCGAGCCCTCCACGCCGATCCCGCTCTGCTTGAAGCCCCCGAACGGAGTCCCGAGCGGTTTGCGGCCTTGACCGTTGATCCAGACTGTCCCCGCCTGCAGACGCCGCGCGGTGCGGTGCGCTCGGTGCAGGTCGTCCGTCCACACGTTCGCGGTGAGCCCGTACCCGACGCCGTTCGCGACCGAGATCATCTCCTCCTCGTCGTCCCAGTCGAGCACCGCCATCACCGGGCCGAAGATCTCCTCCTGCGCGATCCGCATCCCGGCCTCGACATCCGCGAACACCGTGGGACGCACGAAGAACCCGCGCGGCAGGTGATCGGGCCGCCCGCCGCCCGCCAGCAACCTGGCGCCGTCCGCATGGGCAGCCTCGATGTGCGCCAGCACCCGCTGGTGGTGCTCCTGAAACGCGAGCGGACCGAGGTCAGTCGCCTCGTCGCGCGGGTCGCCCACCCGTAGCCCGGACACAATGTCGACCAGCGCGGAGAGGAACGCCTGCTTGCGGCTACGGTGCACCAGCACCCGGGAGTTCGACTGGCAGGACTGGCCCATGGAGCGCCGCAGGTTCATCCCGGCGACCGCCGCGGCGGCGGCGCGGCGCGGGTCCGCGTCCTCGAACACGATCATCGGGTTCTTGCCGCCGAGCTCCAGCGTGACGTGCTTGATGTGCTCGGCCGCGCCTCGCAGCACGGCCCGGCCGGTGGGCACGCTGCCGGTGAACGCGACCCGGGGGACGTCAGGGTGCGCGGTGATCGCGGCCCCGGTGTCGCCAGCGCCGGTGACCACGTTCAACACCCCCCGCGGCAGCACGTCCTCGGCCAGGGCAGCCAGCCGCAGCGCCGACAAGGACGTGTGCTCCGCCGGTTTCAGCACCACGCAGTTGCCTGCCATCAGCGGGGCGGCGCACTTGCCAGCTGCGAACTTGAACGGGTGGTTGAACGGAATGATCCGGCCCACCACCCCGTACGGCTCCCGCTGCGTCATCGCCAGCTGCGACGCTGTGGCCGGCAGCGTGGCGCCTTTGGCTTCCCCGCCCAGCCCGGCGAAGTAGTGCAGTTCGGCGATCGCGCCGGCGATGTCCCCCCGGCTGCCGACCAGCGGCAGGCCAGCGTCGGCGGTGTCCAACTGCGCCAACTCCTCAGCGCTGTCAGAGATCCGCTGCGCCAAGGCGCGCAGCGCTCCCGCGCGTTCCGGCCAGGGCGTCTGGGCCCAACCGGGGGCAGCCCGCCCTGCCGCCGCAACCGCCCGGTCGACATCGGCCGCGCCGCCGGCGGGCACCGCGCCGATGACCTCCTCAGTGGACGGATCGACGCTCTGCAACGTCCCGCCGGCAACCGCGTCGACCCAGTCGCCTCCGATGAACATCTTGCTCCTGGGGGCGGCGGTGGCGGGACTGGCAGCGGTTGTCATCAGGGCTCCTTCGCGGCGTGGGTGCGCCTTGCCGGGTTGACCAGGCGCCTGTTACTACGAGCAGGGCGGCGCCCATGGACCGTTTGCCTGAACGCGGGTTCGCGGGGATCGGCATCGGGCGCCTGTTCACACAGCGGCGGTGTGGATGTCGACCAGCGCCACGCGTCCCTCGCCGACCGCGCGTAACGCTTCGGCCAGGGCGCCGTCGAGCGCGCCAGGGTCCGTCACCGGGCCGGTCGCCCAGGCGCCGTACGCCCGCGCCATGCCGGCGACGTCGACGGCCGGGTCGTCCAGGCGCATCCCGATCCAGGAGTTCTCGACGGCACGACCACGCTGGCGGGCCACGGTCTGCTGATGCTCCTCGTCGTTGTGGAAGGACCGGTTGTTGTTCACCACGACGAGCAGCGGGATGCCGTAGTGCGCGGCGGTCCAGAGCGCGCCAGGCGCCATCAGCAGGTCTCCGTCACCGATCACGGCCACCGCCAGCTGACCCCGGTCCCGGGCCGCCAACGCGCCGCCCACCATGGCCCCGGGCCCGTACCCGACGCCACCCCCGCCGCTGTGCCCCAGGTAGGTGCCAGCGCCTGGGAACTGCCACACCCCCTCCGGCCAGCTGCGGGTGTTGCGCAGCGTCAGCAACCAGGGCCGATCCCGGACCGCCCGCCACAGCCTCGCCACCAGATGCGTCGGTGAGATCGGCTGCTGCTCGGCGGCGGCGGTCGCGGACGCCAGCTGAGCAGTCCGTAGCTGCCGGTGGCGTGCGGCGATCTGCTCCCGGCGTCGGTCTCGTCGCCGGCGTGCCGGCAACGGCTCGGCGCGGACCAGGTCTTTGACCGCGGCGATCAGCTGCCGCAACCCGGTGAGCGGCTCAGCCAACAGCGGGAGATCGATGGGCGTGGGCGCCTGCCCGGCGTTGGACCACCGGCTCGGGGCCAACGAGTCCAGCGTCAAGGCGACCAGGGCCGTCGTCGTGGCCGCGGCTGCGCTGCCTGAGCGATCCTTGGACCCGGCGGAGGGGGTGTGCAGGGCGCCGAGGTCCGCCACGTCCACTGCCAGGATCACGTCGGCCTCCTGATCCAGTCCAGATGCGCCGCTGAGGTTGAGCGGGTGCCCGGTGGGGAACGCGACCAGGTTCCGATCGTCCCGGCACACCCCGCTCAACAACTCCGCCAGCTCGACCAGCGGCGCGGTCGCGGCGCTCTGGTAGCCCACCCGGCCACCCACAATCAAGGGACGGTCCGCCTCGACCAGCAACCGCGCCGCCGCCTCCACCTGATCCGGCGGCGCCGCCGGACCCGGAGCTGGTCGGCTGATCCTGGCATCGGGAGCGCTCAAACCCTCGCCGGGCAGCGCGCGTTCCTGCAGCTCGGCGTCGAGCGTCACGTACACCGGCCCAGCTGGGGCGGTCGCGGCCAGATGCCAACCCCGTGCCACGGAATCGAGCAGGGCGTACGGGTCGCCCGGCTCGTCGTCCCACTTGACGTAGTCGCGTACCAGCTGGGCTTGCACCGAGGCGGAGTGCAGCCAATCGATGCGACGCCGGGCCCGGGTGTCGAGGGGGCCGCCGCCGCCCAGCAGCAACAGCGGAGTGCGGTCGCACCACGCGTCGTACACGGCCATGCTCGCGTGCATCAAGCCAACCAGGTCGTGCACCGCCGCGACCGCTGGCGCTTCGGTGGCTTTGGCGTAGCCGTGCGCCAAGGACACCGCGATCTCTTCGTGGTGGCACAGCAGCAACTGCGGGTTCCGGTTCCCTCCATAGTTGACCAGCGAGTCGTGCAGACCACGGAAGCTGGAGCCGGGGTTGAGCGGGAGGTACCGGCAGCCGAGGCCACGTAACACGTCGACCACAACGTCGGAGACGTAGCTGGCCCCCGGCCCAGACCCAGACCCAGGCCCCGGCCCCGGCTCTGGTGGCAGCGGCAGCTCGACGGAGTGGCTCATCCGGGTGTCCTCTCCCGACGCTGCCGCGCCGTTCCACTGTGTTGCCGCGTCTCCGGTCGCAGCTCTGGCGTTTCCAGAAGCTCGTGAGCAGCCCCCTCATCGCGTCTGGAGTGCGCGAACACGGTGTCGAGCGCGCGCAGCTGCACCGGGCCAGGCTCGGAATGTGTGGCCGCCACGTTCTCCTCCAGGTGCCCGAGACGCCGGGTTCCCGGGATCGGCACCACGTCTGTTCCGCGCGCCAGCACCCACGCCAAAGCGAGCTGCCCTGGGGTGCAGTCCAGCAGCGTGGCCAGCTCCCGCAGCTGCGTCACGAGCTGAAGCCCCTGATGCCCGGTGAGGTGGGCACATCCCGGCTCGCTGCGACCCGGGTCGGCTGATCCCGCCAGCCACCCGACACCCAGCGGCCGGTACGCCACAAACGTGATCCCCAGTTCCCGGCACACCTGCAGCGGGCCGGACTCGGCGTTCCTGGCGCATAGCGACAGTTCTGCCTGCAGCGCCGCCACCGGGTGCACGGAGTGTGCCCGGCGAATCGTCTCCGGCGCCGCTTCGGTGAGCCCCACCGCGCGCACCTTCCCGGCCGCGACGAGGTCAGCCATGGCGCCGATGGTCTCCTCGATCGGAACCGCGGCGTCTGTCCGGCACAGGTAGTAGAGGTCGATCACCTCGACCCGCAGCCGCCGCAGACTCGCTTCGCAGGCCGTCCGCACCGCTTTCGGGCGTCCGTTGACCTTTCGCCCGCGCGCTGAGTCGCTCCCCGCGCCTAGTTTGGTGGCGAGCACGATGTCGTCGGCGCTGGCAGCGAGGACTTGGCCCAGGAGCCGTTCGTTGTGGCCGCCGCCGTACCTGGACGCCGTGTCGAAGAAGGTCACGCCGAGTTCCAGCGCGTGCCGCAACACCGCCCGGGCCGCCTGGTCGTCCCGAGGATGCGATGAGAGCCCCATGCAGCCGTAGCCGAGCCGCGACACCCTCAGACCACTGGCGCCCAGAGACACGTGCTCCATGGCGGCGCCCCGCTCACAGTCCCCGGGACGTGGTCATTTCTGCTCGCCCAGCCGGATCAGCTTCTCGTACTGCTGCTGGGCCTGCTTCTCCTCGGAGAGGTACTTGGCAACGTCGATGACTTTCACCTCGGCGTCTCCGGTGTCGAGCAGGTCGTCACGGGTGGGGTCGATGTTGTTCTCGGCCAGCACGTCCTGCCCGTCGCTGAGCATCCACTCGGTGAAGGCCAGCGCAGCCGCGGGGTTCGCCGCGTTGCGCACCAGCCCGACTCCGTTGGGGCGAGCGAACAGCGGCTCCACCGACGGTTGCCAGTCGACCGGCGCGCCATCGGCTTTGGCGTCAGCGATCCCGTAGCTGTAGTCGCTGGTCAACAGGGCGAACTCGCCAGCGATCAGCTGTTGCCGCATGGTGCTGTGGCCGGAGGCGAAGGTCGCGCCGTCGGCGACGTCCTGGAAGTAGGAGTCGACTTCCGCTTCGGACATTCCCTCGTCATCGAGGAGGTGGTTCCGCAATGCCCAGTACCAGTCGAAGTCCTCGATCTCCAGCGCCATCTTGCCGTCCCACGCGGGGTCGGCCAGGTCCGCGTAGCTGGTGGGCCGCTCGCTGCCGGGCACCCGCTTGGTGTTCCACGCGATGGTGAAGATGTTGAACCGGCTGGCGGTCCAGCCGTCCCGCACCGAGCCCTTGGTGAGCGCGTCCTGAACCGGTGATTCGAGATCTTCAAACACGCCCTCGTCGGCGAGGGCTGTCAGCTCGGGTCCGTTGGTCTCCACCACGTCGCCGCCCTGGCGTCCGGCGGCGGCTTCCTCCAGAGCGCGGTTGCGGACCGTCTCGCTACCGGCGCGGTAGAGCGAAACCTTAAGACCTGTTTCTTCCTGGTACGCCTTGATGATGGCGCGCGCGATGTCGGCGTTGTGGGACGTGTACCACTTGACGTCGCCCTCCTTCTTGGCGAGCTTGATCAGCTCGTCCCGTCGGGCTTGTCCGTCCAGGCCTTCGACTTTCTTGAAGACCGGTCCGAACGAGCTCTTCAGGCCGTCAGCGCCACCCTTTCCGGAGGACGCCGTCGGGGAGCCACAAGCGACGAGCGTCAGAAGCATGGCAGCGGCGAGGGTCCGTCCAAGCATCGCGGGTCTCCTCAGACTCGATGGGGCAAGCGCACCGTAGGACGGCTGAGGAGGCCCGAGACAGTCAGCTGTCTCGGATAGTGGGTCGGATTCGAGGCGTCGTCGGTGGGACGAGTCCAAGATGGCGGGCACATTGCTGCGCGACCCAGGAGGGCCCATGAGCGAGCGAGAGCGAGCGAATCAAATGACACAGTGCGGATGTGCCTCATGTGGGTTCGCAGCGAAGCGAGAACGCGCATGAGCATTCGGGAGCGCGTCTTAGCCACGATCCGGCGATCCGCCGCGGTGCTGTCGCTGCTACTGGTGGCGACCGCGTGCGGTGGACCGCCCACCGGTGAGGAGGCCGGCTCCAGTGGAGACGACCCCTTCGCGGCGGTGCTTGACAAGCTCAAGGGCCTCGAGGGCGAGGCGCGGACTGAGCGGTTGGTGAAGCTGGCGAAGCAGGAGGACGGGCTGCAGGTCTACACCTCCAACACCGACCTCGGTGACGAGACCAAGGTGTTCACCGATCGCTACGGGATCAAGGTCGAGGTGTACCGGGCCAAGGCGAACCAGGTGCTGCAGCGGCTGCTGCAGGAGGCGAACGCCAAGAAGGGCGGCGCCGACGTGTACGACAGCAACGCGGAGGAGCTCGCCACCGCCCAGACCGAGGGCCTGTTGCGTGACTACCAGGGCCCGGCCGCGGAAGGACTGGTGGACGCCGCGCAGCAGGAGGGTTGGGTGGGCAGTCGCCTCAATGTCTTCACCGTGTCCTGGAACACCAAGGTGGTCAGTCAGCCCCCGACGTCCTTCGAGGACCTGGCGGACAAACGGTTCGCTGGAAAGATGATGATCGAGCCGAGGGCGTTCGAGTGGTACATGGCTCTGTCGGGGCACCTGACCGAGGAGGAAGGCATGAGCCAGGCGGAGGTGGACGAGCTCTTCTCCAAGATCGCCGCCAACTCGGTCCAGGTGGAAGGGAACACGACTCAAGCGCAGTTCCTCGGCTCCGGGGAGTACGGGGTGTCGGTGAGCGCGTACAACCACCTGATCGACGAGCTGACCGATCAAGGGGCACCGGTGGCGCGGACGCCCGCGGTGGAGCCGCTTGTGGTCCGGCCCAACGGCGTCGGTCTGCTCCGCAGCGCCAGCAATCCGGCGTCTGCGCTGCTGTTCATGGAGTGGCAGCTGACAGAGGCCCAGCAGGCGATGGTCGAGGACTTCCGGGTGCCCGCCCGCGCGAAGTACCAAGGCGATGCGCTGAAGGGCATGGAGACGGTCACGGTGGACGTGGACCAACTGGTCTCCGAGGGCGCTGAATGGGAGAAGCGGTACGAGAAGGTGCTGCGGAAAGCGAAGCAAGCTTGAGTCAGCGCCGCCTGCGTGACCGGCGTCGCCGGCGCTGAATCAGCGCTGTGGCGAGACTGGCCCGGCTCACAACGATGTGAGCCGGGTCCGCGCTGTGACGACTCGCGTCACCGCTCGTCAGGCAGTCTCGCGTTGGCGGGTCGCCCGCACCGGCAGCGAAGTGCCCTGGTGTGGCACGCCGCCGAGTCGACGCTGGATCTCGGCTGCGGTGGCGAGCAGCGGGCGCTCGGCGTACCGGAGTCGCCGTCCATCGGGCAGGGTGGCGGCGGACACGGAGATGGCGGCCACGAGCTTGCCGGTGTGGTTCCAGATCCCGGTCGCCAGCGACGCGATTCCGAGGCAGTACTCTTCGCGCTCCCACGCCAGCTCCCGGTCCCGGATCCGGGAGAGCTCCGCGAGCAGGCGGTGCGGCTCCACCACCGTGTGGGGTGTGAACCGGGCCAGTGGCTCGGTGACGTAGCGGTCGATCACGGTCCGGGGCGCGTGCGCCAGAAGCACTTTGCCTGCCGCGGTCGCGTGCAGCGGCACTCGCTGCCCCACAGAACCTGGGACGTCAGTTCGCGGATGGTCGACCTTCTCCAGGCACAGCAGGTCGTCGCCGTCACGCACCACCAGGTGGGCGGGGAGCGCGGCGTCGGCGACGAGACGCTCCAAGGGAACCGCGGATCGGTCGTGCAGCCGTCGCCGCAGCGGGGCGAAGGAACCGATCTCGAACAGGCGCAGGCTCAGCCGGTACTGCCCTTGTTCATTGGATTCCAGCACCCCTGCGGCACGCAGGGTGATGAGGAGTCGGTGGGTGCTCGCCCGCGGCGCGCCAAGCAATCGGGCGGCCTCGCCGGCCCCGAGCAGCGGGCGCTCTGTGAACAAGGCGAGCAGCTCGAAAGCCTTGAGGATGGTCGTGGATGGCGGTGTCGCCATTGGACTGCCTCTTTCCCCAGGGGCGTGCGACCGGAATTGACAGCTCTCATTCAACGACCTTATGGTCTTACCATTTGACCGTAAGGTTGGCAAGCCCAGGCTGATCGACACCTTCCCGCCGCCCGGACCGGATAAGAAGGGGCCGCATGTCGCCGCAACAACACAGATCGGCAGCGCCACAGGCAGCGCCGCGGGCAGCGCCGCGTGAATCGCTCAGTCCCACCAGAACGGCCCTTGTCGTCTTCGACATGTTGGAGTGCTACCGGTCGAAGATCGAAGGCGCGGCGGCGGTGGCGCCGGTCAAGCGCCTGATCGCGACCTGTCGCGCGCATGGCGTTCCACTCTGTTACGCACGGGCCGATCACCGGCCCGACGCCGTGGACGTGAACCGCACCCTCGCGGACACCGACGAGTCGTTCCAGCCCTGGGGGCCGGAGGGGCAGACGTTCGGCTTCGCGCATCCCCGCGAGGCCATGGCCGTGCTGGCGGAGTTCGCGCCGCAGCCCGGCGACTACGACGTGCCCAAGCACCGCTGGAACGCCTTCTTCCAGACCCACCTCGACCTGAGTCTGCGCAGTCGCGGCGTCGACACGGTGCTGCTCGTGGGGGGCTCCACCCATGTGGGGATCGCGAGCACCGCGTACGCCGCCCGGGACATGGACTACCAGGTGGTGGTGGTCAGCGACGGCCTGACCGGGTATCAGCCGCAGCGCTCGTTCTTCGTCGAGCACGTCTTCCCGCGGATGTGCCGGGTGCGCACGGTCGACCAGGTGACGGCCATGCTGGCCGCCGAGTCGGCGTAGCGGCGCAGGTCGGGGAGATGAAGCTTCCCCCGCTGCTGCGAAACCGGGACTTCGGCCTGTACTGGGTCGGGACAGTGCTGTCGGAGATCGGCGCCCGGGGCACGATCGTGGCCAACCTGTACCACATCTACCACCTGACGGGTTCCACGTTGCAGACCGGCCTGGTGGGGTTGGTCCAGGCAGTGGCGCTGATCGTGCTCTCGCCGCTGGGCGGCGCCTGGGCTGACCGGGTGGACAGACGCCGGCTGTTGTGCCTGACGCAGACGCTCGCGCTGCTGGTCAGCCTGGGCCTCGCGGTCCTCACCCTGAGCGGGGACATCCAGCCTTGGCAGATCCTGCTGGCGGTGCTGCTGGTCACTGGCACTGAGACCTTTGACCGCCCCGCCCGGCAGGCGCTGATCCCCGCGGTGGTTCCCAAGCAGCACCTGGTCTCGGCGTTCGCACTGGTCAACCCGTCACGAGAGATCGCCATATTGGTGGGCCCGGCGCTGGCTGGCCTGCTGATAGCGGTGTCGGGTCCAGCGGGGATGTACCTGGCCGACGTGTTCAGTTACCTGGTGCTGATCGCGGCGCTGGGGTGGCTGCGCATCTCTGTGCCCGCGAGCCACGCCAGGCACGACAGCGTCTGGCGCAACATCAGGGAGGGCTTCACGTGGATTGTCCGCCGCTCGCTCATCATGCAGTTGATCGGTCTGGACCTGGTGTGCAACCTGTTCGGCGCGTACCGGGCCTTGCTGCCGGCGCTGGCCGCCGATGTGCTCAAAGTGGGCGCCTCGGGCTACGGCCTGCTGGCGGCCGCGCCGGCGGTCGGGGCACTCATCGGCTCGGCGCTGGTGATCCGGTTCTCCCGCACCGTGCGCGCGGGGCGCATCGTGCTCTGGGCCACGGCGGCGTACGGGATCACGGTGATAGCACTGGCCCAGGCGCCCGGGTTCGCGGTGGCGTTGATCGCAGCCGCGGGCCTGGGGCTCTGGGATGCGATGCACACCACGGTGCGGCATGCGGCGGTGCAGCTGGAGACACCCGACTCGCTACGGGGACGGGCGACTTCGACGTACCAGATCGCGTCCCGTGGCGGCCCGGCCCTGGGCGACCTGCAGGTCGGGGCCGTGGCCGGCGTCTTCGGGCCGGTCGTGGCACTCAGCGTGGGTGGGACCGTGCCGATCCTCGCCGCTTTGGGGGTCGGCCGCTTCGGCCGGCGGGTCCGCGACTATCAGACGCCGCGTCATGAACCCGTCGCCTGACCGCCGCGTCCCAGCAGGTGCTGTCAGCCGATCCGGCGACAGTCACTGTTGGGACGATGTGATCGGCCCGGACGAGCGCCTGATCGCGAGCCGGTACCAGAGCCGACGTCAGCTCGGTGAGGCGCCGGGGCTGCTGCTGATCGACTGCTACCGCAAGGTCTTCGGCGATCGGCCTTTGCCGCTCGCGGAGGGCATCGAGGAGTTCCCCGCCACCTGCGGGATGGCGGCCTGGGATGCCCTCGGTCCGTTGACGACTCTGCTACGCGCCGCGCGTGCGGCGGCGATTCCGGTGATCCACACCACCGGCGAGACCCGCCCCCAGGGCCGGTTGGGCGCGCCCACTCTGCGGGCTCGGCGACCCGGCGAGGACGGGGCTGGCGACTACCAGATCGTCCCGGAGTTGGCCCCGGCGCCGGACGAGCTGGTGGTCTTCAAGAGCCGGGCGAGCGCGTTCTTCGGCACCCCGCTGGTGACCTGGCTGCGGCAGCTCGGCGTCGACACGCTCGTGGTCGCGGGGGAGACCACCAGCGGCTGTGTGCGCGCCAGTGTGGTTGACGCGTACTCGCTCGGGTTCCCGGTGGCCGTGGTCGAGGAGGCCACATTTGACCGCAGCCAGCTGTGCCACCAGGTGAACCTGTTCGACATGCACCTCAAGTACGCCACAGTGGGGCGCCTCGAGGACGTGATCGGCTACCTCGAGTCGGCTGCCGACTGACCCGCTTCGTCGCCGCCGTCTGAAATGACCCGAGCGCCCACTTAATGAGACGAGACTTCCCAAATGCGGTGGTGACCAGCGTACGTTCCCGCTACGCGGTCCTCCGAGGAGAAGGTGCGCATGCTGCAGACATTCCTGGAGAGCCTGTTCGCGGTGTTGCAGCCGGAGACGGCGCTGTTGGCTCTGGTCGGCATCGGCATCGGCTTCGTGGTCGGCATCCTTCCCGGCCTCGGGGGGTCGGTCACGCTCGCGCTGATGCTGCCCTTCATCTACGACATGGAGCCCGTGCAGGCGTTCGCCTTCCTGCTCGGCATGTGGGTCACCACGGCCACCACCGGCGACATCACCTCGGTCCTGGTGGGTGTCCCCGGTGAGGCGACCTCCGCCGCCACCGTGCTCGACGGCTACCCGCTGAGCCGGCGCGGCGAGGCCGGACGGGCGTTGGGCGCCGCGCTGTTCGCGTCCTCGTTGGGGGCGCTTCTGGGCGCCTTCTTCCTGGCGCTGTCGGTGCCGGTGATCCGCCCGTTGGTGCTCGCGTTCGGTCCCCCCGAGTTCTTCATGCTGACCCTGGTCGGCCTGACGTTCGTGATCTCGCTGTCCGGACGCAACGTGGTGAAGGGCTTCCTGATGGCGGCGTTCGGCGTCCTGGTGGCGCTGGTCGGCATCGATCCTCAGGCGGGGGTGCCCCGGTACACGTTCGACCAGCTGTACCTGTTGGACGGCATCGACCTGGTGCCGCTGGTGGTGGGCCTGTTCGCCGGCGCGGAGGTGCTGCAGCTGATGCTGAGCAAGTCCGCGATCGCGCAGCGTACGACGGCGAATGTCTCGGGTCTGGCAACCGGGGTCCGGGACACGTTGCGGCACTGGTCGGTGGTGGTGCGCTCCAGCGCGATCGGGATCGGGATCGGGCTGATCCCCGGAATGGGGGGCACGGTCTCGCAATTCATCGCGTACGGGCACGCCCAGCAGACCTCCAAGCACCCTGAGGAATTCGGCAAGGGCTCGATCGAGGGAGTGCTCGCCGCCGGCGCCAACAACAACGCCAAGGACGCCGGATCGCTGATCCCGACGATCGCGTTCGGGATTCCCGGGAGCGTGGGCGCCGCCGTGCTGCTGGGCGCTTTCCTGATCCTGGGCCTCAACCCGGGGCCGGAGATGCTCACGTCCAAGCTGGACGTCACGTTCTCCATGGTGTGGATCATGGTGCTGGCCAACCTGGTGGCGGTGGGCATCGCGTTCCTGTTCCTGCGTCAGTTGATCAAACTGACGTTCGTGAAAGGCACCTGGCTGGTCCCGTTCCTGCTGGTGCTGCTGGGGATCGGCGCGTTCACCGCCAACAACAACGTCAACGACATCCTGGTGATGCTCGGCGCCGCGGTGCTCGGGGTGGTCGCGATCCACTGGGACTGGCCCAGAGTGCCGTTCCTGCTCGCCGTGGTGCTGGGTGATCTGGCCGAGCGCTACCTGTTCCTGTCGCACTCGCTGCATGGCTGGTCATGGCTGGGCAAGCCGTCCGTGATCTTCCTGGCCGCCGTGGCCCTCTGGGTCGCGTTGTGGCCCTACTACCGCGCGTACCGCAAGCGCAACGCGGCTGCGACGAACGCCGGGCCCGGCGACCCGGTCGCGGTCGGATCTGACGACACCCGGAGGGA
>JBOGDL010000404.1:0-29420 GCA_050701815.1 Micromonosporaceae bacterium | reverse complement strand
CGCGTCGTAGGGTCAGCCCGTGGCCGCCTCACCTGGACGGGAGACCGCGCAGACACTCGACCGTGGACTTCGACTGCTCTCCCTGATCGCCGAAACACCGACCGGACTCACCATGACTGAGGTGGCGGAACGGCTCGGAGTGGCTCGAGCAGTCGTGTACCGGTTGGCTGCGACGCTGGTCAAACACGGCTTGGCGCATCGCGACCGCTCCGGCAGGTTGCGCCTCGGGATGGCCGTGCTGGAACTCGCGCAACGCGCCCAGCCGCTGATCGCCGATGCCGCGCTTCCCGCGTTACGGCAGCTTGCGGAAAGCGCTGGCGCCACCGCTCACCTGACCATCGCCGATGCCGGCGAGGCGCTCGCGCTGCTGGTGGTGGAACCGAGCTGGACCCAGTTCCACGTCGCGTACCGGGCCGGGTCCCGGCATCCGCTCTCCCGCGGCGCCGCGGGGCAGGCGATCCTCGCTGGCCGGCGCGGCGAATCCGACTATCAGACCTCGTCAGGCGAGTTGGAGGCCGGGGCGCACGGCGTGGCCGCGCCGGTGCTCGGGGTGGACGGGTTGGACGCCAGCGTGGGCGTGGTGACGATCGGGTCCTTGGACGCCTCCCGGATCGGCCCCCAGGTGCTGGCCGCCGCGGCCGCCATCGCCAAGTCGCTGGCCTGATCCCCGCTGCAGCTCGCTGAGGCGACCGGCCGGGAGCCGCGCCGGCCTGCAGTCAGCTCGACCCGGGCCGGCGGGTCATCGCGAGCACGTCCAGGGCTTGATCCAGCTCTGCCTCGGTGATGCGCCCCGCGGCGACATGACCCCGCTCGACCACCACCTGCCGGATCGGCTTGCCCTCCGCCAGCGACTGTTTGACGATCGCGGCGCCCTCTTCGTACCCGAGGCGCCGGTTCAGCGGGGTGACGATCGCGGGCGAGCGTTCGGCGTGGTCCCGGCAGCGTGCTTCGTCAGCCGCGATGCCCGAGACACATCGGTTGGCGAACAGCAGCGTCACGTTGGAGAGCAGGCGGATCGACTCCAACACGTTGCGCGCCATCACAGGAAGCATCACGTTGAGTTCGAAATCACCAGCGGCGCCGGCGAATCCGACCGCCGCGTCATTGCCCACCACCTGAGCGCAGACCTGCCGGACCGCCTCGCACAGCACCGGGTTCACCTTCCCCGGCATGATCGAGGAGCCAGGCTGCAGATCCGGCAGCGTGATCTCAGCGAGCCCGGCGCCGGGGCCCGAACTCATCCAGCGGATGTCGTTGGCGATCTTGAACAGGCTCACCGCCACCACACGCAGCTGCCCGGACGCCTCCACCAACCCGTCCCGGGCGCCTTGTGCCTCGAAGTGGTCCTGCGCCTCCGTCACCGGCAGCCCGGTGCTCTCGCGCAATCGCTCGATCACCTTCGCCGCGAACCCCGGCGGGGTGTTGATGCCGGTGCCCACGGCGGTGCCCCCGAGCGGCAGCTCAGCCAGCCGGGGCAGGCACCCGTGCAGCCGGCGCACGCCATGACGGGCTTGCGCGGCGTACCCGCCGAACTCCTGTCCCAAGGTCACCGGGGTGGCGTCCATCAGGTGGGTGCGCCCAGCCTTGACCACGTCGGCGAACTCCTCCGCCTTGCGTTCCAGGACCGCGGCGAGCTGCTCCAGGGCCGGGATCAAGTCTCTGGCCACGGCATCGGTCGCCGCCAAGTGGATCGAGGACGGGAAGACGTCGTTGGACGACTGTGACGCGTTGACGTGGTCGTTGGGGTGCACCGGCTCACCGAGTCGCTCGGTGGCGAGTGTGGCGATCACCTCGTTGCAGTTCATGTTGGACGAGGTGCCGGAGCCGGTCTGGAACACGTCCACCGGGAACTGGTCGTGGTGACGTCCCTCCGCGACTTCTGCCGCCGCCGCGGCGATCGCGTCGGCCACCGGCGCGGGCACTGCTCCCAGCTCGGCGTTGACCGTGGCGGCCGCGGCCTTGATCTGGGCGAGGGCTCGGATCTGCGCGACTTCCAGCCGACCGCCTGAGATCGGGAAGTTCTCCACCGCGCGTTGCGTCTGGGCCCGCCACTTCGCCCATGCCGGGACCCGCATCTCGCCCATGGTGTCCCGCTCGACTCGGAATTCCTGGCTGTCGGTCATCGCTTCATGGTGCCCGGAACAGGTCGGTCCCGCGAGGACAATGCCACCTCCTATTCGCCCTCCGCAATTGCAGTGTGGCTATGAGTTATGCCCCCTGACCAGCGAATGGACTGCCGGCCGCTTACGTGGCGGGTACCTGATAGTTTGCGCGAGGCGCCCGTTCTCCCGCGGACGTGACCCTAGACCTGCAACCCCCGGGGGTTTCTCCGATGACGAATCCGTACGACCCGTCTGGTGGCTACCAAGGCGGTCAGCAACAACCGGGCTACGGTGGTCAGCCCGGTTATGGCGCCCAGCAGCCCGGCTACGGAGGTCAGCCCGGCTACGGCGGCGGCGCCGGTGGCTATCCACCTCAGCAGGGCGGCTATCCACCTCAGCAGCAGGGCGGATACCCGCCACAGCAGCAGGGTGGGTACGGCCAGCCCCCGATGGGCGGTGGCTACGGGATGCCAGGCGGCGTGGGCCAGCCCGCCTCGATGGGCAACCGGTTCCTGGCCCGGCTCATCGACGCAGTGATCGTCGGCATCCCGGTGTGCATCCTGTACTTCGTGGTGGTCACCTCCGTGGTGGCCTCCCAAGAGGAGGACCTTGCGGCTGGCGGCAGCCCCACTCCGAGTTTCGCGGCCATCTTCCTGACCGCCATCATCATTCTGGTGGTCACCGCGCTGTACGAGGCGCTGCTGGTCGGGCTTCGGGGCGCCACCCTCGGCAAGCAGCTGATGGGCGTCAAGGTGGTCAACCAGCAGACCGGCCAGGTCCCCGGCGCCGGAGGCGGCTTCATCCGGTGGGGCACCATCTTCGCCGCAGGCCTGATCCCGTGCGTCGGCGGGATCGTGCAGCTGCTGGTGCTGCTCTCGCCGTTCTTCGACAAGAGCGGCCGGTACCAGGGCTGGCACGACAAGGCCGCCAAGACCGTGGTGATCACCACCAAGTAGTTCATCGCAAGACAACGTCAAGGGCCCGGCCGCTTCGCGGCCGGGCCCTTGCGCTGCTACGGCTCGGGCTACCGGGTGCTGATGGTGAGAAGCGGGGTCGTGGACGGGCCGGTGGTGTCGGCGAAGAAGTCGTTGCCTTTGTCGTCCACCACGATGAACGCCGGGAAGTCGACCACCTCGATCTTCCAGACCGCCTCCATCCCCAGCTCCGGGTACTCCAGCACCTCGACCTTCTTGATGCAGTCCTGGGCCAGCCGGGCGGCCGGGCCGCCGATCGAGCCGAGGTAGAAGCCGCCGTGCGTGGCGCACGCCTTGGTGACCTGGGCTGAGCGGTTGCCCTTGGCGAGCATCACCAACGAGCCGGCGGCGGCCTGGAACTGCTCCACGTACGAGTCCATCCGCCCCGCCGTGGTCGGCCCGAACGAGCCGGACGCGTACCCCTCGGGGGTCTTCGCCGGGCCCGCGTAGTAGACCGCGTGGTCCCGCAGGTACGCCGGCATCGGCTCGCCGGCGTGCAGCCGCTCGGCGATCTTGGCGTGCGCGATGTCGCGCGCCACCACCAGCGGGCCGGTCAACGAGAGCCGGGTCTTCACGGGGTGTTTCGACAGCTCGGCGCGGATCTCGGACATCGGGCGGTTCAGGTCGATCCGCACCACGCCTTCGTCGGAGAGCTCGGAGGGCTCCACCTCCGGCAGGTAGCGGGCCGGGTCCGGCTCCAGCTGCTCCAGGAACACCCCCTCCGGGGTGATCTTCCCGAGCGCCTGCCGGTCAGCTGAGCAGGAGACCGCGATCGCCACGGGGCAGGAGGCGCCGTGCCGGGGCAGCCGGATCACCCGCACGTCATGGCAGAAGTACTTGCCCCCGAACTGGGCGCCGATCCCGAACTCCCGGGTCAGCTCGTGCACCTGCTGCTCGAGGTCCAGGTCCCGGAAACCGTGGCCGCTGGGCGAGCCCGACGTGGGCAGGGTGTCGAGGTAGTGGGCGCTGGCGTACTTGGCGGTCTTCAGGGTGTGCTCGGCGCTGGTGCCACCCACCACGACCGCCAGGTGGTACGGCGGGCACGCCGCGGTGCCCAGCGAGCGCAGCTTCTCGTCCAGGAACGACATCATCCGCTTCGGGTTGAGCACCGCTTTGGTCTCCTGGTACAGGAAGCTCTTGTTCGCCGAGCCGCCACCCTTGGCCATGAACAGGAACTTGTACGCCGAGCCCGCGTGCTCGTCGTAATACAGCTCGATCTGCGCCGGCAGGTTGGTGCCGGTGTTCTTCTCTTCCCACATCGTCAGCGGCGCCAGCTGCGAGTAGCGCAGATTCAATTCCGTGTACGCCTGATGCACCCCGCGCGCGATGTGCTCGCTGTCGCGATCGTCGGTGAGCACCCCGCTGCCGCGCTTGCCCATCACGATCGCGGTGCCGGTGTCCTGACACATCGGCAGCACTCCGCCGGCGGCGATGTTGGCGTTGCGCAGCAGGTCCAACGCCACGAACTTGTCGTTCGACGAGGCTTGCGGGTCGTCCAGGATGCGTCGCAGCTGAGCCAGGTGCGCTGGCCGCAGGTGGTGCGCGATGTCCCGCATCGCGGTGGTGGTGAGCAGCTGCAACGCCTGCGGCTCAACGCTGAGGAAGGTGCGTCCAGCGGCTTCGACCGTGCTCACCCCGTCGCTGGTGAGCAACCGGTACTCAGTGGTGTCCTCGCCTAACGGCAGCAGGTCTGTGTGCGCGAACTCCGGCATACCTGGGGAGCTTAGGGTCAGCCGTCCGACCACCGCCGCTCAGCCGCCCGAAGTGTGAACCGCCGCGCCGCGCTGACGGCCCCAACAAGCCCCACCGGGCTCGCCGGGCCAGCCTGGTCACCAGGCGGCGTAGCCGATGGTCCGGCCGTTGCGCAGCACCACACCCGCATCGTCGGCGCCGACCACCGCCGCCTGCGACTCCCAGCGCTGCAGCAGCGAACCGGTGTCAGACGCGAGCGCCGTGATGGTCCCGGAACTCGAATTCTTGATCAACACAGCGGTGTCGGTCAGCATGACCTCCACGTCAGAGCTGGCGGCACGCCGCCATAGCTCAGCGCCGGTTTCGGCGCTGTTCACGACCAGCTGCCGACCATCCGGGGCGCGGCTGATCGCCACCTGGCCGTCGGTCGCGAGCACCCGTTCCCGGCGCTCGCCCGTCCAGAGCGGGTGACCGTCTCGTGCGCGTAGCAGCACGGGGCGCCCCTTCGGCCCCACCGCGGCGACCACGCCGCCGGCGGAGAGCGGATCGGCTCGGGGTTCGCACCCCGACCCGGAGACGGTGCCGAAGTCGTACCCGGAGCGGCGCCACGCTTCGACTCCGGACGGCATCCACGCCCGTACGGTGTGACGGCAGCCTCCGTTCGCAGTCGGCCTTGCGGTCACCCCGAGCACCCGGTCCCCGACCACGGTGACTCGGGTGTTCCGATCCTCGGGCAGGGTCCCGGACACGTTGCCGGAACGGGTGTCGACCACGGTGACCTGTCCGTCGATCACCGCCCCCAGCAGTCGCGGCGCCGCGCCCGGGTAGTCGGGTCGCAGCAAGCCGGCCCGCTCGACCGCCAGGTCAAATTCCACGTGCCCGGCGAGCCGCTGCGGCGCGCCTGAGAGCTTCAACCGCCACTGCTCGGCGCCGTCCTCGGTGGAACGAGCCCGCATCACACAACCACTGCCGTCGCTGCGACAGGTGGTGGAGAGAACCATGTCCTGGTACGGCCACACATCGCTGGCGTTCGAATCTGCCCACCGAACATCGCCGGAGGCCGAGTCCAGCACCTCGAAACCGCCCCCGCTGGAGCGACCGGCCACCACCACCTCGCCCGCGGGTGTCGCCCAGTCGACCATGCGATACCAGGCTGGGCTGCCGTCGCTGCGCTCCCGCACCTCGACCGCGCCGTTGAGCACCACCACCACATGGGACGTGGTGACCGTCGCGGCCACCGCCGGGCCGTCAACCCGTTCGCTCCACTCAGGATCGGGTGTAGCCAGGTTGCCCTGGATCCGTTCCAGCGCTGTGCTCGCCGCGTCCTCCACGTACTCCATCGGATTGACACCGGTGACGATGGACGCGGTGACACCGAGAGCCACTAGGCCAATGAAGCCCAGGAAGGTTTGAAATCTGCCTGCCGCACCCTTCGCCACTCGCTCACCGTAGGCCCGACGCCCCGGTTCGCAAGGCCCACACGCCGCACCGACGCCGCCCCAAGAGGGACAGCCGACGCCGCCCCGGGAAACAGACGGCTCAGCGCTGGGCTGCGGGCTCGGCTACTACGGCCGCCACCAGGGGCTGCACCCGGTACGGGATCTGCTCGACCAACGCGATGTGCGTGGAGGCACGTACCACCCCGCGGTGCGAGACGATCCCGTCAATCACCCGCTGCAGGTCAGCGTTGGAGCGAGCCACGATCCGGCACAACAGGTCCCCGGGGCCGGTGATCGTGTGCGCCTCGAGCACCTCCGGCACCGTCGCCAGGTGCGCGGCCATTTCGTCGTGCCCCCGGCTCTGGGTGATCTCCAATGTCATGAACGCGGTGACGGTGTAGCCCAGGGCAGCCGGCGCCACTTGTGGCCCGAACCCCCGGATCACGCCCCGTTCCACTAGTTTGTCCAGGCGTGCCTGCACCGTGCCTCTTGCCACCCCGAGCCGACGTGAGCATTCCAGCACCCCAACTCGCGGCTCATCAGCCAGCAGCCGGATCAGCCGCACGTCCAGCTCATCGACCGATAGATCACTATGCGAATTGCCCATCTAGACTCCAATTGCGCTATAGCTTTTGCACAACATGACTAGCATTTTTGTGTACGGTTGCCCAGCCCGGCACCCGGAGAGATGCTCACTCATATCGACGACGACGCCACGAGGAGGCAGCGATGAGGGGGGCGGCACAAACAGCGGTGGGAAGTGAGGATCTTGATGCCTTGGTGGGCGCGATCCCGCATGACATATCGGCTGATTCGTTCCCGGTCAAAGGGGTGGATCACCTGCGGTTCCTGGTCGGCAACGCGAAGCAGGCCGCGCACTTCTACTCGCATGCGTTCGGGATGAACTTGACGGCGTATCGGGGCCCCGAGACCGGCTACCCGGACCACGCCGAGTACGTGCTCAAATCTGGGTCAGCGAGGTTCGTGCTGACCGGCGCCGTGCGCGCGGGGTCCGCCGCCAGCGAGCACCACGCCAAGCACGGCGACGGGATCTCCGACATCGCGCTGGAGGTGCCTGACGTCGACGCCGGGTACGCCCACGCGCTGGCGCAGGGAGCGGTCGGGCTTGAGGCGCCGCATGACCTGTCCGATGAGAACGGGACGGTGCGGGTGGCCGCGATCGCCACGTACGGCGACACCCGCCACACTCTGGTCGACCGCTCCCGGTACGACGGGCCGTTCCTGCCGGGCTTCGCAGCCCGCTCCCCGATCGTGGACCACAGGGCCGCCATCGCGGCGGGCGCCAGGCCGGCGCGATGCTTCCAGGCGATCGACCACGTGGTGGGGAACGTGGAACTCGGCCAGATGAACCAGTGGGTGGAGTTCTACCACCGGGTGATGGGGTTCGAGAACATGGCTGAGTTCATCGGCGACGACATCGCCACCGAGTATTCGGCGCTGATGTCGAAGGTGGTCGCCAACGGCACCCGGAAGGTGAAGTTCCCGCTGAACGAGCCCGCCGTGGGCAAGAAGAAGTCGCAGATCGACGAGTTCCTCGAGTTCTACCGGGGGCCGGGCCCGCAGCACGTGGCGCTCGCCACCGGCGACATCATCGCGGCGGTGGACGCGATGCGAGCATCGGGCGTGGAGTTCCTGAACACCCCGGACTCGTACTACGACGACCCCGAGCTCCGCGCCCGGATCGGCCAGGTACGGGCGCCGGTGGAGCAATTGAAACAGCGCGGCATCCTGGTCGACCGCGACGAGGACGGCTACCTGCTGCAGATCTTCACCAAGCCGATGCAGGACCGCCCCACGTTCTTCTTCGAGCTGATCGAACGGCACGGCTCGATGGGGTTCGGCAAGGGCAATTTCAAGGCGCTGTTCGAGGCGATCGAACGGGAGCAGGACCGGCGCGGCAACTTGTAGCCGCCGAGCGCCGGGGTGGTCGGCCTGTCCGCCACCCCGGCGTCCCGGTTGCGGAATTCGGGCAGCCTGTTGCCGGCTGCGGACTGCCGATGCGCTGGCCCCTTTCCGGGCCGGCACTCGGCTTCCGGAAGAATGGCGAGGCATGAGCGAGCGGCAGCGAGCGAATCGACCAGCACAGCGCGAAAGTGCCTCATGCCGCGCCGCAGCGAAGCGAGGCGGGGTATGAGTTTGCGGCAGCGAGCGAATCGACCAGCACAGCGCAAAGGCGCCTCATGCCGCGCCGCAGCGGTCGGGGTGACTAAGCGAGGCGGGGCATGAGCAAGTCGATCGTCCCCGGCTGGTACCCGGATCCGGTGGAAGAGACCGTGCAGCGGTACTGGGACGGCGAGCAGTGGGTCGGCGAGGCGATCCCAGTGGATGCGACACCGCCCGCGACGCCGCCGGCGGCCACGCCTACCGCCTTCGGGCCCGGCGCCGCGCCGGCTGACTCCTCGCAGACCGGCATCGACAGCAGCCCCCAGCCCAGCGGCACGCAGCAGGGTGACGTCGGGCAGGCCGGCGGTCGGCAGGGAAGCCCGCATCAGGGCGGCGGATTGGGTTCCGGAGACCAGGGCCAGGTCCGCGGCGGCCAGGCTGGCGCGCCGAGCGGCTGGCAGCCGGCGCCGCCCTCACACCAGCGGTGGCACGTCCGAGCCCCGGGCGGCCTGCCGCCGGGGGGCCGTCCGGACAGCCAGACCACCGTGCACGGCAAGCCGTTGGGCGCTCTGAGCGCCCGGTTCATGGCCCGGCTGGTAGACATCCTGGCGGTGCTCGGGCTCAACATCCTGGTGAACAGTTGGTTCGTCTACCAGTGGTGGCAGGAGTTCGCGCCAACGTACCGGCAGGTGCAACGCTGGGCCTCCGGGCAGGTCGACGAGATGCCGATGGCCAGCGCGGAGGCAGAAAACCTGCAGTGGGCGATCATGCTGGTCGGGCTCGGGCTGTGGTTCGCGTACGAGGTGCCGGCGGTCGCGTGGCGGGGCCAGACCCTGGGCAAGCGCTTGTTTCACATCGGGGTGGTTCGCTACGACGGCGAGATGCCCGGCTTCCGCGCGTCCTTTTTCCGATGGTTCTTCCTGTCCTCTCCCGTGCTGTTGTTCCCGTGTCTGATCCCGCTGCAGCTGGCCGATTACCTGTGGTGCGTGTGGGACCGCCCACTGCGGCTGTGCCTGCATGACAAATTCGGTCGCACCGTGGTGGTGCAGGCGACGCCGGAGCAGACTGAGCGCCAACAGCAGCCGGACCAGAAGACCCCCTCGATGTGACCGCCGGAGGACTGCCATGAGCCGACTGACTCGCGCCGACTTAGATGCCCTTCCCTCGTACGTGCCGGGGCGCAACCCGTCCGACCTGGCCCGTGAGCTGGGTCTGCCCCAAGCGATCAAGCTGGCCAGCAACGAGGTGCCGTACGGGCCGCTGCCCGGCGTGGCGGAGGCGATCGGGACAGCCGCGGCGCAGGTCGACCGGTATCCGGACATGGGCGTGGTGGAGCTACGTGACAAGCTCGCCGAGCGCCACGGCGTGGATCCGTCGCGAGTCGTCACCGGGTGCGGCTCGGTGGCGCTCTGCGAGCATCTGGTGAAGGCCGCGATGCTGCCCGGCGATGAGATCGTCTACTCGTGGCGCTCCTTTGAGGCGTACCCGATCATCAGCGCGGGCGCGGCCGCGAAGAGCGTACGGGTGCCGAACACCCCAGATCATGCGCACGACCTGGACGCGATGGCCGCGGCGATCACCGACCGCACTCGCGTGGTCCTGGTGTGCAACCCGAACAACCCCACCGGCACGGCGATCCGGAGCGACGCCCTGGAGCGGCTGATCGACCGCACGCCCGCGGACGTGCTGGTGGTGGTCGACGAGGCGTACCGGGAGTTCGTGACCGACGCCGACGTCCCGGACGCGCTGCAACGCTTCAGCGACCGTCCCAACGTGGCAGTGCTGCGGACGCTGTCCAAAGCGTGGGGGTTGGCCGGGCTGCGGGTCGGATGGATGGTCGCCGCGCCCGAGGTGGCTGACGCGGTGCGCAAGGTGGTGACGCCGTTCTCCACCAACGCGGTGGCGCAGGCGGCGGCCCTCGCCGCGCTGGAGGCGACCGAGGAGATGCAGCGGCGAGCCGACCGGGTGGTCGCCGAACGGGAGCGGGTCCACAAGGCGGTGCTCGCCCTCAGGCCCGATGTCCCGGAGAGCCAGGCCAACTTCGTGTGGCTGCCTCTGGGCGACGGCGCCGCCGATTTCGCCGCCAAGTGCGAGCAGCGCGGCGTGATCGTACGGGCGTTCCCTGGAGACGGGGTACGCGTCACCATCGGCGCCCCCGAGGAGAACGACGCCTTCCTGGCTGCCGCTGAGGCCGCGCTCTCGTAGCGACTACGACGCCGCCTAGCAGCACGTTCAAGATCGCCGTTTCGGGAACAACACTGCAGTTCCACTTCAGTTCTGCGCTCGAAATAGCGATCTTGGCCGGGGCGGGGCCGGGCCATGGCCGAGCCGAGCCGGGCCGGGCCGGGCCGGGCCGGCGATCTTGGCCCGGACCGCAGCGGCCGCCTCGGGCAGAGCTCAGCCGCGGAGCTTCGGAGCCTGCTGAATCGGCAGGCGTTCCGCGGCCTCGGCGGCGTGGGCGAGATCGTCCAGTTCCTGGCGTAGCGCGCCCTCGACCACCTGGATCGCGATCCAGCCGAAAAAGGTGGCGAGCAACCGGCCGGTACGGCCCCGAGCCGCCGCCTCGAAGTGAACCCGCAGCCGGGCGCCGCGTTTGTGCGGCGTGAACTCGTACCGGACCCGGTAGTCGGCGCCGTCTCCGTGCGACTCCACCACACAGCTGTACGGCGGGTCGGCGCTGACCACTCGCAGCTCCTCGACCAGCCGCTGATCACGTAGGTCTCGGTGCTCCCGCCAGCGGACTCCCACCCCGAACGGTTCGGATGTGAGCACCTCGACCCGGTCCACATTGGAGAAGACTCTGGCCCGAGCCTTGAGGTCGGCGAAGGTTCGCCACACCTGGGTGGCAGATGCGCTGGTCAGGCGCGTGACCTGAACCGTCGAAACCGGTGCCCGCATAGGTCCGACGGTACGCCGACCCGCCGACAGCGAACCCGGCGCTGGGCGATCACCGGCAGTTGGCGTCAACCGGCGGCGGGCCGGATCACGCCGGTGACCTCGCCGAGCCCGACCATGACACCGTCCGGGCCGGGCGCTGCTCCGCTGATGGTCACCGTGTCGCCATCAGCGAGGAAGCTACGGGTGGCGCCGTCAGCCAAGGTGACCGGCTCCGCGCCGCCCCAGGTCAGCTCCAGGAAGCACCCCCGCTGCTCGGGCTCTGGCCCGGACACCGTCCCGGAGGCGAACAGGTCTCCGGTACGCAGCGCGGCCCCGTTGACCGTCATGTGGGCGAGCTGCTGGGCGGGGGTCCAATACATCTGATCGAATCGCGGACGCGCCACCACAGTGTCGTTCCAACTCACCTGCAGCCGCAGGTCGTACCCGTGCCGGTGGGTTTCCGACAGGTACTCCAACGGCGCTGGATCTTGCCGTGGGGCCGCGGCCTGGGCGTCGACCAGCGCGTCGAGCGGGACCACCCAGGGCGAGATCGAGGTGGCGAAGGACTTGCCCAGGAACGGCCCCAACGGGACGTACTCCCAGGCTTGCAGATCGCGGGCGGACCAGTCGTTGAGCAGCACGATGCCGAACACGTGGTCGGCCATCCGGTCCACTGGCACAGGCGTCCCCATCGGGGACGGCGCGCCGACCACGAACCCGACTTCGGCCTCGATGTCGAGTCTGGTGCTGGGACCGAACACCGGCTCGTCAGCGTCCCGGGGTTTGCGCTGGCCGGACGGGCGCACCACATCGGTGTCGGACACCACCACCGTGCCGGCGCGCCCGTGATAGCCCACGGGCAGCCGCTTCCAGTTGGGCAGCAGCGGCGGCTGACCCGGCCGGAAGATCTTGCCGACGTTGCTGGCGTGATGCTCGAAGCTGTAGAAGTCGACGTAGTCGGCGACCGCGAACGGCAGCCGCATCCGCACCTCAGTGAGCGGGATCAGCAGCGGCTCCACCTGTTGACGATGACGCGGGTTGCTCAGCAGCTCAGTCAGCCGCTGCCGCACCGCCGTCCAGGCTGGGCGGCCGAGCGCCATGAACCGGTTCATGCTGGTACGGCAGAGCGTCTCGTCCGCTTCCACCAGCTCCGCTTCCTCGGCTGCCTTCAGGTCCAGCACGTGCTCGCCGACCCGCACCCCGATCCGCGCCTCGTCGGGCTTGTCGGAGTGCACAAACACCCCGTACGGCAGGTTGTGGATCCCGTACGGGTGATCCGCCGCGATGGGCAGCCAGGTGCTGGCCACGCTGATGACTCCTCTCGCCAGGGGCCGGTCATCGCCCGGCGCAGCCGAGTGAAGATCTTCAGGATTGACCCTAGATCAAGCCGAGCCGCATCAAGTCCTCGAGTGGCTCAGCGATGTCACAGGAGCCAAAGCCGACCCACAGCGGCCGCGGCTGGTCCAGCCACTCCTGGGTCAGGTCGAGCAACGGATCCGGGGACGACGCCGACAACAGCCGCTCGACGTCGGGCTGCGCCGCGCCGCCGTCGGCTGCCGCGCTCGCTGCCAGCACATTCAGGAAGCCGTGGTGGGTGAATCCAGTTTTCGGGTCGACGTGACGCACGGCGTGATGCAGTCCGGCGGTCAGCTTGAACCGCAGCTCGCTGCGCGCGCACGCCACGATCACCTCCGCCAGTTCAGCCGGGGACGGAAACAACTCCGCGGCCAGGCCCCCGGTGCGGAACTTCGGCGACACCCGGCTCGCGGATGTCTCGGCGAGCAGGTCGAGCGCTGCCATGCAGCCGTCGGTGAGCGGGATCTCCGCGTACACATCGAAGGGTCTGCCCTGAGCCCACGCAAGCAGAGAGCGCAACCCCGGCAGCGGGTCCTGCCCCCGGCGCGCCACCGCCCACTCCACTTGCCGCACCGTCATCACGGACGGGCCCGCGGCCAAGGCGGCGTCGAAGCCAGCGAGCCCCTCGTCGCCGATCAGCCCGACCGGGCGGTGCTCAGCGGGATCGAGCAGGGCCAGCAGCTCGGCATGGCGGGACGCGGGAATCAGCAGCGGACCGACCAGGCGCTGATACCACGCGCCCCGGTGCTCCCGGTGTCTGACGACCGCGTCCGGCAGTGGCGCGTTGCCCGGCGGGAACACCGCGGCGTCATCGATCAGTCCGGCGAAAAGCTCACGCACTGCGGTTGACACGATCACCTAACTTAGCCGACGCTACAAATAGAGGACAGGAGTGTCCGAATATCGAACAACCTGGGGGGCTGTCATGCCGTACTACCGCAGTGTCGGGGAGGTCCCGCGCAAGCGCCACACGGCGTTCCGTCAACCCAACGGCACGTTGTACGCCGAGGAGCTGATGGGTCAGGAAGGGTTCTCCAGCGACTCGTCCCTGCTCTACCACCAGCATCTGCCGACCGCGATCACAGCCAGCGAGCCGGGCGAACTGCCGCCCTGGCGCCGCACCCCGAACCACCCGCTCAAGCCGCGACACCTGCGAACCCACAAGCTCAGCGACAGCGGCCGGGACCCGATCCTGGGACGGCAGCGCCTGCTCGCCAACAACGACTGCCGAATCTCGTACGTGGCAGCGGACACCCCCAGCCCGCTGTACCGCAACGCCATCGGCGACGAATGCCTGTACGTGGAAGCAGGCGAAGCCAGAGTGGAGACCACCTTCGGCGCGCTGGACGTGTCCGCCGGCGACTACCTGATCATCCCGACCTCGGTGATCTACCGGATCATCCCTCACGGCACGGTGCGCACCCTGGTGATCGAAGCGAACGGCCACATCGGCCCGCCGAAACGCTATCTGTCCGTACGGGGGCAGCTTCTGGAGCACTCGCCGTACTGCGAACGTGACCTGCGCGGCCCGTCCGAGCCGCTGCTCGCCGACGGCGAGGATGTCGAGGTGCACGTGCAGCACCGTGGCAGCGCCGGCGAGCCGGCGTGGACCCGCCTCCGCTACGCGCATCACCCGTTCGACGTGGTCGGGTGGGACGGGCACCTCTACCCGTGGGTGTTCTCGATTCACGACTTCGAGCCGATCACCGGGAAGTTGCATCAGCCCCCGCCGGTGCACCAGACATTCCAGGGGCCAAACTTCGTGATCTGCTCGTTCGTGCCCCGAAAGGTCGACTACCACCCCGGCGCGATCCCGGTGCCGTACAACCACCACAACGTCGACTCAGACGAGGTCCTCTTCTACACCGGCGGCAACTACGAGGCCCGCAAAGGCTCCGAAATCGAGCAGGGTTCGATCTCGTTGCACCCGTCGGGCTTCACGCACGGGCCGCAGCCAGGCGCGGCCGAAGCGTCCATCGGCGCCGAGTTCTTCGACGAGCTGGCGGTGATGGTGGACACCTTCCGGCCGCTGGATCTGTGCGACGCCGGCCTGGAGTGCGAGGACGCCAGCTACGCCTGGAGCTGGGCCACCCGGGGCTGATCCGCGACGCGGCGGAGCAGCGGCAGCCAACGCGGGCGTGGCGCTAACGGGCCGGGGGGCCGTGATCAGCGCGTACCACGAAGATGATGATCAGCACCGCGGCGCCCGCCGCGATCATCGCGCCCAGCGCCCAGGGGTACCCCGTCACCGCGTACGCCAGCAGCAGCACCGGGGAAACCGCCACCAGCAAGCCCGCGCGCGCCAACCACGGGTCGACCCGATTCAGCACACCGAGACCGTCACCGGCTGGGCCAGGCAACCGCCCGGCCCCCAACACGACCGCTGCCAGCCCCGCGATTCCCAGCACCCCCGCAAACAGTTGGCTGCGCCCGAACACCGCCACCAGGAGTGGCGCGATCCAGCAGCACGTGGCGCCAATGAGCGCCATACGGGTGAAGCCGTGCTCCAGACGCTCCCGCTCCTCGGGCGTTTCGGCCCCGGGCCGCTCTGCCCAGGGCCGCTCTGCCCCGGGCCGTGACGGTGGCCACGCCGGTGGTGCGGGCGGCGGGGCGCTGTGGTCGTCCGGGCCGGGGCGTTTCTCGTCGACCCGCCACGCCGGGCTTTCGGGCGGCACCTCGCTGGCCCGCCCCAACGCCAGCAGCGCCTGATCCCTCACATCCCGCGCCAAAGAATTGTGAGGATCGATCCCGGTCGCCGCTTCCGCCGACTGAAACGCTTCCTCGTATCGCTCTGCCCGGAGCCGGAGATAGCCGAGAAGGGCGAGCGCCGCCACGTCGGCCGGGTCTGTGTCGAGTACGGCTCGCAGCTCATCGGCTGCCTCGTCATATCGACCTAGATCGGCGAGCAGCTCCGCCCGCTGCACTTGCTCACCCCGCGAGGACGCCACGCTGGCCAGCCTACGACTCTGCCCCGACAGCCGGTTGAGCGCGGCCGTACGGGTACACCAAGGCGGTCGCGATGGCAGCCAGGCCCTCCCCCCGCCCGGTGAAGCCAAGACCGTCCGTAGTGGTCGCGGAGAGCTGCACCGGGGCCCCGATCACGCCGGTCAGGCGTTGCTGAGCCTCACCGCGACGGTTGCCGAGTTTCGGCCGTACGCCGATCATCTGCACCGCCACGTTGCCGATCTCGAACTCGGCGGCCCGCACCCGGCTGGCGGTCTCAGCCAGCAGGTCAGCGCCTGACGCCCCGGCCCACTCGGGCGCCGCGGTGCCGTAGTTACTGCCAAGGTCGCCCAACCCGGCCGCGGAGAGCAGCGCGTCGCAGATCGCATGCGCGACGACGTCCGCGTCCGAATGCCCGACCAGCCCGTCGACGCCTTCCCACAGCAATCCGGCCACCCAACAAGGACGGCCGGCCTGGTACGCGTGCACGTCCGAGCCGATCCCCACCCTGGGAATGATCACAGCTCCCGCTCCAGCATCAACTCGGCCACCGCGAAATCGAACGGCATGGTCACTTTGAACGCCTGCGAACTGCCAGGCACCGTATGCACCTTGACACCCAGCCTCTCCACCATCGCCGCGTCATCTGTTGCGACAACGTCTCCGTGGGCCGCATGCGCGGCGACCAGCACCGGGCGTCGGAACCCCTGCGGTGTCTGGACCAGGCGCAGCGAGGCCCGGTCTGGGGTGGCCAGCACCTGCCCCTCGAGGTCAACCTGCTTCACGGTGTCCACCGCCGGCTGCGCCGGGATCACGGCGTCGTGCCCAGCCCGGACCGCGGCGGCCACCCGTTCGGCGAGCGCCGCGGGCGCCAGCGGACGTGCGGCGTCATGCACCAGGACGATGTCGCACTCCGCGGGCGCGGCGGCCAACGCGGCGGCCACTGAGGACGGGCGATCAGATCCACCCGTCACCACCGTCACCGCGGCGTGGTCGCGTTCCTTGAGCAGCAGGCGCACCTGGTCCTCAAGGCCAGACGGCGCCGCGACCACGACATGCGCGACGGATGGGGCAGCCGCCATTCGCCTGACGGCGTGCGCCAACAGCGGCTCCCCACCCAGCTCACGCATTGCTTTGGGCACGCCGGGACCGAGCCGCTCGCCCCGTCCGGCGGCAGGGATCAACACCACAGTGTCACGCATGCGATCAGCCCTGGCGCCCGACAGCACGCTGTCCGCCCGTCGCGACCTTCGTGCTTTGGTCGGTCCTGGCGGACAGCAGGCATGAGCCTCCAGCTTCAGCTGGATGGCGCAAATTAAGCTTCGCTGAGGACTTTGTCCAGCAGATTCTCTGCGTCATCCTTCGGGCTGTCCTCTGCCAAAGCGACCTCACCCACCAGGATGTCGCGCGCCTTGGCCAGCATCCGCTTCTCGCCCGCGGAAAGGCCCCGCTCACGATCACGGCGCCACAGGTCGCGCACCACTTCCGCAACCTTGAGTGGATCACCAGACGCCAGCTTCTCAAGGTTTGCCTTGTACCGTCGAGACCAGTTGGTGGGCTCTTCGGTGTGGGGCGCCCTGAGAACGTCGAAGACCTTGTTCAGGCCCTCTTCGCCGACGACTTCTCGGACACCAACGATTTCCGCATTTTCAGCAGGAACCCGCACCGTCAGATCGTTCTCCGCCGCGATCTTGAGGACAAGGTACTGTTTCTCCTCGCCCTTGATAGTGCGGGTCTCGATTGCCTCGATAAGTGCGGCCCCGTGGCGGGGGTAGACAACGGTCTCGCCGACACTAAAACCCATAGGTTCGAAACCCCTTTCGCTACGCTCAGTCTAACACGTGGCGAATTCAGCCCACGAGCCCGCACGCCTACAAAACCGCAGGTCAGAGGCCATACAAGTCGATTGAAGCAGCTTGACAAACCCACCCTGCGTCTGATCCTAAGGTTACCGGGAACGCACGGTATCGGTGTCGTGACGCTTTGCCGGGGCCCTCGTGCCGCTACTTTTCCGCACCCCCACCGCATCCTCCCGCTGGCGAACACCTGGATCTCTGGCGAACACCGCGCCGCTGAGAGAAAGTGGAGGGAGAGCCTGGGGAAGCCCAGGATCAGCGAGGCGGTGCATGATGATCCGACCAGCGCATCCACGCCGAGACACCAGCGTTGTGGCTGGATCTGCCAACAACTGCCCAATTGGGCGTCTTCTCCGGCACCTCACACACCTGACACACCTGCCGTGAGGCTTCCGCACAGGCTCTAGCCGAGGAGGAGCGATGGCTGCGCTCAACGGAGACGACGAACCCCGTCGACCGCCCAGCCCGGACAGCATCGTCAGCCTGCCTCCCCCCTGGGGCGACGTCGTGATACCGGACGACGTCTCCGCACTCGACGACGTGGCCGCACAGGTGCGCCGCCAACTGCGCCGGGAAGCCAGCCCTCGCCACGCCGCTCGCGCGAAGTGGTGGAGCGGCCGGCGAGACGCGTCGGGAAGGCCCGGCATCCTCGGCCCGGCCCTGGTGGTCTTCCTCGCGATGACCTTGGCACTGGTCAGCCTCTTCGGAGGGGTGTGGCCAGCGCTGCCCGATGGCAAAGGGTCCCCCTCACGCCCACGGGCCGGCCCAGGAAACCAGCTGCCAGACCTCACGCTGGCCGACCGGTCCGGCGCCCCGGTGCGGCTCCGCGACACCGCGCCATCGATCATCCTCTCGCTGGGAGGCTGCGCCTGCGTGAACCTGATCAAAGACGCCGCTGCCGTGGCGGAGCGGGCTGGGGTTTCGCTGGTCGCGATCGGCCGGCCCACCGCGCCAACGGCGCCGGCGATCACGTCCGGGAACCCTGAGGTGCGCACACTGGCCGACCCGCGCGGAGCGTTCACCAAGGCCGTGGCGCCCCCGCCGCGTCGGCCGGTGTCACAGGACTCCGCGCTGGTGGTGCTGCTGGCGGGTGATGGCGCGATACGTGAGGTGAAGGCGGACGTGAAGTCGGCGGAGGAGTTCGCCACCGGGGCCCAGGCGCTCCGCTGACCCACCACGGCGCCTACCCGGCGCCCCATCGCCGCACTGGCTGGGCCCGCGGCCGCGCCCGGCGTCTCAGCCGCGGAGCAGCGCGGCGTACAACGTCAGGCCTGGGCCGAAAGCCATCGCCACCAGATGCTCGCCCTTGCCCACCGCTCGGCGGCGAACCATCTCCTGCAGCACTATCAAGATCGTGGCCGACGAGCAGTTGCCGTGATCGCGCAGCGTCGCCCGTGACACCTCCAACGCCCCTGCCGGCAACTTCAGCTCCGCTTCCACCACGTCCAGGATCCGGGGGCCGCCCGGATGCACCGCCCACCCGGTCACGTCCGGCGGCGTGAGGCCGTGCCGCGCCAGGAGTGTGCCCACCACGTCCGCCACGTGAATCGCGAGCGCCTCGGAAACCCGGGGCGACAGGCCCATCCGGAACCCCTGGTCGGTGATCTCCCAGGTCATCTGGTCCGCAGTGGACGGATCGGTGTGCGCGATCAGGTCCAGCACCGTGAGATCCGCTTGAGCGGCGTGCGCGACGTTCGGCGCCCCGGTGGACGTGCCAGCCGACGGGACCGTTGGCAATGTGGACTCTGGTGGCGTCGAGTTGCCCGGCGGGAGCACCGCCACGGCCGCGGCGGCGTCACCGAACAGCGCGTGCGCCACGACCTGCTGCAGGTCCCGGGTGGGCGGCTGGATGTGCAGCGTCGGCAGCTCCACACACAACAACACCGCCGGTTGCCGCCGGGCCACCACGTAGTCGCAGACCGCGCCGATGCCCGGCAGCGCCGCGTAACAACCCATGTGGCCGATGAAGAGCCGCTGCACCTGCGGTGCCATGCCCAGCTGGTCCGCCAGCACGATGTCGAGGCCCGGCGTGGAGTACCCGGTGCAGGAGACCACCGCGAACAGCCCCACGTCGCCGGCGTCCAGCCCGGCAGCCGCCATCGCCCCAGTGACAGCAGTACGGCCCAGCGGCGGCGCGACGGAGGCGTACCGGCGCATCCGCTGCTCGGTGCTCCACTCCGAGATGTCGACGATGGCCGGATTGACCACGCCGTGACGGCCCCCGACGCCGGCGTTGGAGAAGATGCGCGCCGCGCCGGGCGAGTGCGCGAAGTGGGCCGCGAAGTAGTCCTGCCAGACCTGGTCCTGGTTCAGCGCCACACCGGGCTGGGCCCGACCGAACCCAGCCAGCACCGCGGGGGTCACCATCGGGGCGCCACCCCTTCCGCGTACGGGTCCGCGCCCAACGCGCTCACCCCCAGGAAGTCAGCGCAGACATCGCTGGTCGCGGGCTGCAACGCGCCGCACCGGGCGTCCCGGTAGAGCCGCTCCAGCGGGTTGCCGCGCCGAGTCGCGGAGGCGCCCGCGGCCTCCAGCATCGACGCCGCCACCTCCATCGCGGTCTGCCCCGCCAGCAGCTTGGCCCGCCACACCCATCGGTTGGTCTCTGGGTCACCGGGCGCCGCGTCCACCCGTTTCGCGGCTTCCCGGACCGCGAGCCGGGCCGCTGCTGTGGCCGCGTCGGCCCGGCCGATCCGGGCCCGTACGGCAGGCAGCTGCGCCGCGGGTCGGCCGGCCACGTGCGCCACCGCCGCGTCAACGGCGGCCTGTGCCACCGCGGCGTACACGGCGGCGTAGCTGGCCACCTGCCACTGCGGCATCAGCTGCGCCGCGAGCACCGCCAGCCCCTCCAAACCGCCCAGCAGAGCTTCCCGGGGGACCGCCACATCCACGTCCAGGTCATGACTGGCGGTGGCTCGCATCCCCAGCGAGTCCCAGGTCTGCTCAACGGTCAACCCGTCCCCCGCGGGCGCAAGGAACTGCGAGACCTGTTCCGGGTTCTCCGATGACCGCGCCGCGATCAGGTACGCGTCGGCGTGCCCGGCGCCCGACACGAACGCCTTCCGTCCCTTGATCCGGTACCCGGCGCCCTCCGGGGCGTACACAGTGGACAGCTGGGTGAGTCGGGAGCCGACTCCGCGCTCGCTCATCGCCACCGCGTACAGGGCGCCGTCAACGGCGTCCGCCAGGATTCGATCCCGCGCCTGGAAGAACCAGTCCGGCACTCCCAAGGCATGAGCCAACTCATCCGGGATGTGGGCCAGCGCCCCGGTCACCGAGGCGTGCATGTTGAAGACCAACGCGGTGGCGCCGCTGCCGCGTGCCAGCTCCAGAGCCACCTCGGTGTAGTCGGCGAACCCGGCGCCGGCGCCGCCGAGTCGAGCCGGGGTCATCAGCCCCAACAACCCCGCGGCCCGCAGGTCGGCGAAGTCATCGGCGGGGAATGCCCCGTCGCGGTCGTAGCCCGCCGCTCGCTGCGCGAACCGGGGCGCCAGGTCCCGTGCTGTGTCCAGCACCGTCATGTGATCTCCTCAGCTGCTCCGTCAGGGTCTACGGGCTCAACGGCTGCGCTGTTCTCGGGGCTCGCGGCCGCGCCTCCCGCGCCCGGATCGCCTCGACCGGGCGCGCCCTGCTTAACCCCGTACGCCTGATAGAGCACCGCCGTCGGCCAGGTCGGGATCATCGCGACCTCGCCGCGCCGGGTCAGCAGCCACCGGGTGAACTGGCGCAGGTGCGGCCGCACCCCATGCACCGCAACCCGTACGCCGTGCCGGGCGCATTCATCCACCACCAGCGACGGCGGCACGAACAGCGCGGGATCGTGGATCCCTTTCGGGGCGCCCCCGGGGATCCGCTCCCCGATCGTCACCGCGATGAGTCGCGCCAGCGCGGTGGCCGCGATGGTGTCCAGCACCAGTCGGCCGCCGGGACGCAGCAGCCGGCACGCCTCGGACAGCACCCGCCGCGGGTCGGTCACATGCTCCAGCAGCTCCCCGGCGCACACCACGTCGGCGCAACCGTCCCGCAGCGGCACGGCAGCCACATCGGCGCGCACCGGGGTCGCGCCGGCCTTCCGGGCTTGAACCAGCGCGCTGGTCACCAGGTCGACGCCGACGTGGCGGTATCCCTTGCCGACCAGCCGAGGCGCCAGCAGCCCTCCACCGCAGCCGAGGTCCACCAGGAGCGCGTCCGGGCGCGGTGCCGGCGGGACCAACGCGGCACGGGCGGTGGCCAGCCAGTGCAGCATCGCGAACGCGCCGTCGGGCCGGGCCCACTGGTCAACCAGCTCGTCGTACTGCCTCAGGTCATTCCGAATTGGATCGCCGGCCACGCATGGCAGCCTCGCACAAATCGGGCGCTGGCGAGATGCTGTACGGGTGACGCCGCCCGAGATCTTTGCCGAGTCCCCTGGCGCCCTGCTCGGCCAGGAGCCCCACCCGAACCCGATCGAGGGCGCCCGCTCGCCACTCTGGGCGTTGCTGCGGGCCTGTCATCCGATGCCCACCGCCGCGGTGACCATCGGCGCCTCAATTCTCGCGGCGACCGCTGGCGCCGACGCCGGTCGGACGCTGTTGATCGGGATCGCGGTGCTGACCGGGCAGCTGTCCGTGGGGTGGAGCAACGACTGGTTCGACGCCGCCCGGGACCGGGCGGTGGGCCGCGCCGACAAGCCGATCGTCGCCCGCGGCCTGACCGCGCGCACGGTGGCGGCCTCGGCGCTTGTCGCGGCCGCCGCCACGACCGGGTTCTCGCTGCTGCTGGGGTGGACGCCGGGCGTCCTGCACCTGATCGCGGTCGGGTCAGCGTGGCTCTACAACTGGCCTCTGAAGGCGACCCCGGTGTCGGTGCTGCCGTACCTGGTCAGTTTCGGTTTACTGCCAGCTTTTGTGACGACCGCCGCAGGCCACTCCACACCGCCGGGGTGGCTGGTCGTCGCGGGATCGTTGCTGGGCGGCGGCGCTCATTTCGCCAACGTCCTGCCCGACTTCGCTCACGATGACCAGACGGGGGTACGTGGGCTGCCCCATCGTCTCGGCGCGGCCGGCAGCCGGGCTGCGACGGTCTTCCTGTTGCTGGCCGCCGGGGGGCTGATCACGCTGGGGCCCGCTGGACCGGCCAGCTGGATCGGGGTCGCGGTGCTGGCGACGTCCACGATCGCGTTGATTGGGGCCGCCTTCGCCAGGCGCCGACTGGGCGAGGGGCTGCTGTTCCGGGTGGTGGCCGCAGTCGCGCTCGCCGACGTGGCCCTGTTGCTCACCGCCCCGACCCCAGGCTGAGCCGTCCCGCTGTCCCCCGCCAGGCTGGATCGGGCGGCGCCGACCCGACCAGCGTGAACGACCCCGCGAGATCGTGTTCCACGTCCCGCCGGGCGACGCCGGTCACTGCCGCCGCCACACCGGCATTTACGCTGTACGGCGGCTTCACACTCGGGAGGACAAGGTGCGCCGGACCGCTGACTTCAGATCTACCGTGCGCCGTGGCGGGTTTGCCTACCGCGGTGGCGTCGTGCTCGTCGCCAGCTTGACCGCTCTGCTCGCGGGATGCGGCGCGGGTCAGCAATCGCAGACTGCGCGCACCACCGTGGCGATCCCGGGCGTGGACGCTGACGCCGGCAAGGTCGCGCTGCGGAATCTGCAGGTCGTGTACCCGGGGCGGGAGCACCGCACGTACCCGGTGGGTGGCCTCGCGCCGCTCGACGTGCAGATCTTCAACACTGGGCAGGAGCCAGACGCGCTGGTGGCGGTGAAGGCCGCCGGGTTCGGCAAGGTGGTGCTGATCGGGTCCGATCGGCAGCCGTCTGAGCTGTGCCGCGAGGCGCCGGTGCGCACCCGGCCCGCCCGGCCCGCTGACACCCCGCCCAGCGAGCCAGCTGAGGTCTCACCCAGCCCGGGCCAAGAGTCGCCGGCCACGCCCGAGACCAGTCCGTCAGCGTCAACTGAGCACAGCCCCGGGCACGGCCCGGAACCGGCGCCGACACCGGATGAGGCCGCCGGCAGCGCCAAGTTCACGATCTCGCTGCCGCCCGACGGCTGCGCCCTGCTGGGGCCCAATGGCACGCACCAGCTGGCCATCTCCGAGCTGTCCGAGGAGATCTCACCTGGCGACGAGGTCCCGATCACGTTCGTGTTCCGGAATGCCGGCGAGCTCACGGTGGAGGCGCCGGTGGGGATGCCCACCGAGCCGGCTGACAACAGCCCGATGAACATGCACCCGGAAGAGCCGCCCATGGTGGGCGAAGGTCACGGCTCTGACTCGGGCGGCGAAGGCCACGAGTAGGACCACAAGGTGTCCATGAGCACCCGCCATGGCTAGCCGCGCGGCGCGGCCTGCGTACCACTGTGACGAGTGCGGTCACGGGGTGCCGAAGTGGTTGGGCAGGTGCCCAGACTGCGGTTCGTGGGGTTCGATCGTCGAGGTTGCCGCGCGTGCTGGCCGCGCCGGCGGCGCCGCCGGCGCGATGTCACACGAGGTGAGCCCCACCGCCCCGACGGAGGCCGCGCAGCCGATCAACGCGGTCAACGCGTCCGCGGCGAAACACCGCGCCACCGGGGTCGGAGAGCTGGATCGGGTGCTCGGCGGCGGCCTGGTGCCAGGCGGTGTGGCTCTGTTGGCGGGCGAGCCCGGCGTCGGCAAGTCCACCCTGCTGCTGGACGTGGCGCACCAGTGGGCGGTGCGCCACCAGGACTCGGTGGCCCTCGTGATCAGCGGCGAGGAGTCAACCTCGCAGGTACGGCTGCGAGCGGAGCGGATCGGGGCGATGCACGAGCGGCTCTACCTGGCCGCTGAGACGGACCTGTCCGCGGTGCTCGGCCACCTCGACGCGGTACGCCCCAGCCTGCTGGTGCTGGACTCGGTGCAGACGATTTCGTCCCCGTCCGCCGACAGCACGCCGGGCGGAGTGACCCACGTCAGAGCCGTCACCTCGGCGCTGGTCGCTGTCGCCAAGGAACGCGGCATCTCCACGGTGCTGGTGGGCCACGTCACCAAGGACGGCGCGATCGCGGGGCCGCGGGCCTTGGAGCATCTGGTTGACGTGGTGCTCCACTTCGAGGGCGACCGCCATTCCACGCTGCGGATGGTGCGGGCGGTGAAGAACCGCTTCGGGGCCGCCGATGAGGTCGGCTGTTTCGAGATGCACGACGGCGGGATCCGCGGGCTGGCCGACCCCTCGGGGCTGTTCCTGAACCGTCACACCGAGGCGGTGCCTGGCACGTGTGTGACGGTCACGCTGGAGGGCCGCCGTCCGCTGCTGGTCGAGGTGCAGGCGCTGGTCGCCGCCACTCACGGGCCACCGCGCCGTACGGTCAGCGGCTTGGACGGCGCCCGGCTGGCCATGGTGCTGGCGGTGCTGCAACGGCACGGGAAACTGCGGCTGCACGACCGGGACGTGTTCGCCGCCACTGTCGGCGGGGCGCGGGTGGTCGAGCCGGCTGCCGACCTGGCGGTGGCGCTCGCGGTTGCCTCAGCCGCTCGGGACATGCCGCTGTCGTCCGATGTGATCGCGGTCGGCGAGGTGGGCCTCGCCGGCGAGCTGCGTCCGGTCAGCTCCGCGCCGCGTCGGCTTGCGGAGGCGGCCCGGATGGGGTTCCGGCGGGCTGTGGTCCCGGCCGGCGCGGGCCCGGCCACGCAGGGGCAGCCGGCCGGTTTGGAAGTGGTGGAGGCGGCCAATCTGGGCAGCGCGATGCAGGCCGCAGCCACCGCGTGACGGGCCAGGTAACGCGATACGAGCCCCTGCCACCGCCTGAGACGGCCCAGGCAGCACAATGCGGGACGCGGCCACAGGCGCCAGGCAGGGCCGCTGAGTCAACCAGGGTGGATCTTCACCGGCGGTGCGGCGGCCGGCCCCCCCGTTGCGGGCGCAGCCGGTCCACCACGGCCACCCGATCGGGGGCGAACTTGGTCACCGCCGTGAAGTGCTGCTGTGGTGTCCCGGTGAAGTCGTCCAGTCGCACGGCGACGTCGTACCCGCCGATCGCCCCTCCGGCGGCTTTGGCAGCCGCGCGCAGGATCCGCTGATCAAACCACCCGGGCTGGTCCCCCACCCGGGTACGCCGCTCCACGCAGCGCACCAACAAGATCGGCTCAGGCTCGTCTCCCAGAGCCACCGAATAGATCGCCAACTCGCCGATCCTTGCCCACGGCAGCACCAGGGTCCGCCACACGCCCGCTCGCACCGTCAGCGAGTAGTGATCAGCGGTCACCAAAGGTCGTCGAAAGATCGCCAGCACGATGGGGATCGCCCCGAGCGCTAATCCGGTCATTGCCACGTACGGCAGAAATGCCAACGGGTTTATCGATTCGCTGGCGAGGTGGCGCGGTTCTTCTCCGAATAGCAGCAGCAAAGCTCCGACCGAAATGCCGGAAATAATGAGATAACCGACGCTCCGCCCGAGCGCGCGTGACGGGAACTGGCGCGGGAGCTCGATTCGCTCCAGGCGAGAACGGGCTGCTGCCATCTGGCGACCTCTTCGAATACGGGGGTTGAAAGCTCACTGTACGAGCTTGAAACAGCCTTGGCGGCACGGCGCCCGACACCTAAAGCGAGGCGCCTGACAGGCGTGCCCGAGGGCGCCACTGGGTAAGGCTCTCAACGCAACTGAAGCCGCACCTCAACCGTTGCAGTATCCGTGCAGTTGACAGTGGGAACCCCAACGATCCGTAGACTATGGCCGGGCAGCCAGATGTCCCGTGCCAGCAGAAGCCCGATGCCAGCGAGGAGCCACTCCGTGTCGGTAGACCGCGACGACCCGCTGCGGGCGACGCTGGCCTTGATGGCGCCCGGCACCGCGTTGCGTGATGGCCTGGAACGGATTCTGCGGGGCAACACTGGCGGCCTGATCGTGCTTGGCCACGACAGCATGGTCGAAACCATCTGCACCGGTGGGTTTCCGCTTGATGTGGAATTCTCCGCCACTCGGCTGCGTGAGCTGTGCAAGATGGACGGCGGCGTGATCTTGACCAACGACTGCTCCCGGATTGTGCGGGCCGCGGTGCACCTGATGCCCGACCCGGCGATCCCCAGCGAGGAGTCCGGCACTCGGCACCGAACCGCCCAGCGAGTGGCGCTGCAGACTGGCTACCCGGTGATCTCGGTCAGCCAGTCGATGCGGATCATCGGCCTGTACGTGTCCGGCCAACGCCACGTGCTGGACGAGTCGGCCGCGATCTTGTCCCGGGCGAACCAGGCCCTCGCCACGCTGGAGCGCTACAAACTCCGCCTCGATGAGGTCTCGGGCACCCTGTCCGCGCTGGAGATCGAAGATCTGGTCACGGTGCGGGACGCGATGGCCGTGGTGCAGCGCCTGGAGATGGTGCGCCGGATCGCCGACGAGATCGAGGGGTACGTGATCGAGCTCGGCACCGACGGCAGGCTGCTGGCGTTGCAGCTCGACGAGTTGATGGCGGGCGTGGACGAAGATCGCACCCTGGTGATCCGCGACTACCTGCCTGAGGAGGCGCGCTCTCGCACCGTCCACAAGGTGCTCGACGAGCTGGATCTGCTCTCCGCCACGGAGCTGCTGAATCTCACCGCGGTGGCCATGGCGCTCAGCTACCCCGCGACGGCGGACGCGCTGGAAGCCGCGGTCAGCCCGCGTGGATACCGCCTGTTGGCGAAGGTGCCGAGGCTCCCCGGGCAGGTGGTGGACCGGCTGGTGGACCACTTCGGCAGTTTGCAGCGGCTGCTCGGCGCCACTGTCGAGGACCTGCAAGCCGTCGACGGGGTGGGCAACTCGCGCGCGCGTACGGTCCGGGAAGGGCTTTCGCGCCTGGCTGAGGCTTCGATCCTGGAGCGATACGTCTAGCGGGGCTTATGCTTCCAAGTGCGTATTTATCTGCTTTACCGGTCACCGGATAGGACACGTATCGATATCCACCACCTCCCCTCTCAGCTCGCCGCGTCCCGCAGTCGCTAGGCTGCGCGTTCACCAGGGGCCACGCAGATCCGCGGCAGCGGATCCTTGGCCTGTTGCTTCACCGTCGCGCCGTTGAGGGTCCGCCCTGTGGGACCTGCACCGGCGCCGCGCCGCGTTCACCCATTGCTCACGCGGCGGCAAGTGCAAGGAGTCATTTGTGAAGAGGTACGAAGAACTCGTCGCCGAAGCGGTGGCGGCGCCGCTCGCTGGATGGGACTTCTCGTACCTGGGCGCCCGGCTGATCCAGGCCGACCCGCCCTGGTCGTACTACGATCGCGCCACCGATCTGGTGATCAACGCGGACGGCCCAGTGTTGGACATGAGCGCCGGCGGCGCGGAGCTCTCCGAGGGCGCCGACGACCCGCTGCCGTTCTCGGACGGCCGGTTCTCGGTGCTGTTGAACCGGCACGACACGTACCAGGCCAAAGAGATCTGGCGGGTGCTGCGCTCCGGAGGAGCCTTCCTCACCCAGCAGGTGGGCGGACTGGACGGCCTGACGATCAACGAAGCGCTCGGCGCTCCGCTTCCCCACGGCCCCACAGATTGGGCTTTGAACAACGCTCGGGCCGAGCTGGAGGATTCCGGTCTGACCGTCACCGCCGCGCGCACCGCCTTCCCCGAGCGGCTGTTCCGGGATGTCGGCGCGCTGATCTACTTCCTTCGCGCGGCGCCCCGGCAGGTGCCTGACTTCTCCGTGGAGAAGTACGACAAAGAGCTGCGGATCCTGCACGAGCAGATGTCCGGCTCCGAGCCGTTCCGCGACCGCTCGGTGCGCTTCATCATCGAAGCCGTGAAGCCCTGACGGCGCCACCGCCGCCGGGTACGGCGCGCGGTCGGGCGGGTCCGCCGGTCTCCGCGGCCTAGCTGACCACTCTAAGATCGACCGCCTTGCCGACGATCCTTCCGAGCCGGGGAATGATCTGGTACAGACCATTGTCGGCCACTTCCCGCTCGCCCTCGCACTTGGGCGCGGACGTCCTGCCATCCCAGGTGACCCAGAACCGCCGCACCGGCACGTCGGGCGAGAGCACCTCGACATGCGAACCGGTCTGCGGCTTGCAGTCATCGGACGACCAGACCCGGCCCTTGCCCTGCTGCAACTGCACCTCTTGCTGATCAGCGCCGATGTCACCCTTGCAGGCCCGGTCAGAGGTGTTGGTGATGACCAGATTGATCCGCAGCCGATCACCGGCTCGGGTCTTCTCACGGGTTGGCTCAGCCGCGATCGACAGATCGCCCTCCACACACGGCGGCGCGTTGCTGTTGTCCTCGCCCGGAGGCGCCACCGGCCCCGGCGCGCCAGGACCATCGGAGCCATCACCGCTGCCATCCTCGGGGTCGGGCGAGACATCGTCATCGCTCGGCTCCACGAAACTTGGCGAGTCGCGACTGGCGCCACCCTTGCCAGAGCTGGTCACCGCGGCGCCTTCGGGCTTGCCGACACCGCCGCACGAGTACACCACGAACAGCACCACGATCAGGATCGCAGCGAGCACAGCCGCCCGGCGCCGCCAGTACACGGCGGGCGGCAACGGGCCGACCGTCAGCTTCATAGTGATCGTCACGTTAGCGCTGTGCGCGGACTGATTTCACCGCGACGCGCCGAGCGACATCATCGAGGCCTACCGATCCTGAGCGGTGGGCCGCCGGCCGGGGCGCTCACGGGTGCGCTCCCGCTATCGTGACAGGATCAATAGCGATGTTGGAAACCTCAACCCTGCTGCGCTGGTACGCGGCCCACGCGCGGGACTTGCCGTGGCGGCAGTCGGGCGCGTCCCCCTGGGGGGTGCTGGTCAGCGAGGTGATGTTGCAGCAGACCCCGGTCAACAGGGTGCTGCCAGCCTGGCTGGCATGGTTGGATCGCTGGCCCTCGCCGGCTGATCTCGCGCATGACACCGAGGCGGAAGCGATCCGGGCCTGGGGCCGGCTCGGTTACCCGCGCCGCGCGCTCCGACTGCATGAGTGCGCCCGGATGCTGGTCGAGCGGCACGCCGGTGAGGTGCCCGCCGACGCGAACGCGCTGCTCGCCCTCCCCGGTATCGGCGACTACACCGCCCGCGCGGTGGCCGCGTTCGCGTACCGGCAGCGGCAGCCAGTGGTGGACACGAACGTGCGTCGGGTGGTGAGCCGCGCGGTGCACGGC
>JBOGDL010000403.1:0-12088 GCA_050701815.1 Micromonosporaceae bacterium | reverse complement strand
CTGCAGTCCAGCGCCAAGTTCAAGCAGCTCGGCCTGGTGATCGTGGACGAGGAGCAGCGCTTCGGGGTGGAGCACAAGGAGCACCTGAAGCAGTTGCGCGCCAACGTCGACGTGCTGGCCATGTCGGCGACCCCGATCCCGCGCACCCTGGAGATGGCGGTCACCGGGATCCGGGAGATGTCGACCATCGCCACCCCCCCGGAGGAGCGGCACCCCGTCCTCACCTATGTGGGCGCGTACGACGACAAGCAGATCACCGCCGCGATCCGGCGCGAGCTGCTGCGGGACGGGCAGATCTTCTACCTGCACAACCGGGTGGAGTCGATCGAGAGGGCGGCGCGCCGGCTGCGGGAGCTGGTGCCGGAGGCGCGGATCGCCACCGCGCACGGGCGGATGTCCGAGGACCGGCTGGAGAAGGTGATGGTCGGCTTCTGGGAACGGGAGTACGACGTGCTGGTCTGCACCACGATCGTGGAGTCCGGCCTGGACATCCCGAACGCGAACACCCTGATCGTGGAGCGGGCCGACATGTTGGGCCTGTCGCAGCTGCACCAGATCCGGGGGCGGGTGGGCCGCGGCCGGGAGCGGGCGTACGCGTACTTCCTGTACCCGCAGGAGAAGCCGCTCACCGAGAACGCCCACGAGCGACTGGCCACCATCGCGCAGCACTCCGAGCTGGGCGCCGGCATGTACGTCGCGATGAAAGACCTGGAGATCCGGGGCGCTGGCAACCTGCTCGGCGGCGAGCAGTCCGGACACATCGCCGGGGTCGGTTTCGACCTGTACGTCCGGTTGGTCGGCGAGGCGGTGACCGCGTTCAAGGCGGCGCAAGCGGGAGAGACAGTCGAGGAAGCCGTCGCCGAGGTGAAGATCGACCTGCCGGTGGACGCTCACCTGCCGCACGACTACATCGCCTCGGAGCGGCTGCGCCTGGAGATGTACCGCAAGCTCGCCGAGGTGCGCGACGCCGAGGGTTTGGAGGAGGTGCGCGCCGAGCTGGCCGACCGGTACGGCGAGCCCCCGGAGCCGGTGGCGAACCTGCTCCAGGTGGCGCAGTTCCGGTTGGCGCTGCGCCCGTACCGGATCACAGAGGTGTCGCTGCAGGGCCGCAACGTCCGGTTCAGCCCGATGTCGTTGCCCGACTCCCGGCAGCTGCGGTTGAAGCGGCTACATCCCGACGCGGTGTACAAGCAGGCGACCGACACCGTCAGCGTGCCCAGGCCGATGGGTCGGATGGGCGCCGGCGGCGCCATTGGTCGGGAGCCGATGCGGGACGTGCCGCTGCTGGACTGGTGTCAGGAGCTGGTGACCGAGGTTCTCGAACAGCCAGCCCTCGCCGGGGCCCGGTAGGCAGGGGGAGCGATGGCTGACCGGATCGTGCTGCTGGTGACCTCGCCACGGCTGCCCGCGGGAGTGCTGACGGCGCAGGCGTGGGACGTGGTGCGGGCCGCGCCGGTGCTCACCGCGGCGGCAACCCCGCAGGCAGACGCGTTGGGCGCCGCCGGGGTCGAGGTGAAGATCGTCGGGGACGACCCGGTGGCGGCCGCGGAGAGTTTGTTGGACGCCACGGAGCAGACGGTGGTGTGGTTGGCGGGTCCCGACGGCGACCCGGACGTGGCCCGCAAGGTCGGGTTGCGGCTGGCCGCCGAACCCGGCCGGGCGGAGCTGGAGCTGCTGCACGGCTCCTGGGACCCACCCGGCGCCCGGCTGCTGGACGTGGTGGCGGTGATGGATCGGCTCCGCTCGCCCGGGGGCTGCCCGTGGGACGCTGAGCAGACCCACCAGTCGCTGGCGCACTACCTGCTGGAAGAGGTGTACGAGGCGTACGACGAGATGGTCGGCGGCGATCTGGCGGCGTTGCGAGAGGAGCTCGGGGACGTGTTGCTGCAGGTGGCGTTCCACGCCCGGATCGCCGAGGAGCTACCCGACGACGAGCGCTGGTCGATTGACGACGTGGCGGGCGATCTGGTGGCGAAGCTGGTGCGCCGGCATCCGCATGTCTTCGCCGGCGTCCAGGTCGACGGCGCCGATCACGTGGCCGCCAACTGGGAGGAGATCAAGCGCTCCGAGAAGTCCCGGGAGTCCGCGATGGACGGCGTGGCGCTGTCTCAGCCGGCGTTGGCGCTGGCCGCGAAGCTGCTTTCCCGGGCCGGCAAGGCCGGGGTGGACGTCTCACCGCCGGACGCCCCCGAGGATCCGTTGCGCGACGAGACCACGCTGGGAGAAAGCCTGCTCCGTCTGGTCGCCTCGGCACACGCCGCCGGCCTGGACGCCGAAGGAGCGCTGCGTCAGGCGGCGCTGCGGTACGCCGACGCGGTGCGCCACGCCGAGTCCCGCCAGTGACGCCGCGCCGGGAAAGGACCAGGCCCCGACGCTGATGCGCCGAGGCCTGCGGGTGGTGCTCTATCTGCGTGCCTAGCGGCATGGCTGCCAGGCCGCGAGGGTTTGTGGTGACTCCGCCGGCCCCGGCCGGAGTGACCGGGGCCGCGCGAGATTGTGCCGGTTATCTACGAACCCCGGCGCGCTGAAGCAGCCGGGGTCCGCGACTAGTCTTTCCGCGTAGAAGCGCGGCCACCAGTTTTGGGTTGACTACTTGCCCGGGTTGCCGGCGTTGCCCGCGACCGGGTTGGTCTCGGGGTCGCCGTACCGCTCGGTGTCGGCGGTGCCGTCGAAGTCGGTGTCGCTGACGGTCTTGTTCAGCTCGCCGTCCTCGTCGGTGTCCACACCGTGGGTGTCGACGTAGCCGTCGAAGTTGTCGTCGGCGACGTACGTGTCGGCCTTGCCGTTGTAGTCGTTGTCCAAAGTGGCTTCATCGACCTTGCCGTCTTCGTTACGGTCGGAGCCGACGCCGTCGAGCTTGCCGTCCTCGTTGCGGTCCATCTCCACCGAGGTCAGGTAGCCGTCGCCGTCCTCGTCGGTCCACCGCTCGTCGGCCTTGCCGTCGTAGTCGGTGTCGTAGTAGGCCTCTTCGACGATGCCGTCGGCGTTCTCGTCAGTGGCCTCGAAGTCGACCTCGCCGTCGTTGTTCATGTCGGCGGTGATGGTGACGCTGCCGTCGTCGTTGTGGGTGTACTCCACGTCGTCGAACGTGCCGTCGCCGTCCACGTCCACGTTGGTGCTGTAGTCGTCGCTCATGTGGCGCCCCTCCCTGCGAGGTCCTCTTGTGTGGTGCCTGGTCAGCCCGCTGTCAGCTCTCGGTAGTCATTCGCTAGCTGTCGGGCTTGGCCCGCCCTCGCAGCGACGGGACCCACGTTATGGCCTGCCACTTGCTGTTCCATCCCCGATCTGTGCCACCGTGCGACTTCAGGCCGGGACGTGCGCGGGGCACGAGAATATACCCTCGGCGCCGGTCTGCCCCGGGGGCTCCTTGCTTGCCAGCCTGCGGGCTTCCCCGCCAGCGGGCGCCGGGGCGGCAGCGGTATTTTCCGAGGATGTCGCACAACTTCGTGCCGCTCGCCGAGCGGATCACAGACGCGCTGCTGGAGTCCGACCCGGTGCTCGCGTACCACGCCGGCGACCACCGTGCGGACAACCTGCTGCCGGACTGGTCAGCTGAAGGAGTGCGCTCGCAGGCCGCGATGCTGCACGAGGCCGCGGACGCCCTGGCCGAGGTCGATCTCGACGACCTCGACGGAGAGGAGGAAGTCGACCACGCGTTGCTGGCCAGGTTGGTGGATAGGCGCCTCTTCGAGCTGCAGGACGTGCGGGCGTACGAGTGGAACCCGTTGCTCCACAACCCGGGCCCGCTGCTGGACGGGCTGCTGACACGCCCGTTCGCCCCGCTGGCCGAGCGCCTGGAATCGTTGATCGCCCGGCTGGAACGGGTGCCTGACGCGCTGCACGTCGCCACGCAGGTGCTCCATGACTGCCCGCAGATCCACCTGGAGACCGCGCTCGGCCAGTACGCCGGAGTGGCGGAGCTGATCCGCGATCAGGCGCTGTCAGCAGCCGAATCGGCGGGGCTCGGTGACGAGATCCGTCCCGCCGCCGACCGTGCCTTGGCAGGGTTGGCGGACTTCGACGACTGGCTTCGGGGGCGCCTCAGCAGCGCTTCGGCCGGTCGCAGCCCCAGGTTGGGCCGGCGGCTGTGGGAAGCCCAGCTGTGGCACACGCTGGACACCGAGATGTCGGCCAGCCAGCTGCTCGACCGCGCCTGGACCAACCTGGATCTTGTCAGCGGGCAGATCCGGCTCGCGGCGGCTGAACTTCTCGGGGGTGTGGTCGGCGGCTCAACGGCTGACCTGTCTGGCGATCCGACGGCCCTGCCTGGCGACCCGACCGTGCGGGCCGCGCTTGACCAGCTGTCGGCCGACCGGCCCGACGACGCCAGCATCGTGGCCAAGGCCCGGGCCGCCCTGATCGAGACCACCGAGTTCGTCGCCGACCACGACCTGGTCTCCCTGGTCGACGACGAGTGCCAGATCCTGGTGATGCCGGAATTCGCGCGGGGCATCTCGGTGGCGTACTGCGATGCTCCCGGACCGCTGGAACCGGCGAACGTGCCGACCAGCTTCGCGATCGCGCCCACACCCGCGAGCTGGTCGCCGGAGCGTCGCGAGTCGTTCTACCGCGAGTACAACAACCACATGGTCCGCAACCTGACGGTCCACGAGGCGATGCCGGGGCACTTTCTGCAGCTCACGCACAGCCGCCGGGGTCGGGGTTCGAGCCGGGTGCGGGCGTTGTGCACCAGCGGATCGTTCGTGGAGGGCTGGGCCGTGTACGCCGAGCAGCTGATGGCTGAGGCCGGGTACGGAGGCCCTCCGGTACGGCTGCAACAGCTCAAGATGCAGCTGCGTTCCACGATCAACGCGATTCTCGATCAACTGGTGCACTGCGAGGACATGACCGAAGCGGACGGGATGCGGCTGATGACCGAGCGCGGCTTCCAGGAAGCCGGCGAGGCGGCGGGCAAGTGGCGTCGGGCCCTGCTGACCTCAGGTCAGCTGTCGACGTACTTCGTGGGCTACTCCGAAATGGCCGAGATCGGGCGTCAGCGTCCGGTCGAATGGGGAGTGCGGGAGTGGCACGACGCGATGCTGAGCCACGGCTCGCCGGCGCCGCGTCACCTGCGGACGCTGCTGCGCGGCGACGAGGTGGATCGGATTGTCGGTTGAACCGCCACGACCGCGCAGCTGACGTCCTCGACCCCTCAACGACGTCAAGATCGCCGTTTCGTACCCAAAACTGAAGTGGAACGCAGTTTTGCTCCCGAAATGGCGATCTTGAGTGGGTCCGCGGTCCCACCGGGTCTGCCGGGGCCGCTGGGCCGAAATGGCGAGACGGGACGGCGGGGGGCGGAGCCGGCTCAGTGGTGGGTGTGCAGCAACATGAGCTGGGCTTGAGCGACGGTGCTGCGGCTCTGGCGTTGCCGGCTGGACAACCCCGGCACGGCGGCGCCGGTCGTCGAGTTGCGCCCGGTGTCAAGGGAGCGCAGGAAGCTCTCCGCGGCCCGACGCGGGGGGCACGGGTAGTGATCCCGGCACCAGCCACACTGGCGTCCGCGAGGGTAGCGCTGCCGCCGGTGGTGGGCGAGAGTGCGACGGGCGCTGCTCAGGTCTGACGGCGTCACGCCGTCGATGGCCACGACATCGTCGACCGCGTTTGGATGGGGGAGCATCGGGAGGTGCCTCCAGTCTGTGCTCTTGCGGCGGACGCGGCGGCCTGGGCCGGCACGGGGAACCAGCCAGCCGCCGCGCCTCACCTCTCCTCCTCATCCGAGCCCAGGGCAACAGCCATACCGCGCTCGGACGGGTCTACGTGAAGAGCAACGTCACGTGTCTGATATGCACAACGATGGTGCGTCGTTGAGGCATCGGTCTGACCCCTCACTTGTTGCCCGGCGCAAAGGAGGTGCCCCGTGGGACGACGGCGAGGCGGTTCACCTGGCCTACGCCGGGCTCGTTACGCTCGCTAACCAGAGTAGCCGCGGCCAGCGAAAACGCTGCACACACAGGGAGCGAGATCACGTGGCGATCATCGAGAGCATCATCGGCCGGGAGATCCTGGACTCGCGGGGCAACCCGACAGTCGAGGTGGAGGTCGTGCTGGCCGATGGGGTGCTGGCGCGCGCCGCGGTGCCGTCCGGCGCCTCCACAGGCCAGTTTGAGGCGGTTGAGCTGCGCGATGGAGGCGCCAGGTACGGCGGCAAGGGCGTTGCGCAAGCCGTCGCCAACGTCGCCGCGATAGCCAAGGAGCTTCGCGGGGCCGAGGCCAGCGACCAGCGAATGATCGACCAGGCGATGATCGATCTGGACGGCACGAATGACAAGAGTCACCTCGGCGCCAACGCCATCCTCGGGGTGTCACTGGCGGTCGCGAAGGCGGCGGCGGAATCAGCCCGGTTGCCGTTGTTCCGGTACCTCGGCGGGCCCAACGCCCACCTGCTGCCCGTGCCGATGCTGAACATCCTCAATGGAGGCGCGCACGCCGACAGCAATGTGGACGTGCAGGAGTTCATGATCGCTCCGATCGGCGCGTCGACGTTCGCCGAGGCGCTGCGGTGGGGCACTGAGACGTACCACGCCTTGAAGAAGGTGTTGAAGAGCAAGGGGCTCTCGACCGGGCTGGGCGACGAAGGCGGCTTCGCGCCGGACCTGCCGGCCAACCGCGACGCCTTGGACCTGATCGCGACCGCGATCGAAGAAGCCGGCCTTGAGCTGGGCGTGGACATGGCGTTCGCGTTGGACGTGGCGGCGACCGAGTTCCACAGCGAGGGCGGCTACCAGTTCGAAGGCCGGGAGCTGTCGGCCAAGGCGATGGTGGACTACTACGCGGACCTGGTGGACGCGTACCCGATCGTGTCGATCGAAGACCCGCTCTCGGAAGAGGACTGGGAGGGGTGGGCGAACCTCACCAGCGAGCTGGGAGACCGGGTGCAGCTGGTGGGCGATGACCTGTTCGTGACCAACCCGGAGCGAATCGCGCACGGCATCAACAACGCCGTCGCCAACTCGGTGCTGGTGAAGGTGAACCAGATCGGCAGCCTGACCGAGACCCTCGACGCGGTGGACCTGGCGCACCGCAATGGCTACCGCTGCATGATGAGCCACCGCTCCGGGGAGACCGAGGACACCACCATCGCGGATCTGGCGGTGGCTGTCGGGTGTGGTCAGATCAAGACCGGCGCTCCGGCGCGCTCCGAACGGGTGGCCAAGTACAACCAGCTGCTGCGCATCGAAGAGGAGCTGGACGACGCGGCGCGGTACGCCGGCTCGGAAGCCTTCCCCCGGTACGGGATGGTCGACGAGACGGACGACTGAGGCGGGTCGCGGGTCGCGGGTCGCGGGTCGTGGTCTCGCGTCGAGGCGCCTGCTGCGGGCCGCCCAACGTGGTGCGGATCCGAGCGGGTCAGCTGACCTGCTGAACACCCGATAGGCCAGACGTCCAAGGCAGCTGTGGGGAGGCACGATGGCACGTCGCACGCCCAGCGGGCAGGGCCCGGGGCGGTCCTCGCGGTCCCGCAGATCAGCGCCTGGCGGCTCACGTGCGGACAGCCCGCGCCGGGCCTCCCGCGCTGACTCCAGCCGTGGCGATGCCGGCCGGTCCGCTGATCGGCCAGCATCGCGGCGCACCGCGGCGAGCCACGCCGGCGGCGCGAAACGCACCCGGGCGCCCAAACCCGGGGGCCGGATCACCGGTCGGGCGGCGATCCTGGCGCTGGTGCTGTCGGCGCTGGTGCTGGCGTACGCGTACCCGGTGCGCACGTACCTGGCGCAGCGTGCCGAAATCGAGCGGCTCGCCGACTCCCAGGACACGCAGCAGGAGCGGATCGCAGCGCTGGAGAAGGAGCTTGCGAAATGGGAGGACCCCGAGTACGTGCGGGCGCAGGCGCGTAGCCGGCTGCACTACATCCGCCCCGATGAGGTGCCGTACGTGGTGATCGACACTCGGGACAACAAGCCCGGCAACGCCGATCTGGCGGGCAAGGCCCCGGGCTCGGGCGCCGCATGGTACGACCGGATGTGGGGCAGTCTCGCCGCCAGTGACCGGCTCGGCCAACCTGGTGGGTGACCCTTCGATGACAGCGGTCGAGATGACAGGCGATTCCAAGGCGGGCGGCGATGTGAGCGACCGGCTGACGGAGGCCGACCTGGCTGCCGTGGCGGCGCAGCTGGGGCGCCAGCCACGCGGGCTGGCAGCGGTCGCGCACCGCTGCCCCTGCGGTCTGCCGGACGTGGTGACCACCTCGCCCCGGCTCCCCGACGGGACGCCGTTCCCCACGCTGTACTACCTGACCTGCCCACGGGCGGTGAGCGCGGTGAGTCGCCTGGAGTCGGTGGGCGAGATGGCGTCGATGACGCAGCGGCTGGGCGCCGATCCGGCCCTGGCGGAGCGGTACCGGGCCGCTCACCACGACTACCTACGCCGGCGTGCTGAGCTCGAGGAGACGCCTGAGATCGCGGGAGTCTCGGCGGGCGGCATGCCGGACCGCGTCAAGTGCCTGCACGTGCATCTGGCCCACGCGTTGGCGGTGGGGCCGGGGGTGAACCCCTTCGGCGATGAGACCGCGGAAGCGGCGGGCTGCTGGTGGGATGCCGGGCCCTGCGTGAGCACGGAGCCCGACCAGGACGGCCCTGACCAGCCAAAAGGCCCTGATCAGCCACAGGGGCCTGCCCGGCCGCGTGCTGCTGACCGTGGGGCGGGCTCATGACCCGGGTGGCTGCGATCGACTGCGGCACCAACTCGATCCGACTGTTGGTGGCCGACACACAGCCGCCTGCCGACACGCAGCGGGGTCTCGAAGGGTCGGCGGCCCCCGCCGACACACAGCGGGCTCCCGAAGCGGCGGCCTCCGCCGGCGCCGGGGGGCTCGTCGACGTGGTGCGGCGGATGGAGGTGGTACGGCTGGGTCAGGGCGTTGACCGTACCGGCAGATTGTCCGACGAGGCGATCGACCGCACCCGAAAGGCCCTGGCCGACTACGCCTCCCAGATCCGCGACCTGGGCGCCGAGCGGGTCCGCATGGTCGCCACCAGCGCCAGCCGGGACGCGTCCAACGCGGACGAGTTCGAGGCGATGGTCCGCGATGTGCTCGGCGTGGCGCCCGAGGTGGTGACCGGCGAGGAGGAGGCGCACCTGTCGTTCATCGGCGCGGCGCGTCCGGCGCCCCCGGGGGCGCGTCCGCCGTACCTGGTGGTCGATATCGGGGGCGGCTCCACCGAATTCGTGTTCGGCGCCGCCGACGCCGAGGCGGCGTGCAGCGTCGACATCGGGTGTGTCCGGATGACCGAGCGGCACCTGAGGTCGGATCCCCCGACCGGGGAACAGGTCGCGGCGGCCGAGGCTGACATCGCCGCCGCCGTGGATCGGGCGCTGGCGGCGGTCGGCGTGAGGTCCCCGGACGCCGGCGATGTGGCGGAGTCAGGCCGAGCCCCGGCCCGGACCCTGATCGGGTTAGCCGGCTCGGTCACCACCGTGGCCGGGATCGCTTTGGATCTTCCCGAGTACGACTCGGCGGCGATTCACCACTCCCGGATCAGCCTTCACGAGGTGGAGCGGGTCACCGCTGACCTGCTCGCGTCCAGCAGCCAGCAGCGGCTCGCGATCGGTGTCATGCACCCCGGACGGGCCGACGTGATCGGCGCCGGGGCGCTCATCCTTCGGGTGATCATGCAGCGCGCCGGCTTCGACTCCGTGGTGGCCAGCGAACACGACATCCTGGACGGGATCGCGCTCTCTCTCACGTGATGGCGGCGAACTTCTCCACATCTTTGGTGCTGCCGGACACGATCAACAGATCGTCGGGTTCCACCATCGTCTCCGGCCGGGCGTACGTGAAGGCGCGGCCCGGACGTTTCAGGCCGACCACGGTGATCCCGTACTTGGATCGCAGCGCCGAATCGCCCAGGCTGCGCCCGACAGCCTCCTTGGGGGCGCGGGTCTTGCAGATGGCGTACCCGTCGTCGAGCTCGATGAAGTCGATCATCTTCCCGGTGACCAGGTGCGCCACCCGCTCACCCATCGTCGCCTCGGGATAGACCACGTGATGGGCGCCGATCCGCTGCAGGATCTTGCCGTGCTTGTGGGTGATCGCCTTCGCCCAGATGTCCTTCATGCCCAGCTCGACCAGGCCGATCACGGTGAGCACGCTCGCCTCGATCACGGTGCCGATGCCCACCACGGCACGAGGCAGGTCATGCACCCCGAGTTGCCGCAGCGCGTCCTCGTCGGTGGCGTCGGCTTCCACCACGTGGGTGAGCTTGTCGGCCCACTGCTGCACCAGCGCCGGGTTGGCGTCGATCGCCAGCACCTCGTGCCCGAGCCGCTCCAGCGAGGCCGCCACCTGGCCGCCGAACCTGCCCAGCCCGATCACCGCGACGCCGTTGTCGCTGCCGCGAAAGCCGTTGATGCTAGCCAACGATGGGCCGCCCTTCTGGAAGCCGATAGAGCCGTCGCCGGGTCCGAAGGGCCAGCGCAGCCGCCGCCACCGCCGGTCCGACGCGGCCGATGTACATCATTGCCGTCAACAACAATTGTGCCGCCGGGGACAGGTCGGAAGTGATCCCGGTGGTCAATCCCGCCGTGGTGGCTGCCGAGGTGATCTCGAACAACGCCTGGTCCAACGGGTGATCGGTCAGCGCCAGCATCAGCATGGTGCCGATCCCGATCACGCCGACTCCGAGCAGCCCGATCGAGACCGCCTGACGCTGCGCGCTCGCCTGCAGCCTGCGGTCGAACACCGTGACGTCAGTGTCACCTCTGACCTCAGCCAGGATCACGAAACCGAGCAGAAAGAATGTGGTGACCTTGATGCCGCCGGCGGTGCTGGCGCTGCCGCCCCCGATGAACATCAACGCCGTGGTGAGCGCCCACGTGGTGTCGTCCATCGCGCTGTAGTCGAGGGTGTTGAAGCCGGACGAACGCGGCGTCATCCCCTGAAAGAAGCTCGCCAGCAGCTTGCCGGGGAAGTCCAGAGCTCCGAGGGTACGAGGATTCGCCCATTCCATCGCCAAGATCAGCACAGTGGCGACAACCAGCAGCACTGACGTGCCGAGGATGGTGAGCTTGGTGTGCATCGACCACCGGCCGGGCCAACGAAGCTGTCGGAGCAGCTCGATCAGGACGGGGAAACCCAGCCCGCCGGTGATCACGCCGAAGGCGATGGGCAGGCAGATCCAGGGGTCGGTCACGAACTGCACAAGGTTGTCGCTGTACAGCGAGAATCCGGCGTTGTTGAACGCGGTGACCGCGTGGAACAGGCCGTACCAGAGCGCCTTTCCGACGGAGTATCCGTACCCGAGGGCCAGTCGAGCAGCCAGCACCAAGGTGAGCAGCAGCTCCATGCAGAGCATGATGATCGCGACCCGGATCAGGATCCGGCTCACTTCACCCAACGCGAAGGTCTTGGTCTCAGCCTGGGCCAGCAGCCGTGTGGACAGCCCTAGTCGCCGGGTCACGAAGAGGCTCACCAGGGTCGCCAGCCCCATGATTCCGAAGCCGCCCACCTGGGACAGAGCCATGATCACGACGTGTCCCAGAGGCGACCAGTACGTCGCGGTGTCCACCACCGTCAAGCCGGTGATGCACGCGGCGGACGTGGCGGTGAACAGCGCCGTCAGGAACGGTGTCGCGTTGTCCCCGACCCGGGCGGCTGGCAGCATCAACGTGGCCGTGCCGATCACGATCAACGTCAGCAGAGCCAAGGGGAGCAGCCTGGTCGGGTGCCGGATACTGCTGCGTCTGCTGGGCATGGGATCAATCCAGGTTCTCGATTGGAATGGCGACACCTTACGGCGTGGCTCGGGTGACCTTGCCGCGGACCTGGCGCCACCCGCGAGCAGCTATTCCCGAGCAGCCCGGCCGGCCTTGCCGACGACCGGCTCCCGCGAGCAGCCAGGCCGGTTCACCCTACGATCGGCCGGTCTTTGGGGAGGCGATAAAGCCGATGCCGGGAACGCAGCGCCAGCGCGGCGCCCACGGTCATCGGGCCCACGCGTCCTACGAACATCAAGACAATCAGGACAAGTTGCGCGTCGCTGCCAAGCCCCGGCGTGATCCCGGTGGACAGCCCGACGGTGGCGAACGCGGAGATCACTTCAAACAGCACCCGATCCAGGGTGTGGGGGGTCATGATCAACAATGCCAG
>JBOGDL010000402.1:0-6166 GCA_050701815.1 Micromonosporaceae bacterium | reverse complement strand
TGGTCCATCCAGCCGCCGCTGCGCCGCACCACTTCCAGGGCGTACGGGCCGGACGCCGGGTTGCCGATGTTGAGCGACTTGGCGATCCCGGTGGGCTTGACCGGTGTGATGTCATCGGCGCCGCCGTGCAGCGCGGTCGCGATCGGGGCGCAGCCCGATGACTGGGCGCCGTACACCCGCCAGTCGGCTGCGTCCACCAGCCCGGTCTCGACCAGCTCGGCGAACCCACGGTCGATCTTGGTGAGCATCTCGCCGGACGCCATCGGGATCACCACCTGCTCGGGGATCCGCCAGCCGAGCTGCTCGGCCACCTCGTACCCCAGAGTCTTGGAACCTTCGGCGTAGTACGGCCGCACGTTGACGTTGACGAACGCGGTGTTCTCGAACTCGTCGGTCTCGGTGAGCTCCTGGCAGAGCCGGTTCACATCGTCGTACGAGCCTTCGATCGCGACCACGTCGCCGCCGTACACCGCGGTCGTGACCACCTTGCCCGGCTCCAGGTCGTACGGGATGAAGACAATGCTCGGCACACCCGCACGAGCGGCGTGCGCGGCGACCGAGTTGGCCAGGTTGCCGGTGGAGGCGCAGGCGTACCGGGTGAAGCCGAGCCCGCGGGCCGCGGTGAGCGCCACCGAAACCACCCGGTCTTTGAACGAGTGGCTGGGGTTGGCGGAGTCATCCTTCACCCACAGCGCCTTCATCCCCAGCTCGCGGGCGAGCGCGTCGGCGCGGATCAGCGGCGTCATCCCCGGATTCAGGGTCACCCGGCTCGCCGGGTCCTGGCCGGCGGGCAGCAGGCTGGCGTACCGCCAGATGTTGTGAGGACCCGCCTCGATGCGCTCCCGGGTCACAGCGTTGAGCACGTCGGTGTGGTACGTGACCTCCAACGGGCCAAAACATTCGTGACAAGCGGGCTGCGCGACCAGCGGATACTCCGCGCGACAGCCGCGGCACACCAGGGCCCGAGCGGGGTTGACTGTGGAATCGGCAGCGGATTTCAGGGCCGACAGCGTCATGCGGGGATCCCCCTCATCTGTCCCACGCGCCGGGTTGCGCGACGGGCCGGATTTGGCACCTGTCCCACGTGGATTCACGCAAACCTGGCCTCGCTAGGTGCGGGCCGTGCAGTCTGTCGTACGTGCGATGGTTGCCGGGGCTTCACAGGGCCGGTCCCTCTGCCCCTCTGGATGAGTGCTCTTGACAGAGTCTAGGAAGCTGGTCAGCGGATCGAAACCCGCGGTGACCCAGATCCCATCAGCCGAACCAGCGGCTACTTCCTATGGTGATTTTGCGCTTACGTTCCGCCTGCTGAACCACGTCCGTTTGGCACTCAGCGGCGAGCGCCAACCCAGCGCGACGATATTTCTTCATTAGCCTTGAATGGCCGCTAGCGCCCTTTGTTTCCGCCCGGTTAAGTATCGCTAACCGCAAATGTCCTTTCCGGGATCTTGGTCACCTAAACCGGGCCCTCGCAGTGCGCTGCCTCCGACCCACTGACATTGTGGGCTCTATGCATCCCGCAGCAACACGGTGGTATGCCGACCGGACGTCCCGCGCCACGGACTGGTCAGTCGGCCCGCTAAGTGCGCGCAAAGGCAACACCAAGATCAGTGTCGTGCTGCCCGCCCTGAACGAAGAATCCACCGTCGGCGCGATCGTGAGTCAGGTCCGGGAGTTCTCAGCCCGCACCGGGCTGGTGGACGAGATCGTGGTGATGGACTCCGGCTCCACCGACGGCACCGCTGCCGTGGCCGCCGCCGCCGGGGCGACCGTCTACCACCGAGATGACGTGCTGCGGCAGTTCGGCTCCCGTCCGGGCAAGGGCGAGGTGCTGTGGAAGTCCCTGGCCGTCACCAAGGGCGACATTCTGGTGTACGTGGACTCCGATCTCACCGAGTTCGGGGACCACTACCTGTCCGGGCTGATCGGCCCGCTGCTCGCCGACCCGGACGTGATGCTGGTCAAGGCCTTTTACGACCGCCCGCTCGGCGGCACCGAACCATCACACGACGAGCGTTCCGCTGGTGGCGGCCGAGTGACCGAGCTGATCGCGCGTCCGCTGCTCAACGCGTACTTCCCCGCGCTGGCGGGGGTGGTGCAGCCGTTGGGCGGTGAGTACGCCGGCAGGCGCGACCTGCTGGAGCGGCTGCCATTCGCCGCCGGGTACGGGGTGGAGATCGCGATGCTGATCGACTCTGCCCGGCTCGGCGGGCTGCACTCGATCGCTCAGGTCGACCTCGGCATCCGCAAACACAAGCACCAGGACACCCTGGCGTTGGGTCGGATGTCGGCGACGATCCTGCACGCGGTGCTGCGTCGGGTGGGGCTGAAGAATCCGGTGTGGACGGAGTTCACGCAGTTCCAGCGCCAGGACGGCGTCATCACCCCGACCCACTGCGAAGTCACCTGGCCGGACCGCCCGCCGATCAACTCCATCCCGGCGCCGCGCGGGGCCCCACGCCCCCGATCCACGCCAGCCAGCACCGGCGCGGCCAGTTGGTGACGCCGGCCGACGCAGCTAGCTGGCGACGTCGGCGCTGGGGCGCCTTCGTGGCTAACTGGTGACGTCCTTTCGCATGAACCTCCACCACGCGAGCGAGAAGAACACCGCCGTGTACGCCACCGCCGCCAAGGCTCCCCGCACCATGTCGTCGGTCTGCGCTGGGGAGGAGAGCAGCCCGATCCAGGCGTAGCTGTAGCGGGTGGGCAGCAGGTTGCGAAGGTCGCCCAACGCGGTGATCGCGTCCAGGATGTTCGACAGGATGTGCAGGAACACCGCGCCGCCCACCGCTCCCAGCGGCGCGTCCGTGGACACCGAGAGCAGGAAAGCCAGACCCGCCACCGGCAGCAGCATCACCGCGATGTATCCGGCTGCGGCGAGCACCCGCCACACCGCCTCCGCAGCGGACACCTCGCCGCCCACCGCGGCACGCAGCGGCTCCCAGCCGAACGCTGCGGTCCCGACCGCGAGACAGGTGCTGATCAGCACCGCGATCGCAATCACCGAGAAGATCAACCCGACTGTCAGCTTGACTCCGAGCAGCCGCCCTCGGGGCACCGGGGCCGCCAGCAGGTAGCGCAGGCTCCCCCAGCTGGCTTCCGACGCCACCGCGTCGCCGCAGAACAGCGCCACCACGACCACCAGCAGGAAACTCGTGGAGACCAGCAGCGCGAACATGGTGAAGTTCGCGGCGCCAGACGTGGCCAGGTCGACCAGACCGAACCCGCCGTTGTCGCTGTCGCGTTCGTCCGAGGACGGCCCGAACTGGAAAGCCAACACCATCACGATCGGCAGCAACACCAGCAGGACAAACGTCAATTGGGTACGCCGGCGCCTCAGCTGACGTCGCGCCTCGGTCAGCACCGACAGCGTCCGGGTGTGGCGGTATCCCGGCGCCGCCCCGTCCCTTGGGCCACTGCCATCCTGGGGTCCTGTGCCGGGGGGCCGCTCGTCGCCTCTCAGCTCTGCCGTCATGGTCGGTCACTCCCCGCACCCGGACCGGCCACCAGGGAGAGGAACGCGTCTTCCAGACGACGCCTCGGTGTCACCCGGTCCACCCCGATCCCCGCGTTGACCAACGCCGCCACCACGTCCCGGCGCGGCGTCCCGTTCAGGTCGACCAGCAACCGTTCCCCATCTCGGCTCACTGACGCGACCCCTTTCACCTCGTCGAGGGCGACCACGGCGCCGTCGGGGTCGGACACGTCGAGAAGCACGGTCGGAGAATCGCCCACGATCTCAGCGACCGGACCGGACGCGACCAACTCGCCGCGGTGCACCACCACCGCGTGGGTGCAGCTCTGCTCCACCTCGGCCAGCAGGTGGCTGGACACCAGCACCGCGCGGCCATCAGCCCCACCGGCGTAGTCACGCAGCACTCGGCGCATCTCCGCGATCTGGGGCGGGTCGAGGCCATCTGTGGGCTCATCCAGCACCAGCAGCTCCGGCAAGCCCAACATCGCCTGCGCGATCGCGAGCCGCTGCTTCATCCCATGGCTGTACGTGCGCACCTTGCGCTCCACCGACCGGCCCAGGCCCGCGATCGCAACCACCTCGTCGAACCGGGCGTCCGCCCACGGCCGCCCGGTGGCGCGCCAGTACATCTGCAGGTTCGCCAGCCCCGACAGGTGGGGCAGGAATCCCGGGCCTTCCACCAGCGCGCCCAGCCGGGACAGCACCGGCGCACCCGGGGTCAGTCGATGCCCGAACACCAGGGCGTCCCCGGCGGTGGGTTGGATCAGCCCCAACAAGGTGCGCAACGTGGTGGTCTTCCCGGCGCCGTTCGGGCCGAGCAGACCCACCACCTGCCCCCGCCGCACCGTGAACCCGACGTCTGAGACCGCGACGAACCCGTCCGCGTACACCTTGCGCAACCCCCGTACGGCGAGCGGCACGTCGGCGTACTCGGCGATCACGCTGCGGTCCTGGCGCCGATGCCGCCACCGGCCCACCAGCACCGCGGCCAGCACCCCCGCCGCCAGCGCCGCCACGGATCCGACGAGCACCCAGCGCAACACCGTGATCGGGCTGGCCAGCGGCGCCCCGGCCACCCGGGGCAGGGTCAGTTCGGGCCCGCCCAACCCGACCGTGTGCACCGTGGGCTCTGCGGGCGTGGCGTACGCCTGATCGGCGCTCGCGATCACCACCGCCAGCCGGTGGTCGGCTTCGAAGCGGTGCACGATCGGCGGCAGTGTCACCGTGACCGGCCGCGCGTCGTCGATGCGCTCCGGCAGCCCGGTGAGACGCACCGGCGCCACCAGACCGTTGGGCAGCACGGCGGACCCGGCGGAGTTCACGTCGTACAACTTGACGAACAGCACCGCCTCCCCGGTGGGCGACGCCGCTTTGATCCGCAGCCTCGGGGCGCCCGCCGCCACCACGCCATCCGGGAGGGGCTGGGACACGTACCGGGCGTGTTGACCGGGAAGGTCGGCGGTGAGCCCGCTCGCGACGCTGGCGAGGCCACCCAGCCCGGGCAAGGACGACAGCGCGGCGGGGGTGCCGTCCGGCGGGTTCGCAATCGGCTGGGGTGGCCCGTCCAGGGCGACCTTGCGGGGCGCTCGGTCCCCATCCAGACCTGGGTAGCGCTCGGTGGTGAACCCGGAGCTGGCGGGGCCGCGGTCGCCGGGGTCGATCCCGGTCACCCGGCTGTACGTGAAGCTGGTCCCGGGTTTGCCCCCCTCACCGCGTAGGTAGTGGTCGAACCACTGCAGGGTGAGGTACTTGACCCGGTCGGTGTCGGCTGTGGACGCCTCGCCGTCGTGGCCGCCGGAGAACCACGCCACGCGTACCGGCGCGTTGACGATGCCGCGCGCGTTGGCGTCGGCCTCCGACAGCGGGAACAGTGTGTCCGCCATGCCCTGGACCAGCAGGGTCGGCGCGGTGATCCGGTCCAGCACGTCAGCCGGGCTGGCGCGGCGCAGCGCCTCCACCGCGGCTGGGGACGCTCTCCCGGTGGCGCCGGTTCGCAGGTAGACCTGGCAGATCTCCCGGGCGAACCGGCCGCAGTCGGGGCTGGGCATGCCCTGACCGGGGTCGCCCGGCTGACCAGTGCCGCCCGGCCGCGTGTCGCCTGGCTGACCAGCGCCGCCTGGCTGCGCTCCGGACGTTTCCGGTCCCGGGCTGGGCGTGGCGCCGTCGGGCGCGTTGCCGGGGCCGAACAACCCGCTGCTGGCGCCGCCCCCGGCGCCGAAGAAGAGCCCGGCCCAGGCGCGCTTGTAGACCCCGTTCCCGGGTCCGGCGCCGGTGGACTCGGGCAGCAACGCGTCAGCCAGGTCGTGCCAGGTGGCCTGCGGCGCGATCGCGTCCACGCGCTTGTCATGACCGGCGAGCGACAGAGCCAACGCGCCCCCGTACGACGCGCCGGCCACTCCCAGCTTCGGGTCCCCGCTGCCGTCCAGGCTCACCTCGGGGCGTTTCGCGAGCCAGCTGATCAGCCGTTGCGCGTCGGCCACCTCGTACTCGGGGTGATTGAGGTGGATCTTCCCGCCGGAGCGACCAAACCCCCTCGCCGTGTACGTGAGCACCACGTACCCACGGCTGGCCAGCTCCTCGGCGTTCTCGACCACGCGATACTTGTCGCCGCCGAAGCCGTGCGCCAGCAGCACCGCAGGCGCCTTGGTCACAGCGGTCGCGGTCTCCGGGACGTAGAGGGTGGTGTCGAGC
>JBOGDL010000401.1:0-2980 GCA_050701815.1 Micromonosporaceae bacterium | reverse complement strand
GCTGACCGCGGAATGCGTCGTACCCGAACACTCGGCGCAACACCCGCAGTGGCTCACTCACCCGCGCCAGCGTAGTGCGGTGAGCCCACCCGTACGAGGGTCTCCCATGCCCGTGTGGATAACCATCGAATGCCGTACAGTCCGGCCTAGTCGTTGATCTTGCACCAGGCCGCTGACCTGGGCTTTTGCGGGTGGAGCGAATCGGACTCGAACCGACGACCCCCTGCTTGCAAAGCAGGTGCTCTACCAACTGAGCTATCGCCCCGCGAGGTGCGGCTTGCTGCGCCCCACCGATGGTACGGGGCACAAGTGAAGCTATCGAACGCGCTGACGGCGGAGCAACAGCCTTTTGGGCCGCCACTCCGCCGCACGCAACGTCAGCTATTTATCAGTGCAAGTCAGGAGCGGTCGTGGCCTCGTGCCACAGCGCCCGATCTTCGTTGGCGTCCTTGACCTTCTTGGCGATTAGCGCGGCGGCGCCCACCAAGCCGACCAAGATCAAAATCTTCTTCCACGGCATTGGGTGTTCCCCCTCTTTACGCTCCCACCGTACGGATGAGTGGGGCTAGCTGGAATCGAACCAGCGACCTCAGAGTTATCAGCTCTGCGCTCTAACCGACTGAGCTATAGCCCCGCGCGCGAGCAGCAACGTTACCTCATCGCATACGACGGCCCCAACTTGGATCCCGCCGTTCGGGCCGTGGGCCCAAACGTCTGAGCCAACCTTATGGCCAAGCCGCGCCACACGCTGGCAAAACGTCTCGATCAACCGATACGGAGTTGATCACTCCTTCTCGGACAGTGTGATCTCGATGCCGCCCACCAGATCGGAGCAGACGTTGTAGACGAAAGCGCCGAGCGTCGCGAGCGCAGTGAAGAGCACCATGTTCACCGCGCCCAGCACGGCGGCCATGAAGATCACGCCCTTCGCTGTGATCTTGAAGCTGAACGTGCCCGCGCCGCCGCCGATCAGCGACGTCAGAGTCTCGTTGACGCTGTCGAAAACGCCCATCGCGTCCAGGGCCACGTACAGCACCGTGGTCGCGACGATCATGACGATGAACAGCACGATCGACACCGCGAACGAGAACTTCATGACCGACCACGGGTCGATCCGCTTCACCGCCAACCGGGCGCGACGGGGCCCCCGGGCGGCGGCTGAGGTCATGGTCTGGCGAGCGGCCCGCACCGCGTCCGCGACGCTGGCCCGGGGCCGGCCCGGCCCGCCAGGCCCGAGTGGACCTACCGGCGCCCCGGGCACTCCCGGCTGGACCTCATGGGGTGACAGCGGCGGAGGTGGCATTCCCGGCGGGCGCACGTAACGCGTCGCAGAGGCCCCGTCGGCCTGCACCGTCGCGCGACCTTGTGCCCTTGCGGCGGAGTTGGGCCCCGCGGGACTCACGGAGGCAGTCTGACCAGCTGAGTCGGTGGGCGTCGAGGACTCTGCCCGAGCGTCTGTGCTCATACGCTATCCCTGTCCCTCAGGCTCATCGGCGTTACGGGTGATAGCCACCAATGTCACTCCATCAGGCAGGTCCATCAGCTTGACCCCCATTGTGTTCCGATCACGCGTACGGCGTACAGGCTTCGCCGGAGTCCGGATCACTCCGCCATTGGACGTGATCGCGAACAGCTCGTCCTCTGCACCCACCGCGAGTGCTCCGACGAGACTTCCGCGCCGTGCGGTGATCTTCGCGGTGACCACCCCTTTACCCCCTCTACCCTGCCTGGGGTATTCGTGAATCGGGGTGCGCTTCGCAAAACCGCCGGTTGTGGCCACCAGAACGTCCACGCCGTCACGCACCACTTCCATGGCGAGCAGCTCGTCACCTTCCCCGAATCGCATCCCGATGACGCCGGAGGTGGCGCGGCCCATGGGGCGGAGCGCCTCATCGGTGGCCTGGAACCGGATCGCCTGGGCGTGCTTGCTGACCAAGAGCAGATCGTCCTCTGGGCCGATCAACTCCGCTGCCACCAGCTCGTCCTCGCCCCGCAGGTTGACGGCGATAATGCCACCCGTACGAGCAGAGTCAAAGTCCGTAAGCCGGGTCTTTTTCACTAATCCGTCACGAGTGGCCAAAACCAGATATGGCGCCACCTCGTAGTTGCTGATTCGCATCACCTGGGCGATTCGCTCGTCCGGCTGGAACGCCAGCAGGTTGGCCACGTGCTGACCGCGGGCGTTGCGGTTCGCCTCGGGCAGCTCGTACGCCTTGGCCCGGTACACCCGGCCCTTGTTGGTGAAGAACAGCACCCAGTCGTGGGTGGACGAGACGAAGAAGTGCTCGACGATGTCGTCCTGCTTCAGCCCGGCGCCCTGCACGCCCTTGCCGCCCCGCTTCTGGGAGCGGTAGAGGTCGACCTTGGTGCGCTTGGCGTACCCGGTGCGGGTGATCGTGACCACCACGTCTTCCCGGGCGATCAGGTCCTCCATCGAGACCTCGCCGTCGAACGGGACGATCCGGGTGCGCCGGTCATCGCCGTACTTCTCGACGATCGCGGCCAGCTCCTCGCTGATGATGTTCCGCTGCCGTCCCGGCTTGGCCAGGATGTCCTTCAGGTCAGCGATCTTGACCTCGATGTCAGCCAGCTCGTCGATGATCTTCTGGCGCTCCAGCGCGGCGAGCCGCCGCAGCTGCATGTCCAGGATCGCGGTGGCCTGGATCTCGTCGATCTCCAGCAACTGGATCAGGCCGGTCTTCGCCTCGTCCGGGGTGGGCGAGCGCCGGATCAGGGCGATCACCTCGTCCAGCGCGTCCAGCGCCTTGACCAGGCCGCGCAGGATGTGCGCCCGCTCTTCGGCCTTGCGCAGCCGGTACTGGGTGCGCCGGACGATGACCTCGATCTGGTGGGTGACGTACAGCCGCACGAACTGCGCCAGGTTCAGGGTCCGGGGCACCCCGTCGACCAGCGCCAGCATGTTCGCGCCGAAGGTGTCCTGCAGCTGGGTGTGCTTGTAGAGGTTGTTCATCACCACCTT
>JBOGDL010000400.1:0-5293 GCA_050701815.1 Micromonosporaceae bacterium | reverse complement strand
TGCAGGTGCCGGGGTAGACCAGCGCGGTGTCCGGAGTGGGCATGTTCGGGCTGGGCATCACCCACGGCAGGTCCATGTCGCCGTACAGCACGTCGCGGCGCCAGCCGCGGCACCACACCACGTCCAGGTTGACCGCGCCGTCCTCCTTCGCCAGGAACTCGGCGTTGAAGAAGCGCGCCAGCTCGCCGACGGTCATGCCGTGCTGCTGCACGATCTCCCGCAGGCCGACGCCGGAGGTGTATTCCGGGGTCATCATCGGCCCGTACGCCTCGCCGCCGACCGGGTTCGGCCGGTCCAGCACCACGAACCGCAACCCCAGGCTCGCCGCCGCCACCATTCCCCGGTACATCGTCCAGATGTACGTGTAGAACCGGGCGCCGACGTCCTGGATGTCGAAGACCACGGTCTCCACGCCGGCCTTGGTGAACATCTCAGCGAACTTCTCGATGCCGGCGCCGTACGCGTCGTAGATGGTCAGCCCGGTCCGCTCGTCAATGCCGGTGCCTTCGCCGTCACCGGCCTGCTCCGAGCCGCGGAAGCCGTGCTCCGGCCCGAACACCGCCACGATGTCCACCCGGTCGTCGGCGTGCATCAGGTCCACGGCGTGCCGGTAGTCGGAGTCAACCCCGGTCGGGTTGGAGATCATCCCGACCTTCTGGCCCGCCAGCGCGGCCCACCCCGACTCTTCCAGCACCTCCAAGCCGGTGGTCACCGCTCGCCGCGGGATGCCGCCAGGCGCAGCCGGGATCGCCGCCGCGCTCGAGGCCGCGCCACCGAGGCCGCCGGCAGCGGCCCCGAGGCCGCCCGCCGCCAGCACGCCGGTCAGGAAATTGCGTCGCTGCATAGTCATCTCTCTCACCAGCTCAATCCGTGGCCGTACGGGTACAACTCGGTGTCGGGGTCGGCCGCGGTGGGGATGCTCACCGGCAGCTTGCCAGTGGGGGACAGCTCCCCGACCAGCACCTTGGCCAGCGCGGTCATCACCGGCGCGTTGTACGCGTAGCTCACCAGGTACGTGCTCGCCTCGGTGAAGTACGCGATGTCGTACGGGTCGCGCGAGGCGACCACGACCACGGGCTTGCCGGTCGCGATCAGGTCGTGCACCAGCTTCTGCTGCTTGCCGGCCGGGTCGGTGATCTTGGTGTCCCAGGCCTTGTGAGTGAGGACCACGGTGAGGTCGTTCTGGTTCGCAGCCGCCACTGCCGCAGCGATTTGAGTGTCCGTGGGCCGGGTGCCGTACCGCTGGGCGGTCACGTCGGCGCCCTGTGAGGTCAGAGCGTCGCTGAGCACTCCGGTGGAGTCGAAGGTGCTGCTGTCGTAGCCCGTGACCAGGATCGACTTCCCGGTTGGGTTCAACGGCAGCAGGCCGGCGTCGTTCTTGACCGCGGTGATGGCGTGGTCCGCGAACTGCTGCGCCGCGGCCAGGTGCTCAGGCGTGCCGACGCGATCCGGGATCTTGTCCGGGTTGACGTGCGATTCTTCCACCAGCCCGCGGGCCCACTTCAGCTCCAGCACCCGGCGCAGCGACTGGTCGATCCGCTCCTCGGTGAGCTCGCCGGAGCGCAGCGCGGACATCACGCCTCCGAAGGCGACAGCCGGGTTCGGCGGCATCAGCAGCATGTCCACGCCAGCCTGCAGCGCGAGCACCGGCACCCGATCGTCGCCGTATTTGGTGCGCACTCCCGCCATCCCCAGCGAGTCGGTGACGACCACGCCGGTGTAGCCGAGCTGTTCCCGCAGGATCCCGGTCATGATGGGACGCGACAGTGTGGCCGGGTCCTTGGCGGGGTCGAGCGACGGCACCACGATGTGCGCTGTCATGATCATGTCCACGCCGGCCGCGATCGCGGCTTGGAACGGCGGCGCGTCGATCTGCTCCCACTCTTCCCTGGTGTGGTCGATCTCAGGCAGCCCGGTGTGGCTGTCGGTGGCGGTGTCGCCGTGGCCTGGGAAGTGTTTCGTGGTGGCCATCACCCCGGCGCCGCCCTGGAAGCCGCGTACCTGGGCCGCGGTGAGCTCAGCGACCAGCGCGGGGTCGCTGCCGATCGAGCGGACGCCGATCACCGGGTTGAGCGGGTTGACGTTGACGTCGGCGACCGGGGCGTAGTTCTGGGTGATGCCCAGCGCCCGTAGCTCCTTGCCAGTGATCTTCGCCGACTGGTACGCCGCGTCGACGTCCCGCCCGGCGCCCAGGCCCATCGCGCCGGGGAACATGGTCACGGGCGGGCCGAGCCGCAGCACCACGCCGTGCTCCTGGTCGATGGCGATCAGCAGCGGCACGGGCGCCTCGGTGGGGCGGCGCAACGAGGAGCGCTGAATCCCGTTGGAGAGCTCAGCCACCTGCCGTGGCGTGTTGAGGCTGTGGGTCCAGCTGAAGTAGATGATTCCGCCGGGCGCGTGCTTCTCGATGATTTCTTCGGGGGTCTCGACGCCGTAGAGGTCGCGGTTGAACTCGCGGTCGCCCGCCGCGGGGTCGGTCGCGTTCTCGCCGTACGCGATGAGCACGAACAGCTGACCGACCTTCTCCTCCAAGGTCATCCGCCGCATGGTGCGGTTCACCCAGCCGGCGCCAGATGAGCGTGGGGCCGCGCTCGCGGCCGTGCCTGTGATTGCGGAGCCGGCGGCGACCGCCGCTGCGGTGAGGCCGGCGCCGGCGAGCAGCTGGCGCCGAGTCGCGGAAGGCATGGTCTGGCTCGCGGGCGAGTGTGCGATGGCAGCGGGATCCGGGGTGTGGTCGTGGCGGGGCACGGGCTCCTCCGAGGTCTGGGGAGTCGCGGGTGTGGTGACACCCGTCGAGTGTTTCCGCTGCGGAAATTACCTTCGACTTGAGTAAGGGGTCAAGAAGAAGAGTGCCAGCGCCCGGTAGTGCCCGATTCGCCGTTGTCCGACCCTCGCTGGTTCTCGCGTCGGTGAGCTCGCTGACACGGATCAGCCAGCGGCTCAGCGGCAGTGCCACGCCGCGAGCAGCTCAGCCTCCTCAGCCTCGGTGAGCCCGGCCTTGCCCGGAAATGCCCGGCGTGCCTGGCGTGCCCAGGCCAGGGTTTCCCGCGCGCTGTCAGCGATGTCCCGGCAGCGCAAACCTGCGGCGCGAGCGGGGCTGCCGTCCCGGGTCTGCCAGCCGGCGTACTCGGGCAGCGGCACCCACAGCGGCAGCGAACGCTCACCCATATAGGTCTCCACGTTGTGGGCGAGCAGGAACTCCTGGTCCATCCAGGTGAGCGGGGGTGGCGCCGCCCCGACACCCACCGCCACCCGCTCCAGGAACTTTCCGAACGTCATGGTGTCGCCAATCCCGTCGTACGTGCCGACGACGCCCTGCTCCGCGGCGCGCACGAACCATCCGGCCAGGTCCCGCACGTCAATCACCTGAATCAGGTTCTCTGGCCCACCCGGCGCCACCACCTCGCCGCCGCGGGCAAGTCGCAACGGCCAGTACGAGAACCGGTCGCTGGTGTCGTGGGGGCCGCCGATCAGCCCCGCCCGCACGATCAGCGCGCGGTCAGCCAGCTCGGCGCGCACCACGTCTTCGCAGGCGACTTTGAGCGGGCCGTACAACTCCCTTTGGGTCTCGTCGGCATCGGGCGAGGCGGCCTGAAGCAGGGGGGCGGTGTCCGCATGCTGGCCCGGGGTCGCCGTGTCGGCGTACACGTTGGCGGTGGACACGAAGGTCCAGTGGCCGACGTCAGCGGAGAGGTCGCGGACCGCCCGCCTGACCTGGGACGGTCTGCGGGCGATGTCCACCACCGCGTCAAATTGCTCGCCCTTGACCCCGGCCAGCCCGTCATCGGCGTCGCGGTCGCCGACCACGTGCCGCACACCCTCGGGAACCGTGCCGGACACCCCTCGATTCACACAGGTCACGTCGTGTCCCTGTCGCACCGCCAGTTCCGCCACAGTGCGGGAGAGGAACACCGAGCCACCGAACACAAGAAGTCTCATTGAGCGATCATCGACGTGGCCCGAACCCGGTGGCGAGTGCTGTTCGCCGTCGGCAGATCTGCTCAGGGCGGAACCAGGGCCGCTGGCCAGAGGCCGTGACACGGATGCCCGATCCTTTGAGAAGGGCCGGATTAGCCGGCGATCATTAAGCTGTATCTCGTGAACGACCTTCTCGTCTGGATCGACTGTGAGATGACCGGCCTTGACCTACGCCGGGACGCCCTCGTCGAGATCGCGGTGCTGATCACCGATCCCGACCTGAATGTGCTCGGCGAGGGGGTCGACATCGTCATCCACGCCAGCGATGACGTGCTTTCGTCGATGAACGACGTGGTGAGCAAGATGCATGCCAAGTCGGGGTTGACCGAAGCCGTGCGAGCATCGACGGTCACCCTCGCCGAGGCGGAGCGAAAGGTGCTGGAGCACATCCAGCAGCATGTGCCCGAGCCGCGTACGGCGCCGTTGTGTGGCAACTCGATCGCCACTGACCGTGGCTTCATCGCTCGTGACATGCCGGCGCTCGACACGCACCTTCACTACCGGATGATCGATGTCTCGTCGGTGAAGGAGCTGTGCCGGCGCTGGTTCCCCCGCACGTACTACGGGCTCCCGCCGAAGGGGTTGGCACACCGCGCGCTGGCCGACATCAAAGAGAGCATCCGGGAGCTGGAGTTCTACCGCCGTACGGTCTTCGTGCCGCAGCCCGGCCTGGACGTGGCGAGGGCGAAAGCTGTGGCCGCTCAACTGGTGCCCGACGGCCCAGACGGTGCGGCTGGCCCAGAGGCGCCCGCCGAGGCTGACGCGGCAGCGGGCGCCGACCCGGTGGCCAGGCGCGACGTGGCGGTGGGGACCGCTGCCGTGCCTACCCCGGGCCCGCCGGACGAGGCCCGACAGGAGGTCGGCAACCACGACCCGGGCAAGCACGACGCCGGCAAACATGAAGCTGGCAAGCACGAGGCTGCCACCGCTGATGCCGGTAAACACGAGCCCGGCAAACACGAGGCCGGCAAACATGAGGCCGGCGGAGGCTAGCGGCCTGGGAGGTTGGGCTGCTGGCGTGCCAGGTCTGGGAATGTTCCCGGATGTGGTGCGGTGCCCAACCGCCCACCCGGCGCCCCGGCGGCTGACCCGCTGCCTCGGGGCGATCCCACTCGGGCGCGCCCGCACTTTGTGCCCGTTGTGCCTTCTTGGTGAGGTTGCTTAAACCCAGTGGCAGGCGCCGGCCCGGTTCCGGCTATGATGGGTCGTCGCTCATAGCGGCACGTGGTGGTTGTAGCTCAGTTGGCAGAGCGCTGGGTTGTGGTCCCGGAGGTCGGGGGTTCAAGTCCCCTCAGCCACCCCAACATGACAGCGC
>JBOGDL010000399.1:0-2752 GCA_050701815.1 Micromonosporaceae bacterium | reverse complement strand
GCGTAGTGGACCTCGGTACGGGTGCGCAACTGATCATTGAGCAACGCTCGCCACCGCGCGAACGGGAACCGGGTGCGCGCGGGGACGCCGGGCGCGAAGTCAAACTCGGCAGCCGGCACGGCGAGATGCTCGTACGCCGCGACCACCGTCGCCCGTGACACCGACAGCCGCGCGGCGAGCTCACGGGAGGACGGCAGCACCGTTCCCGCGGGCAAGGCGTCGGTGCTGATTCGCTCGTGCAGCTGTGCGTAGATCTGCTCGGCGAGCCCGCCCTTCTCACCCAGATGCAGATGCAGATCCATGCCCGCATCCTCGCCAACAGGTCAGCTCGTGGTGAACCCGCCCTCGGTGTGCGCGACCCCGGCGCTGAAGTCGGGGTGAAAGCAATGCGGCGCCGCCTCGGCCCGCACCACGCCGTCAGGTGGGCCGTGTTGACTACGATCCCGGGCGTGTCTGATCAAAGCCAGAGCCTTGACGAGTCGGTCCACGACCTCCTTCACGCGGTGGAAAGCCGCGACGACGAGCGATTCGTCGCTGCGCTTCGGGGGATCGCCAACGCCACCCCTGAGGCAAGCCGCGACGAGGTGCAGGCGGCGTTGGGCAGGCTGGCGCCCGTGCTCGGGCAGCTGTCCTCGATGACGAGCCAGTGGTCGTGCTGCACCGGGCGACCGGACGTGGCTTCCGGGTGACGATCAGCGGCATCGGCGACAACTTCCAACTCCACACGCTGCTCGCGGCCGCGCTGATCGGCGACGAGTCACAGGGGCTGCTTCCGGGACAGCGCCCGTCCCCCGCGGAGATAGCGGCGGCCTCGGATGGCGAGGACCTGACGCCCGCGGACGGCATCGAAGGAAACTTCAACCTGGTCGACGCCTACGGCGAATGGATCTGGAACGAAGGCAGGCCCGCCGACATCCCCGAACTGGAGGGGACGCGGGTTGTCGTCATCGACCCGGCGCCGTACCAACGGAGCTGGAACACCGGTCGCGCGTACCCCCTGATGCGTCCAACGGTGACTGTGGACGGTCCGCTGCCCGCCGACGAAGCCGCGCATTGGCTGAACCTGGTCAAGCCGTCGCAGCGCGGGTAAGCCTCGCCGCCCTACCGACCGAGCGGGGCTCGATTGCAAACCCTCGATCCACACACCTCGGCCCGCACCGCGCCGGTGACGCGGCGGTGCGGGCCGGGCAAGAGCCGGACGGCTTACTGGCAGCAGATGTTGTATCCGCGAGCCATCCAGAACGACGTCGGGATCGGGTTGCTCAGGACGGGATCCCCGACGCTGACAGCGGCGCGCTCCTGGCGACCAATTCGCATTTCGACGTGCGTGTGGGCGGAGCTGGCGCCCCGCGCCGCCTCGGTGGCGATCCGCTGGCCCCGATTGACGTGCTCACCGACGCTGAGCCCGTCGAGCGGGTTGGTGTGCAGGTAGATGATGCTCCTGTCGAGGGTGGCGTTGTAGATCGAGAGGGTGGACAGTCCGCCACCGCCCTCGTCCTTGAAGATCACCGTTCCGTCGATGAGGGCGAACACGTCCGCTCCGGAGGCTCGCGCGAGGTCGATCCCCTCGTGACGACCCGAAGTGGACAGGTAGCCGTCGAAGTACGAGCTGATGTGGCCTGCCGTGCTCTGGTAAAGCCCGACCTCCATGCGGTCGTTGTTCGCCTCCCCGACGACATGGCTGGCGTTCTCGTTCTTGAGTGAGGCGCTGAGGTTCGCCTTCGCGCCCGCGATGAACGAGTCAATGGCCCCGGACCAGTCGCTCTTGTAGAAGATCGTGACTGGAACCGACTTGCGGTTCCACGCTGCGGCCGCGTTGTTCTTCACGCACTGGCCCTGCCCGTTGCCGCTGCTGACGAAGGTGACGCAGCCTGCGCCTGTGCCGTAGTCCTGGATCGACCCGTTGAAGTCCACGAGCGACCCTTCGTGGTTGCTGTTGTAGTAGAGGCAGACCTCGCCGTCCTCGCATACGCCGTTGCGCGCGGTCGCTGCCTGCGCTGGTGAGGCGGCTATGAAGGTCCCGCTCAACAGCGCCGCGGCGAGCGCGGCAAACACAACCTTCTTCACGATGAACCTCCTCGATACGTGAGGCGCACAGCGCGCCGCTGACGGACGCTACGAGGGCGCCGCATACCGGAGATACATCCTCGCTACATTGGCTGCGTGTGAGTTGTCCCGCCGAGATCCGGTCTGGTCGGTCCTGGGCGCTCAGACAACGCTCAGGCGTGGGGCCCACCGCGTCGCCGCGATGCGCCTGCGGAGGTCGGCGATCGCTTCTTCCGGCATCTCAACCCGGAAGGGACGGATTCAGCAGCGTTGGACATAGTTCCTCGCCTCCGCTGCGTGGTTGACAACGACAGTTGGCCGGCCCTGGCAGGTCGGTCACCCATCCACGGCGCACCTCCCTGCCGCCCCGTGCGTCACCCGCCGCGAGTGAAATGCGCTCGGCCGCTGCTTGGTCAGCGCCGGCGTCGTTTGTCGGCGCCAGCTGCCCGCTGAGCGAGGACCAACCCGACTCAGTGAATCTGCTCGTCTTTCCACAGGTGTGGCGCCAACTGACGACGAGAATGGCCCTTTATGGGACCGGGTACGGGTCGCCTGATGACCAGAGCCACGCAGACCGAGGCCACGTCCTCGCGGAACTGGCCGCGGTTACGGGTCGACGAGTGGACCGCGTCCCGCGACACGCTGCACATGTGGACCCAGATCGTCGGCAAGATCCGACTCGCACATGCGCCGATGGTCAACCACT
>JBOGDL010000398.1:0-11522 GCA_050701815.1 Micromonosporaceae bacterium | reverse complement strand
CCGACGGCATCACCGCGGTGGAGGTGGCCGGGCCCGGGTTCTTGAACGTACGGGTGTCATCGGCCGCTGCCGGAGCGCTGGCGCGCGAGATCGTCCAGCAGGGCAACCAGTACGGACGCGGTGACTCACTGCAAGGCCAGAAGGTCAACTTGGAGTTCGTCTCCGCGAATCCCACCGGCCCGATCCACCTCGGTGGCACCCGGTGGGCCGCGGTGGGCGACTCGCTGCACAGGGTGCTGGAAGCAGCGGGCGCCGAGGTGGCGAGCGAGTACTACATCAACGACGCCGGCGCTCAGATGCGGATGTTCGCGGAGTCGCTGCACGCCGCGGCGGCTGGCGCCGAGGTCCCCGACAACGGGTACGCGGGCGAGTACATCGGCGAGATCGCGCAGCAGATCATCGATGCCGTCCCGGGAGTGAAGGAGCTTCCGCGTGAGGAAGCGGTCGGGGTCTTCCTGGAGCGCGGCTATCAACTCATGCTCGCTGAGATTCAGGCCAGCCTGCGCCGGTTCGGGGTGGAGTTCGACATCTGGTTCTCCGAGCGCACGCTGCACGACAGCGGCGCCGTGGAGCACGCTCTGGACGAGCTGCGCAAGCAGGGGCGGGTCTTCGAGACGGAGGGCGCGGTATGGCTGCGCACCACCGACTTCGGGGACGACAAGGACCGGGTGCTGATCCGGAGCAACGGGGAGAAGACGTACCTGGCGGCTGACGCGGCGTACTACATCAACAAGCGGGAACGCGGCTTCGACCGGTGCGTCTACATGCTCGGCGCCGACCATCACGGTTACGTCGGCCGACTCAAGGCGCTCGCGGCCTGCGCCGGGGACGACCCGGAGGTCAACATTCAGGTGTTGATCGGGCAGATGGTCAAGCTGGAGCGGGACGGGGTCGAGGTCCGGCTCTCCAAGCGGGCCGGCGAGGTCATCACGCTGGACCAGCTGGTCGACGCGGTCGGCGCGGACGCCGCCCGTTACACCTTGGCGCGGGCGTCCACCGATTCCCCGATGACCTTGGACATCGGGCTGATCACCCGGCGCAGCAATGAGAACCCGGTGTTCTACGTGCAGTACGTTGCCGCCCGCACGGCCTCGGTCGCCCGCAACGCGGCCGACCTCGGGGTGAGCCGGGGCGGCGAGGCGGAGTTCAAGCCGGAGCTGCTGGAGCACCCCAAGGAGGCCGACCTGCTGCTGGCGCTGGCCGAGTTCCCGTCCGTGGTGGCTGCGGCGGCTGCGTTGCGGGCGCCGCACCGGGTCGCCCGGTACCTGGAGGAGCTGGCGGGCACGTACCACCGGTTCTTCGACAGTTGCCGGATGCTGCCCCGGGGCGATGAGCAGGCCGGCGACCTGCACCGGGCCCGGTTGTGGCTGAACGACGCCACCCGTGTGGTGATCGTCAACGGGCTGGGGCTGCTGGGCGTCTCAGCGCCGGAGCGGATGTAGCGCGGTGCGGATCCACGAAGCGGGAGCGCTGCACGGCGACATCGGCCACCACGGGCCGACCTGGCTGCGGGCCCCAACCGACGTCAACGCGCTGCTGCCCGAGTTGTGGCCGGCGACCGCACAGCGTCACGAGAACGGCCAGCTGTCCGTGGGCGGGGTGGATGCCCGGACTCTCGCCGCCGAGTACGGCACCCCGGCGTACGTCTTCGACGAGGACGACTTTCGGGGCCGGTGCCGCGCCTGGCGGCAGGCGTTCGACGGCGCGGTGCCGGCCGACATCTTCTACGCCGGCAAGGCGTTCCTGTGCCAGGCGATCGTCCGGATCCTGGCCGAGGAGGGTCTCGGCCTCGACGTCTGCACCGGGGGTGAGCTGGCGGTGGCGCTGGCCGCCGGGTTCCCGCCCGAGCGGCTCGGGTTTCACGGCAACAACAAGTCCGGCGCGGAGCTGGCACGGGCGCTGCGCGCCGGGGTGGGCCGGATCATCGTGGACTCGTTCGGCGAGATCGACCGGCTGGCGGCGATCGCAGCGGAGCTGGACCTCCCCGCCCGGGTGATGGTGCGGGTGACGGTGGGGGTGGAGGCGCACACCCACGAGTACATCGCCACCGCGCATGAGGATCAGAAGTTCGGCTTCTCGCTCGCCAACGGGCCGGGTTCGGCCCCGGGCGGGGCCGCCGCCGAGGCGGTGCGTCGGGTGCTGGCCGCGCCGCACCTGCAGCTGCTGGGCCTGCATTCGCACATCGGCTCCCAGATCTTCGACACCTCGGCGTTCGAGGTGGCGGCGCGGCGGGTGCTCGGGCTGCAGGCGCAGATCCGGGACGAGCACGGGGTCCAGCTGCCGGAGCTGAACCTGGGCGGCGGCTTCGGGATCGCGTACACCACGCAGGACGACCCGCTGCGGCCGGCTGAGATCGCGCAGCAGCTGATCAAGATCGTGGAGCACGAGTGCGGCGGGTTCGACCTCGATCTTCCGCGGCTGTCGTTGGAGCCGGGGCGCTCGATCGTGGGGCGGAGCATTTTCACCTTGTACGAGGTGGGCACGATCAAGGACGTGGCGCTCGACGCCGGGGCGAGCCGCCGCTACATCTCGGTCGACGGTGGGATGAGCGACAACCTGCGCACCGCGCTGTACGACGCCTCGTACTCAGCCACGTTGGCGTCCCGCGCCTCATCGGCCCCGCCGATGCTGTCCCGGGTGGTTGGCAAGCACTGCGAGGCCGGTGACATCGTGGTCAAGGACGAGTTCCTGCCGGGAGATGTGGCAGCCGGCGACCTGGTCGCGGTGCCGGGCACCGGGGCGTACTGCCGCAGCATGGCGAGCAACTACAACCATGTGCCCCGCCCGCCTGTGGTCGCGGTCGCGGGCGGTGTGGCGCGCGTGATCGTACGCCGGGAGACAGAGGACGACCTGCTGCGATTGGACGTGGGGTGAGGTCGCGGTGAGGCTTGCTGAGCCAATCAGGTTGGCGATCCTGGGCTACGGCACCGTGGGGTCTGAGGTGGTGCGGCTGCTGCATGAGCAGTCCGACGACCTCACCGCCCGGATCGGGGCGCCGTTGCAGATCGCCGGGATCGCGGTGCGCCGCCCGGATCGCGATCGGGGCCCGCTGCCGGTGCCGCGGGAGCTGTTCACCACCGACACCCTCGGGCTGGTCAAGCGCGACGATGTGGACGTGGTGGTGGAGGTGGTGGGCGGCATCGAGCCGGCCCGCAGCTGGCTGACCACCGCGCTGCGCTCGGGCAAGAGCGTGGTCACGGCCAACAAGGCGTTGCTCGCCGAGGACGGCGCCACGCTGCACGCCGCCGCGGCCGCGGGCAACGCCGACCTGTATTACGAGGCCGCGGTCGCGGGCGCGATCCCGCTGGTGCGTCCGCTGCGGGAGTCGTTGCACGGGGACCGGGTGAGCCGGGTGACCGGGATCGTCAACGGCACCACCAACTACATCCTGTCCCGGATGGACGCGACCGGCGCCGGCTTCGTCGAGGCCCTGGACGAAGCCGGCGAACTCGGTTACGCCGAGCCCGACCCGACCGCGGACATCGAGGGGTTCGACGCGGCGGCCAAAGCGGCGATCCTGGCGTCGTTGGCGTTCCACACCCGGGTGACCGCGGCTGACGTCTACCGGGAAGGGATCACCGAGGTCACCGCGACGGACGTGGCCAGCGCCCAGCAGATGGGGCGTGTGGTCAAGATGCTCTGCGTCGCGGAACGGCTGCCCGACGACGCCTCGACCGCCGGGACCGCCGGGACCGCCGAGAGCGGCGGCGGGCGGGGCAGCGTGGCGGTGCGGGTGCACCCGGCGATGATCCCCCGCAGCCACCCCCTGGCCAGCGTGAACGGCCCCTTCAACGCGGTGTTCATCGAGAGCATGGCCGCCGGTGAGCTGATGCTGTACGGGGCCGGCGCCGGCGGCGCGCCGACCGCCAGCGCGGTGCTCGGCGACATCGTGGCGGTGGCCCGCAACCGGCGCACCGGCTCCCGGGCGCCGGGCGAGTCCTCGTACGCGGACCTGCAGGTGCGTCCGATGGGCGAGACGATCACGCGGTACCACGTGTCGCTGGACGTGGAAGACCGCGCCGGGGTGCTGGCCACGGTGGCGACCGTCTTCGCCGAGCACGGCGTGAGCATCCAGACGGTGCGCCAGGAGGGGCGCGACGACGACGCGCTGCTGGTGATCGTGACCCACCACGCCACGGACGCGGCGCTGCGCGCCACCATCGCCGCGCTGGCGGAGTTGGACATCGTGCGTGAGGTGGCGAGCGTGATGCGGGTGGAGGGCGAGTGAGCATGGTGATCGCGGCGTGCCTCACGCCGCCGGCGCCGGGTGGCGCCCGAGGCAGGGGAGACGGGCGATGGCCTGGCGCGGTCTGATCGAGGAGTTCCGGGAGCGGCTGCCGGTCACCGCGGACACCCCTGTGATCACGCTCCACGAGGGCGGCACCCCGCTGCTGCGCGCCGCGACCCTCTCCAGCCGCACCGGATGCGAGGTGTACCTGAAGGTCGAAGGCGACAACCCCACCGGCTCGTTCAAGGATCGCGGCATGACAGTGGCGATCTCGAAGGCGGTGGAGTCGGGGTCGAAGGCCGTGATCTGCGCGTCCACCGGCAACACGTCGGCGTCGGCCGCCGCGTACGCGGTGCGCGCCGGCCTGACCTGCGCGGTGCTGGTGCCACAGGGCAAGATCGCGTTGGGCAAGCTGGCTCAGGCGCTGGTGCACGGCGCCAAGCTGCTGCAGGTCGACGGGAATTTCGACGATTGCCTGACGCTGGCGTCCAAGCTGTCGATCGACTACCCGGTGGCGCTGGTCAACTCGGTCAACCCGTACCGGATCGAGGGTCAGAAGACCGCGGCTTTCGAGATCGTGGCGGAGTTGGGCGACGCGCCGGACGCGCACTGCATCCCGGTCGGCAACGCCGGCAACATCACGGCGTACTGGAAGGGCTACAACGAGGAGCACCAGGCCGGCAACGCCTCACAACGGCCCCGGATGCTGGGGTTTCAGGCGTCCGGGGCGGCCCCGATCGTCGCTGGCGAGGCGGTGCGGGAGCCCACCACGATCGCCACCGCGATCCGGATCGGCAATCCCGCGTCGTGGACCAAGGCGGTCGACGCCCGGGACGAGTCCGGCGGGGTGATCATGGCGGTGACCGACCGGGAGATCCTGGCCACGTACAAGCTGCTGGCCCGCTCCGAAGGGGTGTTCGTCGAGCTGGCCAGCGCCGCGAGTGTGGCCGGGCTGCTGCGCGCGGCCGAGCAGGGTCTGGTGGGGCGAGGGCAGCGGGTGGTGTGCACCGTGACCGGGCACGGCCTGAAGGACCCGGACTGGGCGGTGTCGGTGGCGCCGGCGCCCACCACGATCCCGGTGGACGCGGCCGCAGCCGCCGCCGCCCTGGAGCTCGCCTGATAACGGCGAGCCGCCGTCGGGCTGGCCCGAGTAAGCTGCCCGAGCGTGGGCAGGTCCTTATCGCTGCTGCGTCGCAATCCTGACTTCCGTCGCCTCTTCATCGCCCAGCTGGTGGTGTTCGGGGGCGACTGGTTCGTGATGATCCCCTTGCTGGCCCTGCTGACTCGGCTCACCGGCGGCGGCTTCTGGGGCGGCGTGGTGCTCTCGGTGGACACCAGCGTGGTGGCGTTGCTGCTGCCGTACGCGGGGACCCTGGCCGACCGGCTGGATCGCCGTAAGATCCTGATCATCGCGAATCTGGCGAGCGTGGCGGCGGCGCTGTCGCTGCTGCTGGTGCGCTCGCAGGCCACGATCTGGGTGGCGGTGGTCGGGATCGTGGCGATCGCCTCGGCCAAGGCGATGTACTCGCCCGCCGCGCAGGCCGCGCTGCCGAACATGGTGGACCCGGAGGATCTGGCTGCCGCCAACGCCGTCGCCGGCAGCGCCTGGGGCACGATGCTGGTGGTGGGCGCCTCCCTGGGCGGCCTGGTCGCCGGGTTGCTCGGGGCGTACCTCAGCTTCGGGATCGGCGCCGGGTGTCTGGCGCTGGCCGCGATGATCACGCTACGGGTGCGCCGTCCGCTGCAGACCGAACGGACCGGCGTCCGTCCGACACCCGCGTGGCCCGCGCTACGGGAGGCGCTGTCGCACATCGGCGCCCACTCGCAGGTGCGGGCTCTGGTGACGGTGAAGTCGGCGGTGGGCTTCGGCAACGGAGTGCTCGCCGCATTCCCGGTCCTGGCCACGACGGTGTTCGGGATGGGCGCGACCGGGATGGGCCTGCTGTACGGGGCGCGTGGCCTGGGCGCTCTGGTCGGCCCGATGTTGCTGCGGGGCGTGCTCACCACGCCGCAGCGGCTGCTGCCTGGTCTGGCGATCTCCATGGCCAGCTACGGGGCCTGTTACATGCTGGTCGGGGTGGCCCCCTGGTTCTGGCTGGTGTTGGCGCTGGTGGTGGTCGCGCACCTGTCCGGCGGCGGCAACTGGGTGATGTCCAACTACGCGTTGCAGACCGTGGTTCCCGACGCGCTGCGAGGTCGGATCTTCGCCGCGGACATGATGATCGCGATGGTGGCGGTGTCGATCAGCCAGGCGCTCGCCGGCGCGCTCACCGACCGGTTGGGTCCGCAGCTGGTGATCATTGGCTGCGGGGCGGTGACCTTCACGTACGCGGTGATCTGGCGGCTGGCGACCAGGGGGCTGCTGCGGCAGCCGGTCGGGTCCAGCGAGTCGGCGCCGTCCCCCGTGTAGCCGCTGCGTCGTGCCGCTGCGCCGGTCGGCCCACCGGCGGGCCGCCGCTGGATGAGCTGCTTTGCGTGCTGCGGCCCTGCGGGGTCATGATCGCAGGTGGAGGGGTGATGACTGATCCTGCGTACGTTTCTGGTCCGGTCCGGGTCCGGGTGCCGGCGACCAGCGCAAATCTTGGGCCCGGGTTTGACTCATTCGGCTTGGCGCTGAGCCTGTGGGATGAGATCGAAGCGGCTGTCGCCCCTTCGGGGGTGGCGGTGAGGGTTTCCGGCGAAGGCGCCGACGACGTTCCCCTCAATCAAGATCATTTAGTGGTACGTGCGATGCACGCCGCCTTCGACAGGCTCGGTGGCGCCCCGCCCGGGCTGGCGGTGCGCTGCGTGAACCGGATCCCCCACGCGAGGGGCCTGGGTTCCTCCTCGGCCGCGATTGTGGGAGGCATCCTCGCAGCCCGAGCCCTCACGGTCGACGGCGACACGGATCTGGACACCGTCGAGGTGCTGCGGCTGGCTTCTGGGCTGGAAGGCCACCCGGACAACGTGGCGGCGTGCCTGCACGGCGGCTTCACCATCGCCTGGACGTCTGAAACCGGGGCGCACGCGGTACGCCTCGAGCCGTCCCCCCGGTTGCGCCCGGTGGTCTTTGTGCCGGAGCGCCGGGCGCTCACCGAGCAGGCTCGGGGGCTGCTGCCGGATCACGTCCCACATCCGGACGCGGCCGCCAATGCCGGGCGCGCGGGGCTGTTGGTGCATGCGCTGACCAGCGATCCCAGGCTGCTGATGGACGCCACCGAGGATCGTCTGCACCAGAGTTACCGGGCCGCCGCGATGGAGCATTCCGCCGCCCTGATCGGGCACTTGCGCAGTGCGGGGGTGCCAGCGGTGATCAGCGGTTCGGGTCCGAGCGTTCTGGCGCTGGCATCGGGGGAGATGGATCTGGCTGGGTTTCAGTCCGGTGGTTTCCAGCGGCGGCCGCTCGCGGTGGCGCATCAGGGCGCGTCCGCTGGGTGATCGCCCGGGGTTCAACCCGGTAGGCGAGGGCCCTCCACGGCCCGGGGTTTCTATCCGCGCCGCCGCCCTGATTCCGGGTGTTACCTGCGGAAACGCCCCAGCTCGGCGGTAACCGGAAGAGCGGTGCATACAAGCCGTGGACACGCCGTCGGGGGACTCCTGTTGCTGGCGGTAGGCGCCGTTGGCTAGGCTTCCAGGCAGAGCAGCCGCCTAGTGCGCGCGATCTCGACGGGCTGAGCCCATTTCATCTGTGGCTTCCTTGCCTTCACGGCACTTGCACGGTACCCCCAAAAGATCGCTCGTAGACGCCGGATGTGTCTCTTCAGATATCCGTCGCCTGGCTCCTCCAAGTCCCGTAAAGGCTTGCGGGCGCACTCGCGGGCCGGCCGCCGCCCATGACCGGCGGTTGCCCGGTCTTCATCAAGGAAAGGAATCCATTGAGCGACACCACCGACCTGACGTCGGACGCCGCTGACGCCGCCGGTTCCACCACGGCAGCTGACGGGGCAACCCCTCGGCGTCGGCGCTCTGGCTCGGGGCTGCAGGCGATGCTGATGCCCGAGTTGCAGGGCCTCGCCAGTTCGCTTGGTATCTCTGGTATCGGGCGGATGCGTAAGGGCGAGCTGATCGCGGCGATCCAAGTGAAGCAGTCCGGCGCCGCCGAATCGGGCCAGGTTGGACATGTTGCCCGCCCTCAGAAGGGTACGGACGTGGCAGAACGTGACGTGACAGACAGTCAACCCTCGAATAACGCGGCGCAGAGCGCCGCAGCGGACCTGCCTTCAGGTGCCTCGGCTGAGGCGACGGGACAGGCGGCTCCTCGCCGGGCGACTCGGCCAGCTGGCCCGCCTGCGGAGTCTGAACGCGGTTCGGCAGAAGCCAGTGGCGGTCAGGCTGAGCCGACGGCCGCCGCCGCGAACGCCGCGCAGCCCACAAGCACCGCGCAGCTCACAAGCACTGCGGCGGCTGAGGCGAGCGGCCCGCGCGCCGAGGCTGGCGCGCCGGAAGCGTCCGCGCAGGCTGCCAGCTCTGCGAACGAGCGTTCCCAGGCTGAGCGCGCTGACGAGTCGCGTGGCAGCGCTTCGGCGGAGCATGCCGAGGAGCCCGCTGCGGACTCGAATGAGGCGCAACCCAAGTCCGAACGCCGTGGCCGTAACCGGGCACGTGCCGCCGACGACGAGGGTGAGGCCAAGCCCGACGGCGACGAGCGGGCTGGGCGCGACCAAGGGCAGGGCCGAGGCCAGCGTGGACAACGCGGCCAGCGTGGCGAGAACCGGGATCGCGGTGAGAACCGGGATCGCGGTGAGAACCGGGATCGCGGTGAGAACCGGGATCGCGGTGAGAACCGGGATCGCGGTGAGGGCCGGGATCGTGGCGAGAACCGGGATCGCGGTGAGGGCCGGGACCGCGGCGGAGACAGCCGCGGCGACGACGATGACGGCGGCGGACGCCGCCGGCGCGGTCGCTACCGTGACCGCCGCAAGCGCGGGGAGCGCGGCGCCGAGCCCGAGCCGATGGTCGCTGAGGACGACGTGCTCATCCCGGTGGCAGGCATCCTGGACGTGCTGGACAACTACGCGTTCGTCCGCACCTCTGGCTACCTCGCCGGACCCAACGACGTGTACGTCTCGATGAGCCAGATCCGCAAGAACGCGCTGCGCCGGGGCGACGCGATCACGGGCGCGGTGCGGCAGGCCAAGGAAGGCGAGAGCCGCCGGGACAAGTACAACCCGCTGGTGCGGCTGGACACGATCAACGGGATGGAGCCGGAGGAGGCGCGGCGGCGTCCGGAGTTCTACAAGTTGACCCCGCTGTACCCGCAGGAGCGGCTCCGGCTGGAGACTGACCCGCAGGAGCTCACCACTCGCGTGATAGACCTGATCACGCCGATCGGCAAGGGGCAGCGGGCGCTGATCGTCTCGCCGCCGAAGGCCGGCAAGACCACGGTGCTGCAGGCCATCGCCAACGGCATCACCACCAACAACCCCGAGTGCCACCTGATGGTGGTGCTGGTGGACGAGCGCCCCGAAGAGGTCACCGACATGCAGCGGTCGGTGAAGGGCGAGGTCGTGGCGGCCACGTTCGACCGTCCGCCGTCGGATCACACCATGCTGGCGGAGCTGGCGATCGAGCGCGCGAAGCGTCTGGTCGAAATGGGACACGACGTGGTGGTGCTGCTGGATTCGATCACCCGGATGGGGCGCTCGTACAACCTGGCGGCGCCGGCCAGCGGCCGGATCATGTCCGGTGGCATCGACTCCACCGCGCTGTACCCGCCGAAGCGGTTCCTCGGCGCGGCGCGCAACGTCGAGAACGGTGGGTCACTGACCATCATCGGCACCGCGCTGGTGGAGACCGGCTCGACCATGGACACGGTGATCTTCGAGGAGTTCAAGGCGACCGGCAACGCCGAGCTGAAGCTGGACCGCAAGATCGCCGACCGGCGGCAGTTCCCGGCCGTGGATGTGAACGCGTCCAGCACCCGTAAGGAGGAGATCCTGCTCTCCTCCGAGGAGCTGGTGATCGTGCACAAGCTGCGTCGGGTGCTGTCGGCGCTGGAGCCGCAGCAGGCCCTGGATCTGCTGATTGACCGGCTGAAGCAGAACAAGACCAACATCGAGTTCCTGATGCAGATCGCGAAAACCACCCCCGGCGAGTAGCCGTTTGCCGCGCCACCGGCCCCGCAGTTGAACGGCTGCGGGGCCGGTTGCTGTTCGCAGGCGGGGCACTGCCCCAGCGGCATCCGGCGCCCGGGCGCCGGTTTGGCCCCGTGTGGTGACCGGGGCCGGGCGGGACCTGTACCGCTGCCGGTCGACCGAAGTTTTCTTGCGTTCACTATCCAGACTCTTGAAACTAATGGCCGACTTCCGGTTGACTGCTGGTCGTGAAGCCCCGGACCCGCCGCACCCACGTTGCCCGCCGCCTCGGCTTGCCGTCAGTCGCCGCGCTGGGGCTCGCCTTGACGTTATGTCCCGCCGCACCCGCAACTGCGGGATCTGCCGCGCTCACGGCAGGTCCCGCGGAAGCGGCGCCGCCCCCGGCAGCGGCCGCCTCAGGCGTACCGCTTCCCGGCAACCTGCAGCCAGGCGATGCCGACCCCATCGAGACGGATCGGCGCAGCAGGCCGGTCGCGCCGGGCGTGACCCTCACGTCCTTCGAAGAGCTCTCACCCCACGGATGGGTACGTGGCGACGCGCTCACCACAGACCTCGACAGCGACGTGACGGTCGACTACCTCGATCCCGGCGAGGTCGCGAAAGCGGAGCCGATCAGCACCCAAGCCGATCGGCAGCGGGCGGTGGCCGCGGTCAACGGGGACTATTTCGACATCGACAACTCCAACGCGCCGCTGGGTCCCGCGATGAACGACGGTGAGCTGGTGAAATCGCCCTCCGGCCCCAACAAGACCGTGGTCGGCATCGACGCCGCCGGCGCCGGCCGGATCCTGCAGCTGGACTTCGAGGGCTCCGTGGAGCTGCCATCCGGGGTTCGCGCTCTGGATCGGCTCAACAGCTCCGCGCTGCCGGTGGACGGGATCGGCGCGTACACCAAGCTCTGGGGTAGCCACACCCGGGGCAGGGCGGTGCGTGACGCTGACCGGGTGGCCGAGGCCGTGATCGTCGACGGCGCCGTCACCGACGTGCGGTCGGAGCCCAGCGAGGGGCCGATCGATCCAGCAGCCACCATCCTGGTGGGACGTGAGCAGGGCGCCGACGCGCTCGCGGCCCTGGAGCCGGGTGACCCGGTGCAGATCAGCTACCGGCCGCGCACCTCGGACGGCAGCGAGCTGACCACCGCCGTGGGCGGGCGGCAGGTGCTGGTGATCGACGGCAAGGCGCAGACCTTCACGGACAAAGCGGTGCACCCGCGTACCGCG
>JBOGDL010000397.1:0-6222 GCA_050701815.1 Micromonosporaceae bacterium | reverse complement strand
CCCGATCACCGGGCCGGGTTGCCGGCAATCCACTCCACCTAGCCGTCGTGTTTCAAAGCGAATCGGCGACATCGGGGGGATCGGAGTCTGTGGTGGCTATGCGCTCACTGCTTCGCGTAGCGCGTGCCGTGCTTCACTCATTGCCGCCATCGCTTGCGTCCCGTGTTCTTGCACAGCCTGGATGCTGAGGACAAGCGTCTCGGCTTTGTCGATGAGGAATGCTGACCCGGCTTGCTGCGCTGCGTCGTGGGCTGATCGGGCAGCGGTCAGCGCTGCGTCGCCGCTTGAATTCGCCGCAGCTAGGCAGGCGTCTAGTTGGGTGAGACAGTCACCGACATGGGCTAGGTGAGACAACGGGGTTCCTTCCTGATCAAGGGGTGGATATGTACATGCCGACGCTGAAACACACAGCGCCGAGCAAGCAGACGAGGGCTGCGGTGCGGGTGAGTTTCCACGCCGCGGCCAGCAGGGCGGGCAGTCTTGCTTTGGTGACCCGGTAGTCGTTCCAGGCATTGAGCGCTGCCCGGTACCAATAGCCAGCAGCGAATCCGACGATCGTGTACAGCACGATCGCTGCGTTGGTTGTCATGTGAGGGTGTCCTTGGTGGTCATGCGCTGTGGCGAGGGGCTGACGCCGGCGCCCACGTGACCGGTAGCCGTCCGGCTGCCCGCAGCACCAGCTCAGCGTCCCGGTACGGCTGGCATGGCCACGGCCCGCAACCTGGAGCGATGCACTGCCGGAGCTGGGTGAGGGTCGGCACGTGCGCGTCGTAGGCCGCCTCGGCGGCGTCAATATCGTCACTAGCGACCACAGTTTGAGCGGCCGGGTGTGGGTGGGGCTTGCGGAGCGGCAGCCCGTCACGTGTGTGTCTCATGCGAGGGTCACCATCCAGCAAAGCAACGTGATGATCGCGAACAGCAGCACCATGATCGCTAGCAGTAGCCCCATGGTTTGAGGGTCGTACCGGTTCTTCCTCATCGCCCCTCCACAGAGGGGACCGGTAGCCATGTGCCTCATCAGCGAACCCCTCGTGAAAGAGGTGTTGTGCAGCTACCGGTCCCGGCCCTAACTCCTTCCCCAGCCCGCAACCCCGGATCTTTGTCTGCGACGTAACGAGGGCTTAGGAGATGTGGGTAACAGAATTGCATATGCATTGGAGGTAGGCAACCTTCCAGTACACTCCCGACATGAAACGCGTCAGGGTCGAAGGGGCAGAGCGGCGACGGTTCCTGACGGAAATGCGCAAACTCCGACAGGCGGCGAAGCTGAACCAGACCGAGGCAGCAGAGCTGATCGACAGGGACCAGCGCGCGATTTCCAGCCTTGAACGCGGCGAGCGCGGTATTCGGAAGCGCGAACTGTGGGCGTTGCTAGATGGGTACGGCGTCACTGACGATGCCGAACGAGAAGAACTCTGGCGGCTCTCGCAAGCCAAGTCGGATCGGGGCTGGTTGGACGAGTACGCGTCGTCGCTGTCGCCGTCGTATGCGTCCTACGTCGCGTTTGAGCAGGAAGCAACCGAGATCCACACTTGGGAGCCGGCGTTGGTTCACGGCCTGCTCCAGACGCCGGACTACGCCCGCGGCGTGATCAGGCGCACCGCCCGCGAAGCAACCCCGGACGATGTCGAGCGGCGGGTGGAGGTCCGAATCGCACGACAGGCTCACGTCGAGAAAGCCCGCCCTCGGCTGTGGATGGTGATGAGCGAACTGTCCCTGAGACTGTCCGTGGGGTCGGACGAGGTGATGCGGGAGCAGCTAAGCCGGCTGCTGGAGATATCCGAGCAGCCACAGATCACGATTCAAGTTGTCCCACTTGCGGCGGGGGTCCACCCAGGCGTGCTTGGCTCGCTGACTGTGCTGCGTTTCCCCCCGCCCGACGAGGATCTTATTTATCTAGAGACCATGGCCGGCGATGTCTACCCTGCGGGCAACGCCGCGCGCGACTGTAAGGTTGCATTTGACCATGTGCGAGCATGCGCACTGGATGTGCGCACCTCGATTGGCGTCATTAGGCAAGCGCTCTCAGACCTGAAGGAGGGGCCATGACAGAGCGCCCCGAGTGGAAGATCAGCAGCTACAGCGCTGGCAACGGATCGTGCGTTGAGGTGCGGCTAGGTGCCGACCGCATCGACGTGCGCAATAGCAACAACCGCGACGGTGGGACGGTTCCGTTCACCCCGGCTGAATGGGCTGCGTTCCTCGATGGTGTGAAGAACGGCGAGTTCGACCTGCCACGGTAGGTGAGCATGAAAATGGGGCCTATTTGGGCCCCTTTTTCTATGTGTTGGCAGGTGTGTTCCCGACTCAACTCGCGTCCTCGTCCAACCCTTGCGACTCGCCTTTGGACGTGTGGAGACCTCAGGGAGGCTCCCTCGCTGCCTATGCCCCTGGAGCACCTTATCGACCACGCAGGGTGCGATCGGGTGTCCCGATCTGAGGCGGCATACGCTGCGGAGATGTCCGCGTACACGGATCTGTCCCGGCCGCCGCTGAACCAGACGGCCCTGCGCCGCGCGTTGCTGCGTCCCGGCGCCGTGTGGCGTCAGCTCAGCGTGGTGCGGCGCGCGGCGTCCACCAATGCGGACCTGGCGCGAGCCGCAGCGGACGGCGCCCCGGAGGGGGCCGTGCTGGTGGCTGAGGAGCAGACATCGGGGCGGGGCCGGCTGGACCGGCAATGGGTGTCGCCCCCGCAGGCGGGGCTCACGTTCAGCGTGTTGCTGCGGCCCTCGGAGCCGGCTCCAGAACGCGGCTGGCCAGCGGCGCCAGCGAGCCAGCACGGGTGGCTTCCGTTGCTGGCCGGGGTGGCGTTGGCGGACGTGGCGCGCCGGATGGGGAAGCTGGACGCGACCCTGAAGTGGCCCAACGACCTGCTCGTCGACGGCCGCAAGTGCGCCGGGATCCTCGCCGAAGCCGTGCCCGGTGTGGCTAACGGGACCGGGGTGGCTCGAGCGAACGGCCCGGCGATCGTGATCGGAATCGGGCTCAACGTCTCCACCCGAGCCGACGAGCTGCCGCACACCGAGGCCACATCGCTGGCGCTGGCGGGCTCGGCGAGCGTGGATCGGGAGCCGCTGCTGAAAGCGTTGTTACGTGAGTTCGCGGCCAGGTACGCCGATTGGCGTGCCGCCGAGGGCGACCCGGAACGCAGTGACCTGCGCGCTGACTACACCGCGCTCTGCGACACGGTGGGGCGTGAGGTCCGGGTGATCACACCCGGAAGCGCCGAGATCGCCGGTACGGGGGTCGACATCGACGCCGAGGGGCGGCTGGTGGTGTCGCGGGCGGACGGCAGCCGCGTCACTGTGGCCGCCGGGGACGTCGTCCACGTGCGCTGACCGGTTCTGGCTCGGTTGTGGGCCGCGACCTTAGCCCCTGGCGGCCGACGGCGCCCAGCGGCGATGGCCCGAAGATCAACTCGCGCCGGAACGGTCATGGGTTCGCCGCTCTGCGGCGGGGGCTGGGGCGTCCTCGACAGTCGGTCGGATCCCGAACCAGCCCCGGAACCGCAGCCGCAGCACCTCCTGCTCCGGCAGCCCGTCATCGTCCAGCCGGATCAGGGACCCAGCCAAGGTGACCGTGCCCAGGCCGGGGCGGGCCTGCGACGGCTTGCGGTCCACCACTTCGAGCACCCCGGTCAGGGTGTCCCCGGCGCGCACTGGCGCGGTCCACCGCATCTCCTCGACTCCGGGTGAGGCGAAGGCCGCGGCATGAGTGAGCACATGATCCGTGTACGCCCGCATGAAAATGCTCGCCGTGAACCAGCCGCTGGCGATCAGACCGCCGTATTCGCTGGCGTCCGCCCGTTCGGGGTCGACGTGGTACCACTGCGGGTCCCAGCGCCTCGCGTACGCCAGCATCTCCTCCTCGTCGACCACGACGGCGCCCAAGTCGAAGCGCCTGCCCGGGGTGAGCTCGTCGTAGTACCAGACCGGCTCAGGCGTCTGCTTGCCGTCGGGGGCCTCCGGCAGCCCGGTGTGCGGGTCAACCGGCGGCGCCTCCGGAGGCAGGAAGACCCAGCGCCGGTACGAGTAGAAGCGGAACAACGTGCCGAGCACCAACCCGACACCGTTCGCTGAGAGGTTGTCCGCGAGCGGGGACTGGAACCAGCCCCACGCGTTGCCGAGGATGTAGTGGCTGAATCCGAGGCACAGGATGCTGATCAACAGCCCGACCGCGTTGAAGATGAAGTACAGGAAGTACTCCCGCGCCAACCCGGACGCCTTACGGTGCCGCCAGGTCCAGAACCGGTTCCCCGCGAACGCCACCGTGGCGCCGAAAGCGACCGAGATGGTCTTCGACGTCAATGGGCCTAACCCGATGCCGAGCAGGCACACATTGAAGATCGTGGTGTCGACAATGAAAGCCACCCCGCCGACGACCCCGAAACGAGCCACCTCGTGCAGCAACGCGGACACCCGCATCGTCAGGCGATGGATCAGGGCGCGCACTCCGGTGACGCTGGGGTCGGATGCGCTGATCTCGGTGGCTGGACGGTCAGAGATTCGCGGGCTGGACACCCGGTCGAGCGTACCTGGGAGGCGGGTTCACAACGTCTGCCGGCGCCGCCGGCCGTCAACCGTGGCGGCGCCAGTGGTCTGAAGGCCCTCGCCCGTCGTAGTCGAAGTCGCGCGGACCGGCCTTGTCGTGTCGGTTCCGGGAGCTTTTGTCCTGGGCTTCGATCTGCACCTTGAGCGTGTCCGCCGCGCTGAGCCCGTCCTGGCGCGCGACGGTGGTGATCTCCCGGTCGCCGGTCAGCTTCGGATGTGCGCGCAGCACCAGGTCCGCGGTGGCGGTCTCGCCCAACTGCATTGTGGAGTGCTCGCATTGGGCGCCGTGTCCGCGTTGTGAGCACCACCAGCCGTCGCCGGCGTACTTGTCAGCGAGCCGGATCCCGCGCGGCAGGTTCAGCTCAAGGGTCAGGGCCTGCCCGTGCCGCAGCTCACGTATCACCCCTTGCGGGGCAGCCAGCAGCGAAGCGCGTGCCGGCTGGGTTCTCACTGTGATCGAGACGGTTGCGGTGTCGCCCGCCCTGAGAGTGAGGGTTCCATCCTCGTACGTGAGAGAAATGGGCGGTTCCGGGGCCGGGTCGCCAGGGTTCGAAGGCGGACCAGGCGGGGTCTGGCCAGGGGGTTCGCCGTGACCCGGGTCCTCCGGCGCGGGTGGCTTGTCCGTGGGCTCGCGAGGCGCGGCCTCAGACTTCCCGGGCTGCTTTGGCTGGCCGGCCCCGTCCGACTCGTCGGGCTGGTCGGGGCTCGCCGTGGGCGGGGCGGGTGGCGCGGTGTCGCCTGGCCCGTCACCAGGTTGCTTGCCGCTGGCCGCCGGCGGCGGCGAGTTCGCGGGGTCATCAGACATCGAGAAAGCCAGCACCACGCCGGCTGCCAGCACTGCGGCTGCGCTGGCCGCGATGATCTTGTTCCGAGTGCTGGTGCTGGTGAGCGTCCCAGCGGTTCCTGCGGGGGATGCGGCGTCGCTGTGCCCGCCGAAAGCGCGAAGCTGGCCGGTCGCGGCGCCCACCCAGCCGGCGACCAGGGCCAGCACGCCCCGCCTGGAGTCCGCAGGCGCTGAGATCCTCAGGTACGCGGCCCAGGTGGCGCCCAACACGGCGGCAGCCAGCAACTCCGGGAGTCTGGTTTCGAGATCGGCCAACGCGGCCCGCAACTCGGTGCATCCTGAGCAGCCGTCCAGGTGGGCGACCACGCTCTCGTCACGTCCTGAGAGGTCGTCCCGCACGTCGTCCACCAGCAACGGCGCGATGTCGGCGCAGTCGTCCGCAGGTGGCGCGTCAGCCAGGTGAGCGTGGAGATACTCGTGGTGGACTCGTTCCACCGCACGATGCGTCAGCGCCTCCACCGCGTTCGTCGTGAGGCCGACATGCCGCGCGATCTGCGGTGCGGTGTCGCCCTCGACCTTGGCGTGCCAGACGAGGAGCTGCCAACGCTCCGGAAGCGAGTGGAACGCCGCCAACACGCGAGACGCTTCCGGATTGAGCGCGTTCGCTGCGTCAGCCGGCTCCGGGGTCAGGTCGGCTCCGGTTGCGACCCCGTCCTGCTTCCCGGGCGACTGACCGGCGTCGGGTTCTGCCACGGGTCGCGGTGGGCCGGCGTCTTGTTCGGCCGCGCGCCGCACAGCGGAGTGCAGAGCCGTCCGGAAGGCAAGGTCAGGCCCGTCCCCGGAGCGCAGCTCGGTGAGCAGCGCCGCGAACGCGGCGTCGACCAGGTC
>JBOGDL010000396.1:0-2717 GCA_050701815.1 Micromonosporaceae bacterium | reverse complement strand
GGCGCGGTAGCCGAGCTCCGCTGCGATCGAGAGGATGCGCGCCTTGGTGTGCGGGGCCACGCCGGCTCGGTCGTTCAGCGCGAAGCTGACCAAGGTGGGGGAGACGCCCGCGGCGCGCGCGACATCGCTGATGCTGGGGCGTCCGCCGGGCCGGATCCTCGTCATGTGTGTCCCTCGGCTACGCGCGCAACTGCGGGGCCGCGCGACCGCCTCAGCATCGCTGCGCCGCGGCGCCGCGCATCGGGCGCTGCTGGCGATAGATGATCGTACGGCCTTCACGTTTAATTCGATTTAGTCTACAGTCGCGCTTGGCCGCACCGTTGATCCCGTTATCCCCCCTCCCGCACCTCCACACCGTCCCTGCTCCGAACGTTCCGGACCGGCACGTCGCGCAGTCACCAACTGCCGCCCAGCTCCGACGGCTCTCGCGGGTCGCCGGCACGCAGGTCGCGCCGCCGCCGGGCGTCACGCCCCTCATTCGCCATCAGCGGCCCCTGACACAAAGAGGTGGAAGCTATGTCTTGGCGACGTGGACTCACGCGCCTTGTCGCGATTGCGGCAATGGCAGCGGGCGGAATCACTGTCGTAGCCGCCGGACCGGTCCTCGCAACCCCGCCCGCCGCCCCCATCTATCAGGCGGGCAGCTGTGGGGAGCTGGAGCACGTCGCCCACCGTGGCGCCGGCGGGCTGGCGCCAGAGAACACCCGCGCCGCCATGGCGCTGGCGGACAGCAACGGTGGAGATGTCTTCGAGGTCGACGTCCAGCTGTCCAAGGACGGCAAGGTCGTCCTGATGCACGACACGAACCTGGTTCGCACCACCAATGTGGAAGCTGTCTTCCCCGGGCGGGAGACCGATCCGATCAACACCTTCACGCTGAGCGAGTTGCGGCAGCTCGACGCCGGCAAATGGTTTGAGGGCCGGTTCGCAGGCGAGAAGATTCCGACCCTGGCGGAAGTGCTCGATTACGCCACGCCGAACAGCGTCGGCGTGTTCCTCGAACTCAAAGACCCGGCCCTCAACCCCGGTCTGATCGAGGCTGTCCACGCCGAGATGAGCGCTGACTCCCGGTGGGACGCCCTGATCGACGCGAACAAGGTCACGTTCACCTCCTTCGACGCGGCGGAGCTCAAACAGGGCAAGCAGCTGCGCCCTGACATCCCGGTGGTGTGGGTCAGCTCGCTGCCCGCCGACGACGCGACGCTCGCGGAAGCCGCCACCTGGGCGGAGTACTACGGCACCCACTACCGCACCCTCGGAGCAGGCGACGTGGACCGGATCAAGAGCCACGGTCTGAAAGCTCTGCTGTACACACTCGACAGCCCGGAAGCGCTGCAGCTGGGCATCGACCTGGGCGCCAACGCGCTGATCACCGACTTCCCGAACGTGCTGACCGCGGTGTGCGACGGCACGGACCCGTTCCCCGACTCGACCGGGGTCGAGATCACAAGCGTGGTAGCCAACCCGGCGGGCGACGACGTGCAGCCGGAAAACGGCGAATACCTGGTGCTCAAGAACACGACCGGCTCAACCGTCAGCGTCAGCAAGTACTACATCCACGACGCGGTCGCGAACACCCTCAAGGTGGGCACCGGATACAGTCTCGCTCCCGGAGCCTCACTCCGGATCTACACCGGGCCCGGGACGAACACCGCCACCCGCTATTACAACAAGGGCACCAGGTCCGTTTTGAACAACGACGGGGACAGCCTCGCGGTGTTCACACCCACCCACATCCTGAACGACGTTTTCGCCTACTGACCCGTCGGCTGCCGGGCATCAACCGGGGGTCGGCAGCCGCACCCGCGAAGGATTGGTTATGAAGTTATTTCGACGCACCGGAATCGCGGTGGCCGCGAGCATGACGCTGGCGTTGGCTGCCTGCAGCATCGGCTCCTCGGACGAGAGCATCGTGATCTCGTACAACAGCCCGGAGCAGTGGGCCAACTGGGGAGAGGTGCTCAAGGCCTTCACCAAGAAGACCGGCATCGAGGCGCCCAGCGATGACAAGAACTCGGGCAAGGTGATGGCCGCGCTCGAATCGGAGAAGGACTCACCGGCCGGCGACACCGCGTACTACGGGATCACCTTCGGGATGCAGGCCGCCGAGGCCGGGCTGGTGGCCCCGTACCAGAACAAGAAGTTGGACGAGGTCCCTGACACCTTGAAGGCCGACGACGGCAGCTGGTTCACCGTCCACCAGGGCGCGATCGCGTTCCTGGTCAACACCGAGGCGATCGGGGACGCGCCGGTGCCGAAGTGCTGGTCAGATCTGACCAAGCCGGCGTACGAAGGCAAAGTCAGCTTCCTCGACCCGGCAACCGCCGCGGTGGGTCAGTCCGTGATGACCGCGGCGAACCTGGCGCTCGGAGGCAGCTACGACGACTGGGGCCCCGGCCTGGACTGGGCTAACGAGCTGAAGGGCGACGGCGACCTGAACCTGCCCACCGAGACCGCCACCAACCAGTTGGCGCAGGGCGAGATTCCGATCCTGATCGACGCCGACTTCAACGGCTACCAGACCGCGCAGACGCAGGGCGCCCCGATCGAAGTGGTGCTGCCGTGCGAGGGCACCATCTCGGCCCCGTACGTGATGAGCCTGGTCAAGGACGCGCCGCACCAGAAGAACGCTGAGAAGTTCCTTGACTACGTGCTCTCGGACGAGGCTCAGAGGCTGTTCGCCGAGTCGTACCTGCGGCCGATCCGGGACGTGCCGG
>JBOGDL010000395.1:0-6987 GCA_050701815.1 Micromonosporaceae bacterium | reverse complement strand
TGACCAGCTCTCGTCCGTTCATCGGCACTCCGCCTCCCGCCATGCTGTTCGACCTGGACGGCACCTTGATCGACAGCGTCTACCAGCATGTGATCGCCTGGCGTAACGCCTTGGCTCAGATGGGGGTCGACCTGTCGGTATGGCGGATCCACCGCCGGATCGGAATGAGCGGCGGCTTGTTCGTGTCGGCGTTGCAGCGGGAGATGGGGCTGCGGCTCTCCCCGGAAGAGATCGCAAAGGTGCAGGATCTGCACGCCGCGGCGTACCGCGAACAGAGCCACTCGATCCGGCCGCTGCCAGGCGCCATCGAACTGCTCAACGCGCTCACCGAGTGGCAAATCCAGTGGGCGATCGCCACCAGCGGCTCCATGCAGACCGCCGGGCCGACGCTGCAGGCCCTCGGTGTGCCGGAGGGCGTGCCGATCATCACCCGCGATCAGGTGCGCCGAGCCAAACCGGACCCGGACCTGTTCCTCGCCGCCGCGGCAGCGCTCGACGTCGACACCAGGCACGCCATGGTGGTGGGGGACAGCGTCTGGGACCTGCTCGCCGCCCGGCGTGCGGGCGCGTTGGGGATCGGGCTGCAGTCGGGAGGCTACGGCCGGGAAGAGCTGGAGCGGGCCGGGGCCTATCGGGTGTACGCCGACCCCGCCGACCTGCTGCAACGAGTTGATGAGATCGGGCTGCGGCCACCGGTCTGAATCACCCGCGCTCGCCTGGGGCTGGCAGCGCCCGGAGCTAGGCTTAAAGCTGACTCCAGGTTTGTGTCTGTGGGAGGGCGATGTGCTGCCAGACCAGGTGACGATCGGAGAGCTGGGCGCCCGTACCGGGGTGGCGGCCTCAGCGCTCCGGTATTACGAGCGGACGGGGCTGATCCGTGCCAGCCGTACCAGCGGGAATCAACGACGCTACCCGCGCAGCGCGATTCGTCGGGTGTCGTTTGTGCGGATCGCGCAGAAGGTTGGCCTGTCGCTTGAAGAAATCCGCGAAGCCCTGGCCGCGCTTCCAGAGGAGCGGACTCCGACCAAGGCTGATTGGGCTCGCCTCTCGGGCGTCTGGCGAGGAAGGCTCAACCAGCAGATCGGCTTGCTGGAGCGGCTACGGGACCGCCTCGACTCATGCATCGGCTGTGGTTGCCTGTCCTTGAGCACCTGCGCGCTCTACAACCCGAAGGACATGTTGGCCGAGCGAGGGCCCGGCCCACAGATCCTGCTCACACCAGGTCCCGAGTGAAGAGCCGGCAGCCCGGACACACCTTGGGTGGCCGGCTCCGGTAGCCGACCACCCAAGGTCATCAGGGGCGAGGGGCGCCGCTCACTTCGAGGGTTGCGGCACCTCGCAGTTCAGTTTGGGGTTGAGACCGGTGTAGTTCAGCGGACCCGAGGCCAGAGTGATCAATGTGGATCCCACGCTGGCGCAGTTGGCATCAGAGTCTTTGAAGTAGCCACGTTGTCCCGCTGCGGCCACGCCGATAAGAACCCAGACGATGATGAGCACGGCTGCTGTTGATGACCCGTAGCGCACGTGTCCCTCCTGTCTGTAAAACATCCCGTCTCTTTTCGACGGGGCTCTGCAGGTTCATTACCCCGCACCCGAAAAGTGTTAACCAGTTTCCACTGTGGACCTCGATTTGCTTACGAAGATGTGCCGAGCGTGAGCAAGACCTTCCCGATGTGATCACTCGCTGCGACCGTGCGGTGCGCATCCGCCGCCTCGATGATGGGAAGCCGCCGGTCGATCACGGGGCGCACGTCGCCCTTCGCGACCAGCGGCCACACGTGATCCCGCACCGCTCGTACGATGGCTGCCTTCTCCGATATGGGACGAGACCGCAACGTGGTGCCCGAGACCGTGCCCCGCTTTCCCATCAAGGCCGTGAGGTTCACCTCGGCGGTGCGACCACCCATCAGGCCGATGATCGTGATCCGGCCGTTCGGCGCCAGCACATCGATGTTCCGCGCCAAGTACGCCGCGCCGATGATGTCCAGCACGACGTCGGCGCCGCGACCGTCGGTCGCCTCCTTGACCACGGACACGAAATCCTCCGCGGTGTAGTCGATCAGCACGTCGGCGCCGAGCGCCCGGAGCGCGTCATGCTTGGCGGCCCTGGCGGTGCCGCACACCGTCGCCCCGAAAGCACGCGCCACCTGGATGGCGTGGGTGCCGATCCCGCTCGCGGCGCCGTGCACCAAGAGCACTTCGCCCGCCTTCAGCTGGCCAATCGAGAACACGTTCGACCACACGGTGCAGGCGACCTCGGGAAGCCCCGCCGCATCGATCAGCGAGACGTTGTCCGGGACCGGCAGCAGCTGCCCCGCCGGAACCGCGACCCGCTCGGCATACCCGCCTCCGGAGAGCAGCGCGCACACCTCGTCGCCGACCCGCCATCCAGAGACGTCGGGACCGAGTTCGACGATCCGCCCCGAGCACTCCAAACCCGGGTACGGCGGCGCCCCCGGCGGCGACGGGTAGACACCTTGGCGTTGCAACAGGTCGGCGAAGTTGACCGCGGTCGCGGCGATCTCGATCACCACCTCGCCCGGTTGCGGAACGGGATCGGGGACTTCGGCCCAGGTCAGCACGTCGGGTTCGCCGACGGTGGGGATCGTGATGGCGTACATGCCCCCAGACCATAGTCATGGCTCAGCGGGGCAGCGCCCCCCGCGGGGAGTCACCTCGCGGGTGTGGCTGAGCCCGAACCCGGACAGTGGGCGCCGGCCTCGCCGTGTGCCTGGCCCGGTACGGACGTTCGGCGGCGCCCGCTACGTCTCGCGTGCCGGGCCCGCTACGTCTCGCGTGCCCGGCCTGGCTATGTCTCGCGTGCGCGGCCCGACCGGCGCGGACAGTGCGCGCCGGCGAGTCGCCACGTCGCGTGCCTGGGCCACCCTCCGCGGGTGCGACAATGACCGCGCTTCGCAGCCCCCGCCGAACGGCCGGTCCGCCAGGACAGCCAGCGGCGGCCCCAGCGGCGGCCCCAGCGGCAGGGTTCGAGGCGCGGCTCGCACAGGCCTCTGGGCGACAGAAGTCCAGCTTGAGCGTGCGGGCCGGCATCAGAAGTTCGGATCGGGGCTGGAGTGAGAAGGAGTGGCGATGACGGCGCATGAGCTGGTCGTCGAGGCGTGGCGGAGTGGGTTCCTCGAGTCGGTGCATCACGGCTCGCTGGTCGCGTTGGACGCGTCCGGCGACGTGGCGGTGCAACTGGGGGAAGCTTCGGAGCCGATGTTCCCGCGCTCGTCCAACAAGCCGATGCAGGCGCTCGCGATGTTGCGGCACGGACTCGACCTCGATCACGAGCTGCTCGCGTTGGCGTGCGCCAGTCACAGCGGCGAGGGTTTCCACATCGCCGGCGTACGACGGATTCTGGAACGGGCCGGGCTGGGCCCCGAGCAGCTCCAGTGCCCCGAAGACCTTCCCATCGGCGAAGCCGCGCTGCGCGCTCACCTCGCGGCGGGTGGCGACAAGACCCGGGTGCACATGAACTGCTCCGGCAAGCACTCCGCGATGCTGCTGACCTGCGTGATCAACGGTTGGCCGGTGGACACGTACCGGGACCCCGGGCACCCGCTGCAACAGGCGATCCAGTGCGCCATCGAGGAGCTGACCGGTGAAGCCGTCGCCGCCACTGGTGTGGACGGTTGCGGGGCTCCCCTGTACGCGGTATCGCTGCTCGGGCTGGCCCGGGCGTTCGGCAAGCTCGGCGCCGCCCCTGAAGGCACTCTGCAGCGGCGAATCGCGGACGCGATGCGCGCCCACCCAGAATGGGTCGGCGGGTCTGGTCCGGAGCGGATCGACTCCACCCTGATGAAACGGCTGCCCGGCGTGATCGCCAAGGACGGAGCCGAAGGGGTCTCCGCGGTCGGGCTACCCGACGGCGGGGCAGTCGCCGTCAAGATCGCGGACGGCGCCGCCCGAGCCCGTCCGGTGACCGTGGTCGCGGCGCTGCGTCGCCTCCGGGTCCCCGGCGCCGATTCGCTGGACGACCTAGCCAGCACGCCCGTCAAAGGCTGTGGTGAGCAGGTCGGCTCCGTACGGCCAGCGGGCCGCCTGGCCCAAGAGCCAGCTGCCGCCACTGTTTGAGCCTCACCCCTGCTTCCGGCCGTGCCGTGCTGCCTCCCCGCCGTGCCGTGGCTGCCTGCTGCTGCGGTGCCGTGCTGGCGGTGTGGGTGGTCTGGCACACTTGTCCAGTGGTCGGCTCGGCTCTCGTCGGGTTGGCTATAGGCATCGCGATCGAGACCGTTGATGTTGGGCACTGAGCCCAAGATCGAGGCTTTTTCGCGTACGCCAGGAGGGTTCGCCTAGTGGCCGATGGCGGCGGTCTTGAAAACCGCTATGGGTGGTGACACTCATCGTGGGTTCGAATCCCACACCCTCCGCCGTATATGGCCGCTGACCTGCGGAAACGCTGGGTCTGCGGCTTTTTCGATCTTGAGGTTGGGTGGCTGCGGCGGCGGTTTCGGGGCGGTTGTGGACACACTGTGGACACACCATGTCAAGAACCTGCGTTTTCGAGGGCGCTGCTGTGTTCGTTGAGTAGCTTGACGACGGCTTCGGCTGCCCGTCCGTGCACGGATCGGCGGACGTGGGTGTAGAGGTCGTGGGTGATCCTGGTGGTGGAGTGCCCAAGCTGATCGGCGACGATCTTGATGTCGATTTCGGCTTCGAGAGCGACGGTTGCCGCGGTGTGGCGGCCTTCGTGGAGTCGGATCTCGGGCAGCCCCGCGCTCTTGGCGAGTTGTCTGAATCTTTGGGTGACTTTGTCGGGTGGCACGGGGGTGCCGTCTTCGCGGCAGAACACGAGGTCGTGGTCCTGATACGCGGTGCCGAAGGCGAGTCGTTCGCGTTTCTGTGCAGTGCGGTGGGCGCGGAGCAGCTGGGCTGATTCTTTGTCGATGCTGACGAGGCGTTCCCCGGCTCGGGTTTTAGGTTGGCTGGTGGTGATCCGTCCTCCGAGTTGCAGGATGGGGCGCGTGATGCGCATGTCGCGTTTGTCGAGGTCGATGTCTTCCCAGCGCAGCCCGACTGCCTCTCCTCGGCGTAGGCCACGGAGCAGGACGAGGCGGTAGAGCAGGGCGAGGCGATCGTCAGCTGAGGTCGTGAGGAAGGCCGCGACCTGCTGGGGTGACCAGACGCGGGCAGGGTCGCGGTGTTCGCTGGGCATTTCGACGGCGTCGCAGGGGTTGTAGTCGATGAGGCGGCGGTTGCCTTTCATCGCGGAGTTGAGCGCGTTGCGCAGGGTGGCGTAGATCCGTCGTTGGGAGGCGACGCCGACGTGCCTGGCGCGGGTCCGCACGTCGCCTTCGAGGATGGGACGGCGCTTCTTCTTGCGGGCCTTGGTGATCTCGGTGTTCCACTCCTCGATCAGGTCGAACAGGTCGGTGATGTGCTCGGGGGCGAGCCGGTCCACTGGAAAGTGCCCGAGGTGCGGGATCAGGTACTGGTCGAGGTGCTGGCGGTAGCCTCTGGCGGTTGACTCGCGGATGGCGCGTTTGCGGGCGAACCAGCGTTCCAACCACTCAGCGAGGGTCTCGGAGCGGTCCAGGTCGCGGCCCAAGTCGCGGCCCAAGCCAAGACGCCTGCGCACATCGCTGGTTGCGGGAAGTTGGCCGCCGTTCTTGCTCTTGTCGAAGATCAGGTCAGCGATCCGGCGGGCGTCGGTGTCGTCGCCGTGGGCTAGTTCGATCAGTTCGTGTACCTGGCGGCGCAGTGCTGTGGCGGCCAACTTGGTCGCGAACCCGCGTCGGCGGAAGGTGCGTTGGCCCGTGCTGGTCATCAGACGGGCTCGGTAGTCCCACTCACCGTGCTTGCCGTTTCTGCGGAGTTCTGGGCAGCGTCCGGCGAGCTGCTTGCCGGTGTTGGGGTCACGGCATGAGCAGTAACGGTTGATGGCGCCCTTCACGGTCGCCTCCTTGGCGAGAGAGTTGGTTCTCTGGTGTGGGTGGGCCGGAACGGCTTGCCGGGTGGGTCGCTGGTCGGCGGTGGGTCAGGCCGGTGACGTGTCGGGCTGGGCGAGGCCGAGCAGCCGTAGCAGCTCGGCGGTGAGGACCCGGTAGGTGTGGCCGATGGTCAGCACCCGGCAGGGGAACTCGCCTTTCCTGGCCAGGTCGTATGCCCGGGATCGGCCGAGCCCGAGTGCCTTGCCGGCGGTGACGACGTCGACGGTCGCGGGTAGCCGCCGGACCTCATCGATGGTGGGGATGCCTTTTTCGGGTGCCATGTGAGCTCCTCCAAAGCGGTGTTCGGAAGGTGTGGGCGTGCCTGGGACGGGCGCTCGCAGGAGTCGGGCGCTCCCCTGTAGAGGCCCTGCGACGACGCGGAGCGGATTCGGCGCCGCTGCGCTCCGCAGGAGGCTCGGGCGCGAGTGCCTGCTGCCTCAGCTGACGCTTGCCGGTGCACGGCGTGCCTGCCAAGGCGGCTGAACGGAATCGCGTCTTAGTTGTGGTGTTCGCCGCTTGCCCCTGCCTGTGAAGGGGCGGGGATGTTGGCGCGCCGCGCCATGTCGGCGAGCGCATCAGGCAGGGTCAGGTCCCACGTGCCTGTGTCGCACACGTAGTGCAGGGGCATCGCATGCTCCTGGTGGGGACAGACCAGCCAGGTCACGTACCTGCCGCGCTGATCCGGCTCAGCGCGTTCGCACACCACAGCCCAGGCCCGGCTGGTCGGGCTCAGGTCAACGGGATCCAGGACCGGTGCGGCGGCCACCATCGGGTATCCGTGGAACGTCGACATCAAGGGCTGATCGGCCATGCTGCGCTCTCCTTTGCTGACGGAGACTCCTGTTCGATATGGATGACGGCTTCGGCTGTCGCTGTGATGGGGGCGCACGGGCGGCCGCCCGTCCAAGCTCGACTGATCGGTTGCGCAGACCGGCGGTGAGTGTTATTCGAACCGTGCGCTATTCGCATTTGGTGTGGGTGCGTGCATCGATGTAGGCGGCCCAGTCGGGGGCGGTGTGTTCGGCCCATCTGAGCGCGGTGCTGACGCGGATGC
>JBOGDL010000394.1:0-8964 GCA_050701815.1 Micromonosporaceae bacterium | reverse complement strand
GGGCTTGCGGTGAGGTCGGGGGAGCGTTGGATGACCGGGTCCAGCACGTCGTCGATCGCCTTCAGGGTCGCTGGCTCGAGCCGCACACCAGCGGCCTTGACGTTCTCGGCCACCTGCTCCGGTCGGCTGGCGCCGATGATCGCGCTGGCCACGTTCTGGTTCTGCAGCACCCAGGCGATGGCCAGTTGCGACATGGAGAGCCCGGCCGCCTCAGCGATCGGCTTCAGCTCAGCCACTCTGGTCAGCACCTTGTCCGCGAGCAGCTTTTGCATGAACTGGCCCCCGCTGGGGTCGGTGGCGCGGGACGCCTCGGGTGGCGGCTGACCCGGCTGGTACTTGCCGGTCAACACGCCTTGCGCGATCGGAGACCACACGATCTGGCTGATCCCGAGCTCTTCGCTGGTGGGCGCCACCTCGGTTTCGATCACCCGCCAGAGCATCGAGTACTGAGGTTGGTTGGAGATCAACGGGACCTTCAGCTCGGCGGCCAGCGACGCCGCGGCGCGCAGCTGCTCGGCGCGCCACTCCGAGACTCCGATGTAGAGCGCCTTGCCCTGGCGCACCACGTCCGCGAACGCCAGCATGGTCTCTTCCAGCGGAACGGAGTTGTCGTGCCGGTGGGCCTGGTACAGGTCGACGTAGTCGGTGCCGAGGCGGCTCAGCGACGCGTCGATCGACTCCATGATGTGTTTGCGTGACAAACCTTTGTCATTGGGACCCTCGCCCATCGGGAAGTACACCTTGGTGAAGATCTCCACGTCTTCGCGGCGCTCACCCGCCAGCGCCTTGCCGAGCACCGACTCGGCTTTGCCGGCGGCGTACACGTCGGCGGTGTCGAACGTGGTGATCCCCGCGTCCCGCGCCGCGCGCACGCATTCGATCGCGACATCTTCGGCGACCTGGGACCCGTGTGTGATCCAGTTACCGTACGAGATTTCACTGACATTGAGGCCGGAGCGGCCCAGACGACGGAATTCCATCTGCCCGACCCTAGAGGCCCCGCCGTCGCAGTGCTCGGCGGCTGGTGGTCGGCCGGTCAAGTCACAGGATCGGGCGGGCGTCGCGCAGCATTTTCTCGAGCTCTTCCAGCACCTCGGCCCGGTTCATGTGGATGGTCTCGACGATCGGCTTCCCGCTGCGGTCCAGGGCGCCCCAACCGTCCGCCAAGTCGACCGAGGTGCGGAACGGGTTGGTGTAGTCCTGTTCCGCGTACGGGGGCTTCACCAGGTACGCCAGCGGATGGATCTCGACCTGCCCGTACTTGATCGGCACCATCACTTCCCCGTTGTGGTTGATCACACCCATGCGGTCTTCGAGCTTCACCACGGCGAGTCCTTCAGAGGTGAACCCGGCCTGGTAGACGGCGTCGGAACGGGCGGTGCGAAAACCGTCGTACTCCATGCTGATCAGCTCCCGGCCGTCCCGGTCGACGGCGCCCCAGCGGCCGGAGCGCTGCACCGCGGCCATCCCCGCCTGGAACGGCCGGACGTCGGTGTAGCCGGCGGGTGAGACGACCACCATCCCGCCGGCGTCGATCGCGAACCAGCCCACCACGGGGTCGGTCATCACCCAGGACAAGCCTTCGCTGTACGGCGACACTCCCTGGTAGTCCGTCGCTGAGATCACCGGCCGACCTGTGATGTCGATGGACGACCACATGCTGGAATCCTCCGGTTGCACCCAGGCAAGCCCGTCGGAGAACGGATAGGCCTTCTGGTACGTGGGAGGGATCGCCACCGTGCCTGAGGGGTCGGTGAACCCGTACCGCCGAAGCACCTTGTGGAACCGCAACCGAGGTGGCGCCGGCTCCTGCAAGATCTCAGCCCGGGTACGTGAGAACGGCCCGAAACCGGATTCTTCAGCTCGGCGGCTGATCGCGTTGAAGGCGCGATCGGTCACAGCCAACTGCTCGGCGTCCTCGTCGGGACGCAGCGCCAGCGCCTTCTCGAAGTGGTTGATCGCTTCCAGGAAACGGCCCTGGTCAAGACAGCTGGCGCCGGCGTGATGGTGAATCGCCGCCCGGAGTCGATCTGGCACCGACGCGTCGAGCGCGCGTTGGTAGAGCTCGTCGGCGACCAGATGGTCACCGCGCCACTGCAGCACCCGCGCCAGCCGGGTCTGCGCCACAGCCACCTTGCGCGCCGAACCAGTGGCCTTGGCGTGGACGAGCGATCTCTCCGCGTCGTCGAGGGCTTCCTTGAGCCGGCCCAGCAGCCGCGACGTGACCGCCCGCAGCCCGTACAACCTGGTTCGGGAGGCGTCGGTGAGGGAGGCGCCCAGCTTGCGGGTCAAGCCTTCCTGAATCAACTCCAGCGGAGTGGGGTCCTCTACCAGCTCACGCAGCGTGTCGTTGTCGAGTGGCAGAGTCAGCTCAGCGAGTGCTCTCTCGGGCTCTGTGATGGCACTGACGAAGGCCTCGGTCAGACCGCCCGAGTCATCGGCTGCCAGTGCGTTCACCCGGGATAGCCTGCCACGTAATCGTCGGGACTCAAGTTTGCGGGAGCGGCGTATTGTCAGGAATCTTGCCACATGCCCCGGTCGTTGTGGCGGCCCACTGGTAGATCGTCGCTGTGAGCTAACCCGGTGTGTTGCCGCTGGCAGTGGCGTGGTCGCGAAGCGTGAGCACGTCAGCGTGCCGTGACACGGCGGGCGGTCTGACACGATGGACGAGAGTCCGCAGCTGACCGTCGAGCGAAGGAACGTCCAGCATGGCGACCATCTACGACGTGGCACAACGCGCCGAGGTCTCGGCGGCCACCGTGTCGCGGGTGCTCAACGGACACGCGTCTGTGGACCCTCATCTCGCGGAGCGGGTGAGAGTCGCGGTGACCGATCTCGGGTACCGCCCCAACGCGCTGGCTCGCAACCTGCGACGCAGCCGCACCAGCCTGTGGGCGGCGATCATCTCCGATGTGGGGAACCCGTTCTTCACCTCGCTGGTGCGCGGCGTGGAGGATGTGGCGCGGTCCAGCGCGTACTCGGTGGTGCTGTGCAACAGCGACGAGGACCCCGAGAAGGAGGCTGACTACGTGTCGGTGGCGCTGGCCGAGCAGATGGCCGGCGTGATCATGTCACCGTCCGGTGACCCCGAGGGGGTGCGGCGGTTGATCGCGGCGAACACCTCCGTGGTGGTGATCGACCGGGAGCTGCCGGGGGTGGCCGTCGACACGGTGTTGGTCGACAACGAGCAGGGCGCCGCCGAGGCGACCGCCCACCTGCTCTCCAACGGCTACCAGCGGATCGCCTGTGTCACCGGCCCGGCTGGCATCTCCACCGCGGAGCGCCGGCTGCGGGGCTACCAGCGGGCGCTGATCAACACTGGCCAGGAGCCGGACGTCGCCCTGGTGCGGCACGCCGACTTCCGGGAACCCGGCGGGTATCAGGCGATGGCCAGCCTGCTCGACGCTGACGATCGGCCGGACGCGGTGTTCGTGGCCAACAACCTGATGGCGGTCGGCGCCTTGGAATGCCTGTTGGCGCGCGGTGTCGCGGTGCCCGACCAGATCGGTGTGGTGGCCTTCGACGACCTGCCGTGGGCGAACCTGGTGCGGCCCGCGCTCACCACGGTGGGGCAGCCCACGTACCAGCTGGGTCGCACCGCCGCCTTGATGCTCGCGGCCCGCATCGAGGACCCGGACAAGCAGCCCGGCACCGTGGTGCTCAAGACTGAGCTGCACGTGCGCGGCACTTCTGGGCGGGGCCCGGTCAGCGGTTCCGAGACCCGTCAGCCGGCCTGAGCGAGGTCAGGCCGGCTGGACGAGCCACGTGACAGGCGGGCTCACGCCGCGCTGGAGTTGTCCGGCCGGGAGGTGACGCCGTTGCGGAGCTTGGTCTCCACCAGGTTGGCGTAGCCGACCTGCCCCGAACGATTCGGGTGGTACGACTCGGAGATCGGCCACGAGGTGCCGTTGACCCACTCCGTGTCGTCGCAGACCGCGTGCCCGATGAACGCGGCGCGCGAGTCCACGAAGCCGAACCCGTACGCCTGCGCCCGCCCCATGGTCGTGGTGGCCAACAGATCGGCGGTCTGGTTCAGCTCAGCCTGCTCACCGGGGCTGATCCGGGCCACCGCGTTGCACTCCTCGCCGTTGAAGATCCGGGGGTAGCCGACCACCACCACCCGGGCGTTGGGCGCGCGGTTCTTGATCGCCGTGTACACCTGGTTCAAGCGAGACGGCAGGGTGTTGCGGATGTAGTTCTGGGCCGCGTCGATGTCGCCCCAGCAGGTGTACGGCCACGGCTTGGCGCACTGGGTGATCACCGAGGAGAAGCCGGCGTCGTTGCCGCCGATCGAGATCGTGACGTAGCGAGTGGTGCTGTTGAGGCTGTCGAGCTGGTTGTTCAGCACATCCCCGGTGCGGGCGCCCGAGCACGCCGCGAACTTCAGCGTCGCCCCGAGCCGGTTGGCGTCGATCACCGGGTACGCGTACGGGGAACGTTGGCAGTTGCTGCCGTCGTCGTAGTACGAGCGGGTGCCCACCCCAGAGGAGTACGAGTCACCCAACGCCGTGTACGGCGTGGCCGCGACCGCGGGCGTGGCGCCGCCGATCAGCGCGCCCGCGGCGCCGAGCACGGCGGCCATCGCCACGGTCGTGGCTCGTCGCCTCCAGTGAGTTGTTGCCCTGCCCATGCATGCCTCCTGGCGAAACCCCGTTCACGAAAGAAATTTGCAATGAGCTTGACAGCCGCAGTAGGTCGTAAGCAAGGGGCAATTCCGCCGGATGATCGCAGTTATCGCATCGATGCGATACCGGACAACCCGTAAGCTTTGCCGCGGTGACCGTGGGTGTCGGACACCGACTTTCGGCCAACAGGTGGGGTTGCGGCGCCTGGTGAAACCAGGCGCGCGACACTGGTGGACGTGAAGGCCCTAGTCAAAGCTGCTGCCGAGCCTGGTCTGCGCCTGGTCGACCGCCCCACGCCGGGGATCGGCGACACCGATGTGTTGATTCGCGTGCTGCGCACCGGGATCTGCGGCACAGACCTGCACATCGATTCCTGGGACGACTGGGCGGCGCAAACGGTCACCCCGCCCATCACCCCCGGCCACGAGTTCGTGGGGGAGGTGGTGGAGATCGGGTCGGCGGTGCAGGCCGCCGAGCGTCCGATCCGGGTCGGCGACCTGGTCAGCGGGGAGGGGCACCTGGTCTGTGGGCGCTGTCGCAACTGCATGGCAGGACGTCGTCACCTGTGCATCCGGACCCTGGGGCTCGGAGTGCACACCGATGGCGCGTTCGCCGAGTACCTGGCCCTGCCAGCTGGCAACGTGTGGGTGCACGGTTCGGCCGCCGACAGCCCGATCGACCTGGATGTGGCCGCCGTGTTCGACCCGTTCGGCAACGCGGTGCACACCGCGACCACGTTCAACGTGTTCGGCGAGGATGTGCTGATCACCGGCGCCGGTCCGATCGGGATCATGGCCGCGGCTGTGGCACGTCACGCCGGGGCCCGTCACGTGGTGATCACCGACGTGAGCGAGTACCGGCTGCGGCTGGCCGAGAAGGTCGGTGTCAGCCTGGCGGTGGACGTGAGCCGGGCCCCGATCGCGGATGCCCAGCGTTCCCTCGAGATGAAGGAGGGCTTCGACGTCGGCCTGGAGATGTCCGGCCAGCCCTCCGCGTTGCGGGAGATGATCGCGAACATGACCCACGGCGGCCGGATCGCGATGCTGGGGCTGCCGACCGAGGACATCGCGGTGGACTTCGGCCGGGTGGTCACCCACATGCTCACCATCAAGGGCATCTACGGGCGGGAGATGTTCGAGACCTGGTACGCGATGTCCGTGCTGCTCAGCCAGGGCGGGCTGGATCTCTCGCCGGTGATCACAGGGCGCTATGGCTACGCCGACCACCAGGCCGCGTTCGACGAGGCCCGCTCCGGGCGTTGCGGCAAGATCGTGTTGGACTGGACCCGTCCACACCTGACCGCCTGAGGAACGGGCGCCCCGGCCTCAGCAGCGGCGCGTGCTCTGCGGGCACGGGGGCGCCTCATGGGTCGCGGCGCACGGCAGGTCAACGGACTGAGGAAGCACGCTCCAGCGGCAGGGACCGACTCTTGAAAGGGACATGTCGAATGTTCACGACCATGCGCGAGGAGCTCACCGCTGCGCTGCGGGACATCCGGGACGCCGGCCTGCACAAGACCGAACGCGTGATCGCCTCCCCGCAGCGGGCACGGGTCAGCGTCAGCGACGGCAGCCGTGATGAGCCGGCGCTGAATTTCTGCGCCAACAACTATCTCGGTCTCGCGGACCACCCTGGGGTGATCGCGGCGGCCAAAGCGGCGCTGGACGAGTGGGGCTTCGGAATGGCCTCGGTGCGCTTCATCTGCGGCACCCAGACCATCCACAAGCAGCTGGAGCAGCGCTTGGCGGAGTTCCTCGGGACCGACGACGCCATCCTCTACAGCTCCTGCTTCGACGCCAACGGCGGGATCTTCGAGGTGCTGCTGGGCGAGTCGGACGTGGTGATCTCCGACGCGCTCAACCATGCCAGCATCATCGACGGGGTGCGGTTGTGCAAAGCCCGCCGGATGCGGTACGCCAACCGGGACATGGCCGAGCTCGAGGCCAGGCTGAAGGAGTCCGCCGACGCTCGGCACCGCCTCATCGTCACCGACGGGGTGTTCTCCATGGACGGGCACGTCGCCCCGCTGGACCAGATTTGCGACCTGGCGGAGCGCTACCAGGCGCTGGTGATGGTGGACGACTCGCACGCGGTCGGCTTCATCGGGGAGAACGGCCGCGGCACCCACGAGTTGCACGACGTGATCGACCGGGTCGACATTCTCACCGGAACCTTGGGCAAGGCGTTGGGCGGCGCCTCCGGCGGGTACGTGGCCGCCCGCTCCGAGATCGTTGAGATGCTGCGGCAGCGCTCCCGGCCGTACCTGTTCTCCAACTCGGTGGCGCCGGCGATCGTGGCGGCGTCCCTGAAGGTGCTGGAGCTGCTGTCGACCTCGGGAGAGCTACGGGAGCGGCTGCGCGCCAACACGGCGTTGTTCCGCTCCCAAATGACCGAGGCGGGTTTCGACATCGTCCCGGGTGATCACCCGATCACACCGGTGATGATCGGTGACGCTGCTGAAGCGGCGAAGCTGGCCGACGCGCTGCTCGCCCAGGGGATCTACGTGATCGGCTTCTCGTACCCGGTGGTGCCCAAGGGGCAGGCGCGGATCCGGGTGCAGCTCTCCGCCGCCCACTCCACGCAGGACGTGGAGCGAGCCGTGCAGGCGTTCATCGACGCCCGGGCGCAGCTGAGCGCGCGACCTGACGAGAGCCCGGACGCGCATGCCGAGTGAGCCGCCGCTGGTCGTGGTGGACGCCGCGAACGTGGTGGGCTCAGTGCCGGACGGTTGGTGGCGGGATCGCCTCGGCTCCGCGGAGCGGCTCCGGGACGCCTTGGCGCCGTTGGCCGAGACCGGCCTGCCCGCGGGTCCGGACTGGGTGCGGGGTGGCCCGATCAAGCTGGTGATGGTGGTGGAGGGCGCCGCCCGCGGCCTCGGCAGCGTGCCTGGAGTGCGGGTGGTGTCCGCCGCGGGCAGCGGTGATGACGCGATCGCCGAGTTGGCGCGGGAGACTGCCGGCCGGTGCCTGGTGGTCACCGCTGACCGGGGGCTGCGGGCTCGGGTGGCGGCGTACGGCGCCGAAGTGATCGGTCCCAGGGCGGTCTGGCCGATCCGCTCCCGCGACCCGGGCCCTACCTGATCAGGCTTAACGGCGGCTGATCAGGGCAGCCGCTCCAACACCGTGATCGTGGTGCGGATCACCTGCCGGCGCGGTCGGTGCGGGTCGGGCAGCGCCCGGAGCGCCGCGATCATCGGCGCCACCACCCGCTGCCACGTGGCCCCGTCCACGCTCCACAACCAGGCGAAAACCCTGTCCTGGTACTTGCCGGCAAGCCCGGACGGGGTTTCGTCGATGATGGCTGGCGACGAGAATCGGGTCGTGATGTGTCGCAAGTTGACGCCCGCTCCGGCGCTGCGCACCGCGTCGACAGTGTCGGGGCGCCGATGTCGCAGCGGGAGCGCCGGCGCCGCGACCGTGCTCAGCTCGTCGGGGACGATCTCAGGCGCGGCGTGCACGGCTGCCATCCTGCCGCCAGGGCGGAGCACCCGGGCGGCCTCCGAGACCGCGAGCCGCAAGTCGTTCACGAGGTGCAGCACGTGCACGAACACCACGTTGTCGACTGAGCTGCTGGCGATCGGCAGCGCCGACGCGTCGCCGCACGCGACCACGCCGCCCAGCCGGGCGTACGCCCGGGCGAGCATTTTGGGAGCGATGTCCACGCCTGCCACCTGGCAGCCGAGTTCGCGCAGACCGAGCGCGACCACCCCGGTGCCGACGCCCACCTCCAGGGTGCGCCCCGGCAACAGGAGATCTCGGATGTCGCCCGCCAGCCGGCGGCCTCGGGCGGCGCCGCCTCGGGTGGCGTCGTACACGTCGGCGACCCGGTCGAATGAAACTGGTTCCGGCACCGTCCCACCTTACGAGAGCGGGTGCATGACCCGGTCCGCGGCACGGGCTGAGGGTCAGCGGACAGCGCTTTCAACCGGCAAGATCTTCCACTATGGACGGGCTGCGGCGAATGCTGATCAAGCCTCTGATGGCGGCGGCCCGGGAGGTCACCTTGCACGGCCCGCGACGGTTGCTGGCAGGATCATGACTTCGAGGGTCGTCTGCGCGAATCGCAGCAGCGCTGGTGAGTGTGTGCGACCTACGCGATCCACTCCTCCGGGGAGCACTCTACGTAGCCGTACGGCTGCTTTCGGAGGTGACGGCGTCGTGGCCCTGCACGATCGACGCGATCATGATTGACGAAGGGGAGCCGAAGCTGTGAGTCGCACCGTACCGCCGATTGAGATGGAGTCGTACCGCATCCTACGCACCAAGGTCGACACCAACGGGATGTCCCGGCGTACCCGTGACGTGGTGGAACGGGTCGTGCACAGCACCGCTGATCTGGA
>JBOGDL010000393.1:0-7405 GCA_050701815.1 Micromonosporaceae bacterium | reverse complement strand
AAGACGGAGCTGGCGAAGGGGCTCGCGGAGTTCCTGTTCGACGACGAGCGCTCGATGGTGCGCATCGACATGAGCGAGTACGGCGAGAAGCACTCCGTGGCGCGGCTGGTCGGGGCGCCCCCGGGCTCCGACGGGTACTCCGAAGGCGGCCAGCTCACTGAAGCGGTGCGGCGCCGGCCGTACTCGGTGGTGCTGCTGGACGAGGTGGAGAAGGCCCACCAGGACGTCTTCGACGTGCTGCTGCAGGTGTTCGACGATGGCCGGCTCACCGACGGGCAGGGCCGTACCGTCGACTTCCGCAACACGATCCTGATCATGACGTCCAACCTGGGCTCGCAGGTGCTGGCCGACCTGGACCTGACCGACAAGCAGCGCCGCGACGCCGTGATGACCGTGGTGCGGCAGAGCTTCAAGCCGGAATTCCTGAACCGGCTGGACGGCATCGTGGTGTTCGGGTCGCTCACCAGCGCTGAGCTGGAGTCGATCGTGGGCATCCAGCTGAAGCGGCTCGGCGCCCGGTTGGCGCAGCGCCGGCTCGCGCTGCAGGTCACCGACGCGGCCCGGGAATGGCTCGCGGTGAGCGGGTTCGACCCGGTGTACGGTGCCCGCCCGCTGCGCCGGCTGATCCAGACCGCGATCGGCGACCAGCTCGCGAAAGAGCTGCTCGCCGGGGAGATCCGCGACGGCGACACCGTGATCGTCGACCTCGCCGAAGAGAAAGACTCTTTAGTGGTACGCCCAGACCGGCCGTGATCTCAGCGGGGTGGCGGTGAAGTCGCCACTCAGCGGGGGTGGCGCCGAGCCGGGCCGGGGAGCGGTTGCTCGGTCCTGCGCGGCGACACGGCAAGGCGCCCAGTCGCCCGGGGCCACCTTCGACGCTGACTCACAGGCTGAGGGTCTGCGAGTAGAAATCGGCTTGGTGCGTCACGCGCAGGCCGACCGACTCGTACAGCGCGAAGGCGCCTGTGGGGTTGCCGGTGTTGACGCCGAGCCCAGCCCAGGTGCGCCCGTTCGCGGCGTAGCGGGCGAACCCGGTGGCCAGCAGCAGCCGCGCCAGCCCTCGCCCGCGGTGGCTGGGCAGCACCGCGAGGTTACGGATCCAGCCGCCGCCGTCGCTGCCTTCCTGCGCGGTTGACTGCAGGGTCGCGACCGCCTCGCCGGCCACCTCCGCCAGCAGGCACTCGTCCCACGGGGTGGCGGCGTCCACGCTGCCCCACCACGCGTCAAAGTCGACGCTGGTGTGCTCAGGCAGCTCGGCGAACGCGGAGTCGATGACGCGGTGCATGGTGCGCGCGTCACGTTTTGGGTCGACCGCGCGTACCAGGGTCCCGGGGGGCGCCGGCGGCGGCGGTTCCTCGCCGGTGAGGTCACGGCGCATCCGGGCGTACCGGCGTTCGAAGCCGAAGCCCGCGGCGGTGATGGCGCTGCGCAGTTCCTTTTGACCGTGCAGGTGCCCGGTGTGCACCTGCACCTGGTGGCGCCCTGCGGCGCGGGCCCGTTGCGCCACCCGGTCCACCGTGATGGCGAGCAGCGGCACGTGCATACCTGGCGCCGCGTCGGGGTGCACGATCACGTCAACCCGCTCCCTCGCGAGCGCGTCCGGCGGGTAGCCGTACCGGTTGTCGACGTACGCCCAGGCCGCGAAGTCGCCCGCGGGGTCGACCACAACCCAGGAGTCGTACGACGCGTCGTGATGCGGGCCGTGGAGCACGTCCCGCACGCCGTCAGCGGAGAATCCCGGCGTTCCCATCGCGGCGATGTCATGTGCGTGCACCAGCGCGAGCAGCTCAGCCAGGTCAGAGTCGGCTGGCCGCCGGATGGTGTGCCCAGCCGGGAGGGTCGCCATCACACAACCACGCTGTCATGCCCTGTGCTGCGACCTGCGACCCGCGTATCCGGCTCTCGCGTTCGGGGCAGACGCGAGTCGCGTGATCGCGATGCGAAACGCATGAGCGCGGTGGCGCGACACCCCGAATTGGCCAGAAAACATCACCTTTAGCCACGGCGGAGGGCATGATCATTTCAGTGATCCAGCCGTGCTGCGCCGATGGTGGATGTGGGGTCTCGCGACTGGGATCAGACACCCAGCGCTTCACGGCGACTCGCATCTCGGTGGCAGCGCCTGGGGCGCCGGGGGTCCAGAGCTGTTCGTCCAGGCGGCAGTGTGAGGGGGCACGGTGGCACAGCAAAGCACGGTGGCACAGCAAAGGTGGAGAGCGCGAGGAATGGCCGTCGCTGCCCTCGCGGCAGTGAGCCTGGTGGCGATGTCGTCACCAGCGTCGGCCCAGCCCGAGCCTTCCCAGACGACGGTCACGGCCTCGCCAGGGTCGGCGGTTCTCCGGCAACAGGTCATCCTGACCGCGACGGTCACGTGCCGGGGGTTCACCCCTGGTGGGCTAGGGGTCACGTTCTTCGACGCCTCAGACCTGCTCGACACGGTGCCGGTCGGCCCCCGCGGAGAAGCCTCGATCACCACGACGTTCTCCACTGTCGGCAGCCACGTGATCACCGCCGCGTACAACGGCGACTCGAATTGCGGCGCTTCGTTTGACACCACTGCGGTGGAGGTTTCGCTACCCGGCTACGCCACGCGAATGTGACGGTTGCCGGATTGCCGTCGTCCCTGCCAAATTCGGGAGAAACCGACATTTTGTGGGCTCGCGGATGGCACGATCGTTGAGGTCGCAGCCATGCCGCCGCAGCGCTGGCGGGCGACGCACCTTGGGGTGGGCCGCACCATTCGTTGAGTAGCAGTGTGAGGAGTCACGGTGACACAACGACGGCGGAAAATGCGACTGCTGGCCATTGCCTCCCTCGCGGCAGTGGCTCTGGCGACGATGTCATCCCAGGCCTTTGCCGGAACTCCGGCGCCTTCCACGACGGCGGTCGCTGCCTCACCCGACTCCGCCGCGCCGGGGGACGAGGTCGTTCTGATCGCCGAGGTCAGTTGCTCAGCGGACCCGTCCGAAGGTCTCGGGGTGTCCTTTTACGACAGGATGACCCTACTTGGCACGGTGCAGCTCAACAGCCGGGAGCAGGCCGTGCTCTCCCTCAGGTTCTATCCCGTGGGAGAGCACGAGATCATGGCTGCCTACAACGGCAACGAGGAGTGCGAGCCTTCGGTTGGCTATACGACCATGGAGGTTACTGAGTCTCCAGACCCGTCTGCTCCGCCAAGCAACAGCGACACCGGCCAGATCCACCTACTCGGAGACCCCGATAACCCCGGCCTGATCAACACGGGTCGATGACCCAACTCTGAAGCCGGGTTCGCCGGTCCAGGGTTTGTGACCGCCTCTGCTCTGAGCGGATCAAACTGTGGTCGTGTCGGCGGCGCCGACGGTGATGACCGTGCCGTCCAGGCGGGCCCGTTCAGCGGCGAACACCGCGAGGTGGCTGTTCAGCGTCTCCGCCGGGCCGGAGCGGATGTGAGAGGCGTCGCCGCTGGCCACCGCGTTGATGAAGGCGTCCATCAGTGCGGCGTCCCCGCCGCCGTGCCCGTCGTCATCGGCGTCACCGTGCTCGTCGCTGGAACTGCCGCCCCGATCCTCGTGTTGATCAAGGGATTGGTTCCCCGACACGCCGCGTCGACACGAACTAATCCCTTGATCAACTGAACCTGCCGGGGTTGCGGCGGTGTCGATGGTGTCGGTGGTCTGGGTGCGGAAGTCGTGCACGGAGATGGTGCGGCCGTCGCCGGTCAGCTCTCCGTACGTGCCGAAGATCCGAGTGTGGCGCTGCAGCCCAGCCTCGGTGAACGCGGTCATCGTGAACGTCGCGGTGGCGCCGCCGTCGAACTCCAGCGCCACCACCTGGTGGTCGACCACATCGTTGTCGCAGGCGTACACGCAGCGTCCATAGGGGCCGACCCGGAGCGCGTCGGTCACGGCCTGCTCGGTCGGCTCGTCGACGATCACCTGCAGCGGCCAGCCGTGTTCGCCGCTGCGTAGCCGGTCGAAGTAGAAGCGTTTCGCCGAGTACGCGCAGTCAGGCTCGACCCCGCAGTCCAGGCACCGGTCGGCGGCGCCGGCGGGACGGTTCGCGGCCGTGAAGTGCGCCAGCCCGCCGAAGCTGGAGACCCGCCGGATCGGGCGCCCCATCACGTGTTGCAGCCAATCCAGGTCGTGGCACGACTTGGCGAGCAGCATGAAGCTGGCCTCGGCTTCGTTGCGCCAGTTTCCGCGTACGAAGGAATGGGCGTGATGCCAGAAGCCAACCGGCTCCAGGTGCTGCACTGAGATGATCGCGCCGAGCCGGCCCGAGTCGACAACAGCTTTCAACGCCTTCGTGTACGCCGTGTACCGCAGCACATGCCCGACCGCGAACAGCACGCCAGCTCGTTCGATCCCGGCGACGATCTGTCGGCATTCCGGCTCGGTCGGTGCGATCGGCTTCTCCAGCAGGATGTGGTAGCCCAACTCGGCGAACGCGAGCGCCGGCTTCAGGTGCACCGCGTCCGGGGTGGCGATCACCACCGCGTCAGCCACCCGTCCGGCGGCGGCCAGCTCCCGCCAATCCCGGAACACGTGTTCGGCGGGGAGTCGGTGAGCGGCGCTGAAGCGTTCCCGGCGCACCGTACGGGGCTCAGCGACCGCGACCACCCGCGCCCGGTCGGGGTGGCGCAGCGCCCAGCCGGCGTAGTCGAAGCCACGGTCACCCGCGCCCACCACCGCGAGTGTGACGATTGACATCCGCCGATCCTGGCACGGACGCACGCAACGGCCCACCCGTCGGGTCAACCGCGCCAGCGGTGTGTGTATCCCTCCCGTCCTTGCCCAGCAGGCGGGCGGCCGGTCAGAGGAACTGGTTCAGGATCCACAGATGCCCATACGGGTCCACGACGCGTCCGGCGCGGGAACCGTACTCCTGGTCCTCGATCGGGAACACGATCGCGCCGCCAGCCTCGACCATCCGCGCCGCCACCGCATCCGCATCGTCGACCTGCAACGTCAGGATCACTGGTGAACCACCGACTACCCCCGGGCTCCGGTCGACCTCGTCTTCGTCCTTCACCATGAACACGTTGTCGCCGATAGACAGCTCGGAATGCGCGACCTTCCCGGCGTCGTCGTCGTAGCGGGCGATCTCCTTTGCGCCGAGGGTTCTCCGGTAGTAGTCGATCGCCTGGGACGCGCCGCGCACGACCAATCGCGGGGAGAGTTTCGAGTGCTCAGCCATACCGCCATGGTGCCGGCCGGTTCGGCGTCGGACTGCGGAACGAGCCAAACAGCGCCCTCCTGCCTCAAGATCGCCATTTGCGGCACAGAAGTGCAGCGCCACTGCACTGTCGTGCCAGAAATAGCGATCTTGAGTGCCGCTGAGGGTGCCGTAGATCATGCGGCCTCCGGTGAACCCGAGGTTGACGTGGAGTTCCCCGCAGGATGGGATTCTCATAGGTAGGTCCTGACATGGGCGAACCGAGGAGGACCGAGCACACGATGCCGAAAGCGGTGCAGAATCGGCGTAGGCCACGCTTGAACTTCTGGCTGTGGTTCGTCCGGTTGACCCTGTACCCGGTGGTGTCGGCGCTGTTCAAGCTGCGGTTTCGCGGCGCCGAGAACATTCCGGCCCGGGGCGGTGCGATCGTGGCACTGAACCACGTCTCGTACGCGGACTTCGGCACCTCCGTCAACTATCTGTACGGCAGCGCCGCCCGGGTGCCCCGTTTCATGGTCAAGAGCGGCGTGTTCCAAGCCTTCTTCGTGGGCCGCGTGCTGCGCAGCTGTCAGCAGATCCCGGTGCACCGGGGCGCCGCCACCGCCGCTGAGTCCCTGTCGTCTGCGGTGAAGGCGGCCGAGTCCGGCGAGATGGTGGTGATCTACCCGGAGGGCACCGTCACCCGGGACCCGGACTGGTGGCCGATGATCGCGAAGACCGGCGTCGCGCGGCTCGCGCTCGCCACGGACGTGCCGGTGATCCCGGTAGCGGTCTGGGGTCCGCAGTTCGCGGTCGACAAGTACCACAAGAAGTACGCGTTGTTCCCGCGTAAAACGGTGACGTACCAGGCTGGCCCGCCGGTGGATCTCTCGGCGTACCGGGACAAGCCGGTGACGGGCGAGCTGCTGCGCACCGTCACCGACGTGATCATGCGGGGGATCCGGACCCAGCTCGCCGACATCCGGGGCGAGGCGCCGCCGGAGCAGTTCTACCGCGGTCCTGACCGGGGTCAGCAGAAGCCCACCGGCTAGCGGCGCCACTGGCACGCGGCAGGGCGCCGGCCGCCACTGGACCGGCCAGGCTCACGGGCTCATCAGCGGACCAGCCGCGTCATCAGGTGCTCAAGCTCGGCAGCCGGTTCATCGGTCAGCCCGGTGTGCACCGGCCCCGCCTGGATCACGGTGCTACGTGGCGCGGCCAGCCACCGGAACCGCTCGCCCGGCGTCATCCGGGCCGGCCCGACGCCTTCCGGCGCCCCCTCGCAGGTGTGCTCCCAGGACCGCAGCACCGCGCCCACCGCTTCCAGGTCGATCTCGGGATCCAGGGCCAGCAGCCGGCGCGGGTCCAGATGGGTGCTGGCGCCGAGGAAGCCCTTGGCCTGGCAGTACACCAGTACCCCGACGTTGACCTGCTCACCCCGTTCCACCCGTGGCACCGCCCGGATCACCGCGTACTCGAAGGGGTGGCTCATGCCGCAGCCGCCCCTGGCAGCCACGCGCCGGTCTCAGCGACCCGGGCGCTCAAATGCTTCTGGTACGCCTGGCGCCCCGCGCCCGGGTCGTCGAACCCGGAGCTGACCAGCCACGAGTCGGGGATCAACGCCAGCACCTCGCACAGCAGGCCGTCGGTCAGCTGCGGCGCGAGCGCCGCGTCAGCGCCAGCCAGATCGGTGGCGTACGACCTCAGCACATGATCGTCCGCCTGGTACGGACGGCGCACCGCCGCAGCTGCCCGGGGCCAGTTGTGATGGAAATAGAGCGCCGCGCCGTGGTCGATCAACCACAGATCGCCATGCCAGATCAGCAGGTTCGGGTTGCGCCAGCTGCGATCCACGTTCTCGATGAACGCGTCGAACCACAGCACCCGGGAAGCCAGCGCGACGTCCACCGGGTGCGCGGACGGCTCGAAGCCCAGGGCGCCCGGCAGAAAATCCACCCCCAGGTTCTCCCCTCCGCTGGCCTGTAGCAGCTCCTGCACCTCCTGGTCCGGCTCGGCGCGACCGATCACCGGGTCGATGTCGAGCACCGCCAGATCAGGGACGCGCAGCCCCAGCCGGCGTCCCAACTCGCCCGCGATCACCTCGGCGATCAACGCCCTCGGCCCTTGCCCGGCGCCGCGGAACTTCGCCACGTACGTGCCGAGGTCGTCGGCTTCCACCACGCCCGGCAACGATCCGCCTTCCCGCAGCGGGGTCACGTACCGGATGGCTTTCACTACGGGCAACATGGATGTCACCCTACGAGCCACG
>JBOGDL010000392.1:0-10726 GCA_050701815.1 Micromonosporaceae bacterium | reverse complement strand
CCCGGATCCCCTCCACCAGGTCGGGAGTGTCCAGAAACCGGGTCATCACACGGAGATCGCGTGCCAGCACGTCCTCGAGCGGGGTGTCGGGGCGGGTCTGGCGGAGCGCCCGTAGCGTGACGGTGAGGCCCAGCGGGGGCATCCTGCGGATCTGCTCGGCGGCTTCGCGGGCCCGCGGTTCCGGGTGGCTGGCGAGCCGGTCCAGGATCTCCGTCACGCTCCCAGCCGGGTAGCACGCGTCGATCCAGGCCGCGTCTCGCGCCAGCGCGGCGTCGCCGGGTGGCCGGCTCAGCTCGTCGAGCACCATCGCCGGATGCTCGGACTGGAACCGGCGCACCAGCTCCTCGACGTCCACGTCGGGCACGATGCAGTCCGCGAAGCCGCAGTAGACGGCGTCGTCAGGACCGACGCTGCCCGCCGTCAACGCGAGGTGCTCGCCGATGTGCCCAGGCGCCTGGACGAGCAGCAAACAGCCGCCCACATCAGGGCACATCCCGATCCGAACCTCCGGCATCGCCAGCGTGGAGCGTTCCGTGACCACCCGGATCGGCCGGTGGCATCCGATCCCCATCCCGCCACCCATGGTGATCCCGTCCAAGATGCTGATCAGGGGTTTCGGGAAGCGCGCGACCGCGGCGTCGAGCTGATACTCCTCCCGCCACAAGGTGTCAGCGGCGCCGTCGGCGGCGCGGGCGCTGTCGTGCACCACCCGGATGTCGCCCCCGGCGCAGAACCCGCGTCCCCCGGCGCCGTCCAGCACTACCAGCTCGACCGTGGGGTCGGAGCGCCATTCCTCCAGCGTCCGGCTCAGGGCGCCGATCATCTCCAGGGTGAGGGCGTTGACCGCGCAGGGCCGATTGAGCGTGATCCGGCCGACCCGGCCGATCTGGCTGACCAGAACCTCAGAAGCCATCGTCAGCAGGCTACCCGCGGCGCCGGGCCGGTCGTGACCGCGGCTGCCTCATGGCGTGGGCGCCGTGAGCAGCCTCACCCACCGGGCCTGCCGGGTGAGGCGGGCCCGGCGCCGCGGCGGTCCTTCGGCGCCTACAGGTCCACGGCCACGGCCTGCAGCTGCGCCATCTGCTCGGGCGTGGGGAAGCTCGGTTGCCGGAACCGGGGCGGGTCCAGGTCCGGCTCGGCGGTCAGCCCCAGGACACGTTCGGCATCGTCCCAGGCGACGGCCGTCTGATCGCCGGCTTCGGTCATGAAGAACACCACGTCGACCGCCGGCAACATGGTGTTCTGCACTCCCTCACCCACCACGGTGGCCCCGACCACCCCGCCGTCATCGGTCTCGATCACCATGACGCTCGCCACGAATACGAGTTCCAGGTCGTCCAGGTACTTTTCCGCGAGCCACTCCCGCTGCTGCTCGTACTCCTCGGCGGCCAGCTGCCACCAGGCCCGGTGCGCCGCTGCGTTGACGGGGCTGTCAGCGCTGCGTCCGAAGTACGCCGTGGGAAAGCCCGACTCCGGGTCGAACACGTACGCCAGCGGCGACAGCGGGCGCGCGGACTCGTCGTCCGGCGTCGCGGCGGTTTCCAGCAGGGTCATCACCGCCTCGTCGTCGTCCGGGCCGATCAGCAACGTGTTGTAATCGGGTGCGCACACCACCGCGGGCTGGCCGAAGGCTTCCCCGATGTCACCAAGAACGTTCTCCAGCAGCAGCCAGGACACCAGGTACTGGTCGCCGTCGTCGGTCAGCGCGTAGAGCCCGGGTCCGTCCTCCAGCCAGCCGACCGGGTAGGGCAGCTTGATGAGGTTCTCACGCGCGGCGTCGAAGACCGCGTCTTCCTCAACCCCCCAGGTCCGCAGCTGGCGGGGCGTCACGTATGTCATTGACGACGGGCTGTCGATCACCACGTACTCGCGCAGGAAAGGGAAGGCGGGGCGGGACAGCGGGGGCTTGTCCTGGCACTGCAGCGAGGCCGGACGCAGCACCGGCCGCAGCCGCTCGGCTGCCTCGCCCCAGGTGGCGGGGGTCTCCGTGTCCTGGATCTCGATCGCCTGCGCGACCCATGACGCCAGCCTGTCGTCGCGCTCGTCCGCGGGCCAACTCTGCCATTGCTCGTGGACGTGGTCCAGGTAGATCTCCCAGCCGTCGCCGCACATGATCGCGAACTCGTCCTCGTCGAACTCCGCGTCGGCGACCCCGGCGCGATGGAACGCCTCGAGTGCCAGCTCGGCGAATCTGCCGAGGTCGGACCCATAGCCAGCTTCGTCGGGAGTCTGGCCGGTGGCTGCCTTGTCGGCGATCCGCCGCAGCGCCTCCTCCTTCGTGACCTGCGCTCCGGCGGCGTCGGCCGGCGGCGGCTGCTGCTCGCGGTGGGAGGCGGCGGAGTCGAGCCTGGTGAGAGCAGCGGCTTCCAGCGCGGCGTCCCAGCCGTCTGGCGCCGGCCGCGGGAACGTGTGGGTGCGGTCCTGGAGGTTGGAGAAGGTGTGCCTGAGGAAGTGGCTGTCCTCGATTGACGGCTCCCACTCGCTGTGGATCGCGACCACATCGAACGCGCGCACCTGATGCTCGCTCTTCAGCGTCTCCCACGCCTGCTGGATGCTGTCGTCATGCCGGACGGGGGCGTACGCGATCAAAGTCACGCTGCCGACGAGGGTGAAGGTCACCGCGTTCATGCCGGAACCGAGGATCACCAGGCTGCTCCATGCTCGTCGCGCTATCAGTGCTGGGGGGACCGTAGCTGGTGCGGTCAACCCCGCCGCCGGTGAGGCTGGTGGCTCAGTCCGCCGGTTCAATCCGCCGCGAGCGGTTCGCCACACGGACCACGCCGTCGTGGTGCAGCCGCTCCACGTCCTGACTGTCCATCTGGAGCTGATTGGTCAAGATCTCGACGGTGTGCTCGCCGAGCCCGGGGGGAAATCGGGGCTCTTCGTCATCGGCGCCGACGAACTTGATCGGGTTGCCGATCACCCGGGCGTCCGGTCCGCTGGGCTGCGTCAACTCGGTCACCATGCCCCGGCCCGCCGCGTCAGCGTCCCGCAGCGCCTCCGGCACCGTCTTGATCAGAGAAGCCGGCACTGACCGGGCGGTGAGCGCGTCCACCCAGTCGTCGGCAGCACGTCGGCTGAAGTCGGCCTCCAGGATCTGCCACAGCGCCTCTTTGTGGGCCAGCCGCGACTGCCCGTCGACGAACCGTTCATCGTCAACCAGCTCGGGACGGCCGATCACCTCGCACAGCCCCTGCCACATCCGCTCGGTGTTGGCTGTCACCACGAATTCGCGGCCGTCCCCAGCGCGGAACGAGCGGTACGTCGGAATCGAGTCGTGCGCCCGCCCCTGCGGGCCCGGGGTCACTCCCGCGATCAGGGAGTACGCGCCCTGGTAGGACAGCATCGCGAGCTGGCAGTCCAGCATGGACACGTCGATCACGCGTCCCGCGCCGGTGCGTCGCTGATCGGTCACCGCTGCCAGCACCGCGATCGTGGCGTACATCCCCGCGACCAGGTCACCGGCGGGGATGCCGAGGCGCACCGCGGGTTTGTCGGCTTCCCCGGTCAGGCTCATCACCCCGGACAGCGCCTGCACCACCATGTCGTACGCCGGTTGGTCCCGCAGCGGCCCGTGCTGCCCGAACCCGCTGATGGACGCCCAGATCAGCTCGGGGCGTTCAGCTCGCAGCTTCGCCACGTCCAGGCCGAGCCGCTGGCAGACCCCGGGCCGGAAATTCTCGACCACCACGTCGCACTGCCCGATCAGGCGCTCGGCGATCCGCAGCCCGTCGGGGGACTTGAGATTGAGCGCGATGCTGCGTTTGTTGCGGTTGTTGGCCAGGAAGTACGCGCTGTCCTCGCCCACGAAATGCGGCGGGATGTCCCGGCTCATGTCGCCGGTCAGCGACTCCACCTTGATCACGTCGGCGCCCAGGTCGCCCAGGATCTGGGTGGCGAACGGCCCGGACAGGAACGTGGTCAGGTCCAGCACGGTGACGCCGTGAAGCGGCCCGCGTGGCGTCGCGTCCCCGTCGGCGGTCGGCTGGCGCGGATCGGTCGCGGTCATGCGGCGCTGCCCTTCGGGTCGGGACTCAAGGGCCGGGCGATGGCGCCTTGCGGGGGTCGGCCGTAACCAGGCGTCAGGCAACCGGGCATCAGGCTGCCGCCTCGAGGATGTGCACGGTGCACGCCCCGTGGTCCAGGCCGGAGATGCCGCCACCGGTGACATGGCACAGCCCGAGTCGCGCGCCGGGGGCTTGCCGGGCGCCGGCCCGCCCGGTGAGCTGCCACAGCATCTCCACCAGTTGCGCGGCGCCGCTGGCGCCCACCGGGTGCCCTTTGGCCAGCAACCCGCCGCTGGGGTTGACCACCACGCTGCCGCCGTACGTGGTCGCCCCGGAGCGGAGCAACTGCGCCGACTCGCCGGGCTGGCACAGCCCCAGCGCCTCGTAATAGACCAGCTCGGCGATGCTGAACGCGTCGTGCAGCTCGACCACGTCCAGGTCAGCCGGACCCACCCCCGCCTGCTGGTACGCCTCGCGCGCCGACTGGTACGTGATCTCAGGACGCAGCATGCTGCGGAACCCGGGCTCGTACCCGCCGGAGTGCAGCACAGAGGCCCGGATCCGCGCCGACGGCGGGCGGCCCATGCGTTCCCACACCTCGTCGGCGACCAGCACCAGCGCCGCCGCGCCGTCTCCGGTGGGGCAGCACTGCAGCAACGTCAGCGGGTCGGCGATGGGCCGGCTGGCCAGCACCTCGTCGACCGTCACCTCGGACTGGTGCTGCGCGTACGGGTTCTTGGCGCCGTGGCGGCGGGCCTTCACGCTCACCCCCGCCAGATCCTCGACGGTGGCGTCCCGCTCGTGCAGGTAGCGGCGGGCCCGCATCGCGTACAGCGCGGGCATCACCATGCCCTGCTGCACCTCCCAGTCCTCTTCCACCAGCGGCAGGGTGCCGCCGCCGAACTGGGTGAGCTTGTCGACGCCGATCACCAGGGCGGTGTCCTGTTCGCCGTGTGCCAGGGCGCGCACCGCGCCGTGCACCGCGGTGGCGCCTCCGGAGCAGGCGTTGTCCACGTTCACGACCGGGATGTGGGAGAGCGCGACCTCCTTCACGATCCGCTGCCCGGCAAGCATCCCGCCGAAGGCGTGACCGCAGTAGACGGTGTCGATCTGGTTCTTGGGCAGCCCGCTCTCCCGGAGCGCCGCGATCACCGCCGGCGCCGCCAGCCCTGGGTACGAGGACTCGCGGTGCTTGCCCATCGGGATCATCGCGCCGCTGATGACATGCACACTGCGGCTCATGCCTCGCCCCCTGTCGTGACTGCGGCAAACCGCCACTCGCCGTCGTCGTCAACTGTCAGGCGCACCGGATCGTCCGGCGTCAACCGGGCAGGGTCGCCGGCCAGTTGGGCGAGCACCCTCGGGCCTTCCGGCAGGTCCACGTAGCCGATCGTGTACGGCGTCTGCCGGGTCGCCGAGACATGCACCGTGGCGTGCGAGTACAGCGTCCCGTCCGGGCCCAGCAGCAGCTCCTCACAATCTTCAGAGAGGCACGAGAAGCACACCGTGCGGGCCGGGACGGATCGCGCGTCGCAGCCTCGGCAGCGGCTGCCGACCAGCTGCGCGGGTCCGGTGTCGGTCGCCTTCCGGATCACGGAAACCGGCCGCAGATCGTCCCACGGTCGCGGTTGCGGGTTCTGGCTGCTCAATGGCATCTCCTTGAGGGGCGGCGCGGGTCGGGCGGCTCCTTGCGGGGGCACACAGGTCAGGCGGCGGCGGGCGTCAACGGGACGGTCCAGGCGTCGTACCCGTACAGCCACTCGGGGGATGAGCCAGACCGCATGAAGGTGTTCTTGGCGGAGTCGCGCTGCACGGTCGAGGCGCGGTCGAGCCGCAGCTGCTCGTACCGCTGGAACGTGGCGGTTGCCGCGCCGAACCCGGAATGCTGCAGGCACCGGGTCAGCACCACCGCGTCTTCGACGGCCATCGCCGCTCCCTGCGCCATGTACGGCACCATCGGATGGCAGGCGTCGCCGAGCAGCACCACCGCGCCGTCGTGCCAGGTCGGCATCGGCTCGCGGTCGTAGAGCGCCCATTTGTACGTGGTGTGGTCCCTGCCGATCACGGAGTGCACGTCGGGGTGGAACCCCGCCATCGCCTCCCGCAGGTCATCGACGTTCCCGAGGGCAGACCAGGACTCTTCGCGCCACTCGGTCTCGGGGATGCTGGTGACGTAGTAGACCTCCCGGCCGGCCCCGATGTAGTACGTGACGATGTGCCGGTCCGGTCCCCACCACTTGATGAAGTCGTCGTCGAGACGCCGATCGGCGCGGCTCATCTCGATCACCCCCCGGTACGCGATGCGCCCGGTGAAGTGCAGCTCCTGCTCCCCGAACAGCGCCTCGCGCACCACCGAGTGGATGCCGTCGGCCCCGATCACCACGTCGGCCTGAGCGCTGGGTCCGTCGGCGAAGTCCAGCCGCACCCCGTTCGGACCGGGTTCCAGCCCGACCAGGCGTTTGCCGTGATGCAGCGGGATCTCTCTGATCGCGGTGGACTCGGCCAGCACCCGGTGGAAGTCCGCCCGGTGGGTCTGCAGGAACGGGCCCCCGTACGCGGCCTCCGCCTGTTCGGCCAGCGGCAGGTACGCCAGCACCTCGCCACTGTCCCAGGCCCGGCTGGTCCACCCTTCGGGGCGGCAGGCGGGGATCCGCATCGCGTCCAGCAGCCCAAGGCCGGCCAGGGCTCGGGTGGCGTTGGGGCTGACATTGAGACCGGCGCCGACCCGTCCGAAAGCGGGCGCCTGCTCGTACACCTCGACCGCGCAATCCAGTTCGGCCAGCGCGTACGCCGCGGTGAGGCCGCCCATCCCGGCGCCGACCACCGCGACCCGGGGCACATCCGCACTCATGCTCGGTCCTCCTTGGGCGCCGTCCCGGCAACCTGCGCTGCGAAGCTGTCCAGTTCGGCCGCGAATCTCATGGGCTCCTCCAGCGGCGTCAGATGGCCCGCGCCGGCGAATTCGATGTGCTGCGAGCGCGGCAACGCCTGGCTCAGCTGGATCGCCAGCGCGGTGGGTGTGGCCCGGTCGCCGGCGCCGCTGATCACCAGCGTCGGCGCGGTGACCTGGGGCAGGTGGGGCAGCAGTGAGAGGTCGGCGATCGCCCGCCAGGTCTGCGCGTTCACATCCGGGTCCGCCTGCAGCAGCCAATCGGACACCTGGCGCATCAGCGGCTGCGACGAGTGTTGGACCTGTTCGTCGAACCACCGGCCCAGGGTTTCGGACAGCACGCCGGCCATCCCCAGCCGCTGGGTGCGTGCAGCCCGTTCAAAGAGCGCGTCCCGGAGTGGGGCGGGAACCTGGGCCATGGTGTTCGCGAGCACCAGCCCGGACACGGCTGGCCCCCCCGGACGGAGCGCCACGTGTTGTGCCACCATCCCGCCCAACGACACCCCGGCCAGCACCAACGTGCTGGCTTCGGCCGGCGGCTGGGACCCGATCAGCTGCGAGACGACGTCGTCAGCGAGGTCTTCGAGGGTGAAGTCAGCGGGCGGCGCTGGCCGGTCGCCGTGGCCCGGCAGATCCAGGGCACGGGTTCGGTACCCAAGTCGCTGCAGCTCAAGCTCCACGGGTCGCCACATCCGATGGTCCAGGCCCGCGGCGTGCAACAGCGCCACCGTGACCACCGACTCCTCACCCATGGCGGCTGACACCGCCTCTGAGCTGCGATGAACATCGCGGCGCGGCGCCGGCGGCGGGCCGGCGCCGGGCGCGGTCGCCCGCACTCGGAGCTGCGGACCCGCCGTTCAACGCTTCGCCCATGGCACCAGCACCCGCTCACAGGCGTCACCCAACAGCACCGCGGCGGCGCCTGCGATCGCGACGCAGATCAACCCGATGAACATCCGGGCGATGTCCAGCGTCTGCCAGGACTGCCAGATGAAATACCCGATGCCGTTGTTGGAGCTGACGAACTCCACCGACACCACCAGGATCAGCGCCTGACCGATGCCCAGCTTGACGCCGCTCATGATGGACGGCAGCGCGGCGGGAAGCACCACCCGCCAGTACGTCATGGCGCGAGGCAGTGCGAACGCCCGGGAGACATCGTGGTAGATCGGGTTGGTGTAGAGCGTGCCGCTGAACGTGGACAGGCACACCACGAAGAACACGCCGAGCGACACCAGCGTGATCTTGCTGGCCTCGCCGATGCCGAACACGATCAGCAGCAGCGGCAGGATGGCCAGCTTCGGCATCGGGTACAACGCGTAGATCAGCGGCGACAACGCGTGCCGGACCGCGGCGACGCTGCCCATCAGCGAGCCTGCCACCACACCGGTGGTCACCCCAATGCCGATCCCGGCCACGATCCGGACCAGGCTGGCCCGCAGTTGGGCGCCCAGGTCGGAAAGCAGGTTGCGTTCGGCGATGTCCTGCATGGCCCGCTCAGCGATCACTGACGGCGCCGGGAAAAACCTCTCGTCGATGACGCCGACGGTGGACCCGATCTGCCAGAGCACGATCAACGCGAGCGGCACCCCGGCGCCCAACAGCACCCGCAGCATCCGATCCCGGCGCCGGCGACGCCGGTACCCGCGTCCTGCGCGCGCTTTGAGGTCGGCGAAGTCCGGAGGGGCGGCGGTCTCCGGATGGGCAGCGGTCACGGCCACGCCAGCTCATCTCCTCTGGGTTGTCAGGGTGTCTCCGACCTCTTCAGCCAGAATCGTCCACAACTGTTCGGCCACGGTGCGGAACTGCTCGGTGCTCCGGGTCGACATCACCTCGTCGTGCCGTGGCACGTCGATCTCCCGCAGGTGCCTGATCCGTCCCGGCCGCGCCGTCATCACCAGCACCCGGTTGCCGAGCGTCACGGCCTCTTCGATGTCGTGCGTGACGTACAGGACCGTGGTCGGGGTCTGCTGGAACAGGCTCAGCAGCTCCTGTTGCATGATCAACCGGGTTTGCGCGTCGAGGGCCGCGAACGGCTCGTCCAGCAACAACAGCAGCGGTTCGGCGGCCAGCGCCCGGGCCAGCGCGGCGCGCTGCCGCATCCCGCCCGACAGCTCGTGCGGGTACGAGGTGGCGAAGTCGCGCAGGCCGGTCATGGTGAGGTACTTCTCGCTGCGTTCCCGCCGTTGGGCGGCGCCGCACCCGAGCGGTTTGAGCGCCAGCTCGACGTTCTTGCGGACCGTGAGCCAGGGGAAGAGGCTGTCCGACTGGAACACGGTGGCACTGGCCAGCCGGCGCCGGGCGGCGTCGGACTCGTGGTCGTGCCAGCGCACCGTCCCCTCGTGCTCGGCGTCCAGCCCCGCCAGGATCCGCAACAGGCTGCTCTTGCCGCAGCCGCTGGGCCCGATCACGGAAAGCACCTCGCCCTGTCGCACCGTCAGCGAGATGCCGCCCAGCGCCACCACCGGTTGGCCGGACTTGCTGAAGAACACCCGGCTCAGGTCGGCGACCTCGCATACGGCGCGGTCTTTCGCCTGCTGAGGCGCTGCCGATGGGCTGGAGTCCGCTCCCGTCAGCCGGTCAGACATCGCCATCTCAGTACGTGCCAAGTTTTTTCACCGCCCGCTTGGCGAAGGAGTCGTCAAACAGCTTGTCGACCTTCACCGGCTCGTTGACCAGCTTGTTGTCCACGAACCATTGCTGGGTGTCCGCCAGGAACTCGCGACCGACCCGCTGGTTGGGGTCCAGCCCGGCGACGTTCGCGGCCAACACCGTCTTCACCGGCTGGTCGGCGGCCTTCGCGATGATCCGCGCGACTTCGTCCTTGTCTTTGTTCTTCGTGAACGCGTCGTTGTAGTCGCGCACGCCTCGCATGTACGCGTTCATGAACCGCTGTCCGGCGCCGCGGTTGTCGTCGATGAAGCTCTGGCTGTAGACCAGCGGCACCAGCGTCCCGCCGTCAGCGGGCACCGTCTCGGAGAGGTCGGAGACTTCCTTGACCTTGCCGGAGTCCAGCGCCGCGGTCAGGAACGGCTCCAGCTCGATCGCGGCGTCCAGCTTCCCCTTGATCAGCGACGCGGTCATCTCGGGGTACGCCAGCTGCTCGACCTTGACGTCGTCGACGGACATGCCGTGCTTCTTCAGCAGGGTGTCGAGCATGACCATGGTGGCCGACTTCTTGTCGGAGACGCCGACGCGCTTGCCTTTGAGGTTGTGCAGGGTGGCAGCCAGATCGCCCTCCACCAGCGACTTCTCGGCCACCAGCCGGGTGGCTGAGGATTCCGAGGTCACGCTCTGCTTGTCACCGACCACTTTGGCGTTGAGCTGCTGCGCGGCCCCGTTGAACAGCCCGGCGGTCACGGCGAAGCCGGCCACTTCCAGGTTGCCGGTCGCCACCGCGGTGGTGATCTCCGAGCCCCCCGCCATCCGCTGGGGCTCGACCTTGAGCCCGGCGTCCTCGAAGTACCCCCTCGCCTCGGCCAGGTACAGGCCGGCGTCGGTGAGACCTCCGACAGAGCCGAACCGGATCACCTGCTTGCCGTCTTCGGTTTCCGTCGCGCCGCCGGCGCAACCCGCGGTCGTCACTACGACCGCCGCTGCGACCGCGACCAGGCCGCCTAGCAGCTTCGTGCCGCCAAGCAGCTTCGTCCGGGACGTTCCCTTCATTGTGGGCTCCTTATCAATGGGGGTGCGGGCGGCTCTCTGCCCGGTGCGGGTCTGTGGCAGGGGTTGGCCATGTGAGTGGCGTTCACCCCGCTTCCGGGAAGGTCGGCGGCCACGTGTCTGGTTCGACCGGGGCGCCCAGCACCGCGGAGATGTCCCGGGCGCA
>JBOGDL010000391.1:0-4621 GCA_050701815.1 Micromonosporaceae bacterium | reverse complement strand
ACACAGCTGCGATCTCCCTCTATCAGGCGACCGGGTATCACGTCACCGCGCAGCAGATGGCGAAGCCGTTGCGATGAGTGGGAGTGCGGCTACTTGTCGCGTTCCAGCCGAAGCACGCCGACCCCCTTGCGTGCCGCCACCGCGATCACGTGGACGCTGTTGAGCCCGAGGAACTGCGCCTGGCGGGGTCCTGAATCACCTCCGACAACCCCGAAGTCGGACGTGATGACGACGTTGAACCCGTCCTCCGACACCGAGTTGATGTGAGCCCGGGCGACCAGACCATTGCCGGCTTTGAAGCTGAATTGATCGCCGTCCGACACCCGAACCTCGCAGCTGCCGTCGTGGCAGGCATCCGTGTCAGCGCCGTCAGCCGCGGTCATCGGCTGCTTGGACAGCCGCGGGCCAGGCGTGGGCGAGGCGGACGGCGACGCTGAGGCGGTCTTCGTGGCCGGCGCCGGGGATTCGGCGCCGCGCGCCTCTTGGTTGCCCCGGGCGCCGGCGCTGCCTGGCGTCTCGTGGTTGCCTGGCGCCTCGTGGTTGCTGGAAGCGCAGCCCACGGCGGCAAGCGCGCTGAGGATCACTGCCATGGCGGCGATTAGACGATTCATGATGCTCCCCTCCGTCAGAAGGGGTTGTACGTCCGCCGGCATGGGACCGGTCCCGGAGTGTGAGCGGGTATCACGCCCGGCGGGGGCGCCCGGGTTAGCGTCATCAGACCGGTCCGTGGCAGGCACGCTGCTTTGCCGGGCAGCCCGGCCGAGAGGATGACGTCCGACATGACCCACCAAGAAGCCGAGTCGGCTGCAGGTTTCGCGGGGATGCGGCTGATCTCCGCGGCGGAGGTCAGCGGCGTGGAAATGGCGACCGCCGTGGACGCGCTCGAGGCGGCGCTGCGGGACGGGCTGGATCCGGAGCGGGATGTGCCGCGTTCGAAGGTGAGCACGGAAACCGGCGAGCTGCTCGTGATGCCGTCCGTCCGGGGCGGGCACGCAGGCGTCAAGGCGCTCTCCAGCACCCCGGACAACCACGCCCGTGGGCTGCCGCTGATCCAGGGCTGCTACCTGCTGTTCGAAGGCCCGGGGCAGCGTCCGGCAGCCCTTGTCGACGGGATCGCCTTGACGAACCTGCGCACCCCGGCGGTGTCCGGGCTCGCGTTGCGCCACCTGGCCGCGACCGGGCCGGAGGCGGCGGCGCGGGTGGTGGTGTTCGGCAGCGGTCCACAGGCTCGCGGCCATGTCGACGCCGTACGCGCGACCTGTGCGATCGCGGACCTGACCGTTGTGGGGCGCGACCAGCAGCGGCTGGAGCAGTTTGTCACCGGCGTGGCGGGCGAGGGGCTGCCAGCGCGAGCCAGGCGCCCGGACGATTGCGCCGACGCCATCGCGACCGCCGACGTGATCTGCTGCTGCACCAGCGCGTCCACCCCGTTGTTCGACGGGGCGCTGGTCAAGGCCAGCGCGGTCGTGATCGCGATGGGGTCGCATTCACCTCACACCCGCGAGGTGGACGACGCCCTGGCAGGGCGCGCCAGCATCGTCGTGGAATCCCGGGGCAGCGCGCTTCGCGAGGCCGGCGACATCGTGATCCCGCTGTCCTCCGGCGTGATCGCCGAGCCCGACCTGCTCCCGCTCCGTGATCTGGTCACCGGCCAGACCGCGGCGCCGGCCGGCAAGCCCAGGCTGTTCAAGAGCACGGGGATGTCGTGGGAAGACCTGGTGGTGGCGCAGCTGCTCCACCAGCGAGCCGCGGCGGCGTAGCCGCGCGCGCTAGCTATTCCCGTACGGCCTGCAGCAGCACCATCGTCTCGGGGTGCAGGATCGGCGCCTGCACACCCGCCTGCGCGAGGACCCGACCCGGCAGCCGCACCCCGTCGGCCCACCAGTCCAACGCTGACTGGCCCGACCCGGTGAACCGGTCGCCCGGCGGCAGCGGCGCCACGTGGTACGTGGCATCGGGATCGAGCCCCGGCAAGCGCACCTGTCCGGGTGGCGACTGCACGCTGGTGGCGACCTGCGCGATGGCGTAGATCGCCCGGGACCGGTCTGGGGCGACCACGCCGTGGGTCAGCACCGCTGGGTCCGGGTGGTCGCCGCGTGCCACGACGCCGCTGTGCAGCAGCTCGCGCGCCGCCTTGTGCGCCGTGATCCACTGCGCCAGCCGACCCAACTCCTCGGGGGACGCGGCGGTCAGGTCCCACTCGATCCCGAAGTGGCCGAAGAACGCGGTCCCGGCCCGAAAGTCGAGGGTGTGGGTACGCCCCGTGGTGTGCGCTGTCGGCGCTCCCACGTGGCACCCGATCATCTCCGGCGGCAGCAGCAGACCGGTCCAACGCTGGATCTGCTGGCGTTCCAGCGGGTCGATGCAGTCGCTGGCCCAGACCCGGTCGGTGCGATCCAGCACCGCCAGGTCGACCCGGCCGCCGCCGGAGGAGCAGGATTCGATCTCCAGGCCCGGGTGGCGGCGCCGCAACTCGTCCATCAACCGGTACGTGGCGAGCGTCTGAGCGTGCACTCCGGGGGCTCCGGAGACACTGCTGCCAGCGTCGATCAGATCCCGGTTGTGGTCCCACTTGAGATACCCGATCGGGTACTCGTTCAGCAGCGCGTCGAGCCGCCGCAGCAGGCGCCCGTACGCCTCGGGCCGGGCCAGGTCGAGCACCTGTTGATGTCGGGCCGCCGGAGGCATCCGATGCCCGGGTGACATGACCCAGTCGGGGTGGGCGCGCGCCAGATCGGAGTCGGGGTTCACCATCTCCGGCTCCACCCACAGCCCGAACTGCATGCCGAGCCCGCGTACGTGCTCAGCCAGCGGGTGCAGGCCGTCGGGCCACACCGTCCCGTCGACCAGCCAGTCCCCGAGCCCGGCGGTGTCATCCCGGCGCCCCTGGAACCAGCCGTCGTCGAGCACGAACCGCTCGACCCCCACCTGCGCCGCCGCGTCGGCGAGCGCGGTGAGCCGAGGCAGGTCGTGGTCGAAGTACACGGCTTCCCAGGTGTTCATGGTGACCGGACGCGCACTGGTCGGGTGCTGCGGCCGGGCCCGCAGGAACTCGTGGAAACGCGCGGACATCTGGTCCAGACCGTCGCCGTGCGAGGCGTACACCCAAGGGGTGGTGTAGGTGTCGCCGGCCGCGAGCCGGATCTCACCCGGAAGCAGGGACTCGCCGCCGCCCAGGAAGCGGACCCCACCCGGGGTCGCCTCGGCAAGGGTGCGGTGGTTGCCGCTCCAGGCGGTGTGGACCCCCCACACCTGCCCGTGGCGAAACCCGAAGCCGGGCTCGCCGGCTGCCAGCACCAGGGTGGCGTCCGTGCCGGTGCGGCCGCGCCGGTTCTCGCGCAGGTGCGTGCCGAGCGTGAAGTCGTGCCGCTGCGGGCTGCGTTCGCGCAGGTGGCGGCCGGTCAGGTCGAGCAACTCCGCGGCCAGCTGCGGCACCGGGAAGGTCAGCAGCACCCCGTTCACGCACAGCTGCTCAGCGCCGGTGTTGGTGACCGTGGCGCGCTGCCGGATCAGGCCCGAGGGGGTCATCTCCAGTTCCAGCGCCAGGCCCACGCCGGCGTCGGCGTCGCTGGCCCGGGCCACTGCTGACTGGGAACCATCCGCGGCGTGGGAGCGGTCCAGCGAGTCGAGTGTGAACGCGGTGGAGAAGTCGGCGCCGTCGCGGTGCGCGGACAGCCCCGGTGAGCCCAACCAGCCCGCGGAGTGCTCGGGCAGCAGGCTGAACGGGGTGAGCTGGTCGATGGTGTTGGTCGGCAGCTGCGGGGTGAGTCCGTGGACCAGCTGCCGCAGCTCCGGCTGCGACAGCTCGCCCAGGTCGCGTCCCCAATAGGCGACCCGGGGCAACCGCTCTCCCTGGCAATCAAGCACCAGGCTGCAACCGGCTGCCCGCAGGTGCGCCACGTAGTCGGGATCCATCTGTGCCTTTCAGCGGTTGGCTACGGGGTGAACACGTGCACGAAGTCGACTTCGAAGTCCACGGGCAGCGGGAGTTGGTCTGACGGCGGACCGGTGGGGTTGCCCTGCAGGCTCAAGACCATATGGCGGCCCCAGTTGAACTGGTTCTGGTATTCGGTCGGCAGCGGCATCGTGTACTGCTCCACCCCGTCCAGGAAAAAGGTCAGCACGTTGTTCTCGCGCTTCATCGCGTAGTTGTGGAAGCTGTCGACGAGGTCCGCGCCAGCCGCGCCTTCTCGCATCCAAGGTGGGTTTTCGTCGGTCCCGCCCCGGTGGTCAAAGGTCTGCGTGGTGCTGTTGTACGTCCAGGTGTGCAGCGCGCTGTGCATCTGGTTGGACCGGATGAACTCTTGGATGTCCGTCTCCGGGTTCGGGTCGCTGGCGCCGGCCTGGGACAGCGGCCGGTTCTGCATCCAGATCGCGCTCAACACGTTGTCGTTGAACGTGGAGACGCCGCCCTTGGCGCGTACCACCAGGCACACCGAGTCGCCCGGCACGTTGGATTTCGATTCGACCCCACCGGCTGTCCAGGTGGCGCCCTCCAGGTTCAGCCGGAGCTTCAAGAACCCGCCCTCGGTGAACGCGTTCTCGGGGCGGTAGTTGAGTTCCTGCGACCTCGGCTGGGTCACCTCCGAGCCCGGCAGGTCGGGGTAGACCGCCCACTTGG
>JBOGDL010000390.1:0-9827 GCA_050701815.1 Micromonosporaceae bacterium | reverse complement strand
CTGGGCGCCTCCGCGGGGATCGTGTACGGCCTGATCGTGCTGCTCGGCCTGCCGTGGTTCGGCTTCACCGTGACCCTCGCGGGGATCGCGGGCTTCATCGTCGCGGTGGGCATCACCGCGGACTCGTTCGTGGTCTTCTTCGAACGAATAAAAGACGAGATAAAAGAAGGCCGGACGGTGCGCAGCGCCGTGCCGCGGGCATGGGAGCGATCGCGCCGCACCATCCTTTCCGCCAACGCCATTTCGATTCTCGCCGCCGCGGTGCTCTACATCCTCGCGATCGGCGCGGTGAAGGGGTTCGCGTTCACGCTCGGCCTGTCGACCACCATCGACCTGGTGTTGGTCTTCCTGTTCACACATCCGCTGGTCGCCGTCCTGTCGCGATTCCGCGCCTTCAGCTCTCCGAGGGTGTCCGGGCTCGGCAGGATGCGCGCCGACCTCACGGCCCGCGGCGGCAAGGCTCGCGGCGCTGTCACGAAGGAGTCCTGACGTGAGCGGCCTGGGCAAGCTCTACCGAGGCGATCTTGATTTCGACTTCGTCGGGCTGCGCAAGCGGTGGTACGCGATCATCGCGGTGATTTTGCTGATCTGTGTCGGCAGCATGCTGATCAGGGGCTTCAACCTCGGCATCGACTTCTCCGGCGGCACCCAGTTCCAGGCGCCAGTCGCCAAGGGCGTGAGCGAGGGTGAGGTCAGCCGGGTCGTCGAGGACGCCGGGGTGGATGTCGCCTCGGCTCAGACGGTGGGCACCGGAGACGCCGCCACGTACCTGATCAAGGCCGCCTCGCTGAACTCCGAGAAGCGCGAAGAGGTGGCCGCGGATCTCGCCAAGGCTGTGAACGTGCAGCCGGACGAGATCACCGTGAACAAGGTGAGCCCGTCCTGGGGTAACCAGGTCACGAACCAGGCGTTGATCGCGCTGGTGGTGTTCCTGGTGCTGGTGTCGGTCTACCTGTGGATCCGGTTCGAGCAGAAGGCGGCGATATCGGCGCTGGCTGCGCTGGCGTTCGACCTCACCAGCACCGCCGGTGTCTACTCCCTGGTGGGATTCGAGATCACCCCGTCGATGGTGATCGGCATGCTGACCATCCTCGGTTACTCGCTGTACGACACCGTGGTCATCTTCGACAAGGTGCACGAGAACACCAGAGGCATCCTTTCCAGTTCCCGGCAGACGTACGGGGAAGCGGCCAACCTGGCCGTCAACCAGACCCTGATGCGCTCGATCAACACCACCCTGGTCAGCGTGTTGCCGGTGGTCGCGTTGCTCGTGGTCGGGGTGTGGTTGCTGGGCGCCGGCACGCTGAAGGACCTGGCCCTGGTGCTCACTATCGGCATGGTCTCCGGCGGGTTCTCCTCGATCTTCCTGGCCACGCCGCTGCTGGTGGAGCTCAAGAAACTGGAGCCCCGGTACCGGTCGCAGGAGAAGCGCGTGCTGGCCAAGCGCGCTGGCGAGGACACCAGCGGCAAGGCGGCGCGGCGGCAGGCCAAGCGGGCCGAGGCCGCCAAGGCCAAGCGCCGTCAGGTCGACGATGACGACGAGTACGACGACACCGACCAGGTGGATGAGGCCGAGGATCTGGCTGAGGAGCCCGAAGCCGCCGACGCGGATGACGATGCCGATGACCGGGAGCTGGCGGGCTCGGCCCCACGTCCAGGGTCGCGGCCAGGCGGCAAGGGCGCGCGTAAGAAGGCCGGCAGTAAGAGCACGCGCGGCGGCAAGCGGAAGCGCTGACACGTATGACCACGACCGGCACGGGTGACGCGGCGGTCGCCGAGCTGGTGGCTCGCCACGTGGTGGACGTGCCGGACTTCCCGCAGCCGGGCGTGATGTTCAAGGACCTCACGCCGCTGTTCGCTGACGGCGAGGCGTTCCGGGCGGTGGTCGACGCGATCCTCGAGGCTCATCCGACGGGCAGCTTCGACCAGGTCGTCGGGATTGAGGCGAGAGGCTTCGTGTTGGCCGCCGCGGTGGCGTACGCGGCGGGCGTCGGTGTGGTGCCGATCCGGAAGGCGGGCAAGCTGCCTCGCGAGACGGTCGAGGCCTCGTACCAGCTGGAGTACGGGGAGGCGACGCTGGCGTTGCACGCCGACTCGTTCCGCGCCGGAGAGCGGGTGCTGGTGCTCGATGACGTGCTCGCCACTGGTGGCACCGCGGAGGCGAGTTTGCGGTTGGTGGAGCAGGCCGGGGGCTCGGTGACCGGGCTGAGCGTGGTGATCGAGCTTTCGTTCCTTGGCGGCCGCAGCAAGCTGGCCGGTCGCCCGGTACATGCTCTGCTGACCGTTTAGCACGCTATCCGGCCCTCGCCGCATAGCGTGGCAAGTCCCGCAATTCGGTTCTTCGCCTCCACAGCCCTTCTCTGCTCAGGCGCCGGGTGGTTCTCGGGCCCAGGAGGGATACGATTGGCGTTCGAGTTTTCGTCGCGAGGAGCAGCCGGTGTCGCGAGACCATCACGCGGGTGGCGGAGCGGGGCCGGTCGCGTCGTCCCCGGAAGGCTTCCCAGGCGAGGCGACCATGGGGGACAGAGGCGCCCCGGCGGAGCGCAACGGCCAACCAGCCGAGGCCGCGGCAGCGTCGCGTCGCCACCACGAGGAGCCACTGCAAGCCGCCGCGAACGGTTCCCCCCCGCGCGCAGACGAGCTGGCTGAGCCCCGCCTGGTGACCGAGACCGGAGAGTCATCCGGAACCCAGCGCGCCAACCCCACGGCGCCGCCCGCGCCGAATCGATCCGCCGCCGAGGGCGGGAACGGGCGGCTTCCGGTCGCCGACGACGCCCCGCGCGCCGCCGACCTTGGTGATGTGGCCGAACCGGCATCCTCGGCCCTGGCCAGCGCGCCCACCGGGCGTCGGGTGCGGGCCCGTCTGGCGCGCTTCAACGCGCCCTGGCAGACCCCGCAGGTCACCGCCGCGCTGGAGCCGCTGGTCGCCACTCACCGAGCCAGCCACCCCAAGGCGGACGTGCGGCTGCTGCAGCGGGCGTACGACGCGGCGGCGCACCACCACGGCGATCAGTACCGCAAGTCGGGGGACCCGTACATCACGCACCCCTTGGCGGTGGCGCAGATTCTCGCTCAGCTCGGCATGGACACCACCACGCTGGTGGCCGCGCTGCTGCACGACACGATCGAGGACACCCCGTACACGCTGGAGTCGATGAAGAAGGACTTCGGCGCGGAAGTGACGCTGTTGGTCGACGGGGTCACCAAGCTGGACCGGGTGAAGCTGGGCGACGCGGCCAAGGCGGAGACCATCCGCAAGATGGTGGTCGCGATGGCCAAGGATCCCCGGGTGCTGGTGATCAAACTCGCCGACCGGCTGCACAACATGCGCACCCTGGCCTTCCTGCCGCCCGCCAAGCAGGAGCAGAAGGCGCGGGAGACGTTGGAGATCCTGGCCCCGCTGGCGCACCGGCTGGGCATGAACACCATTAAGTGGGAGCTGGAAGACCTGGCCTTCCACACCCTCTACACCAAGCGGTACGACGAGATCGCGCGTCTGGTCACCGACCACACCCCGCAGCGGGACGCGCTGCTCAAGGACGTCACCGACCGGGTCAGCACCGACTTGCGGGTCGCCAAAATCAAGGCGCAGGTGACGGGGCGTCCCAAGCATCTGTACTCGATCTACCAGAAGATGATCGTCCGGGGCCGTGACTTCTCGGACATCTACGACCTGGTCGGGGTGCGGATCCTGGTGGAGACCGTGCGCGACTGCTACGCGGCGCTCGGCGTGATCCACGCGAACTGGCAACCGGTGCCGGGTCGCTTCAAGGACTACATCGCGATGCCGAAGTTCAACATGTACCAGTCCCTGCACACCACCGTGATCGGGCCGCGTGGCAAGCCGGTGGAGATGCAGATCCGGACGTACGCGATGCACCGCACCGCCGAGTACGGCATCGCCGCGCACTGGAAGTACAAGGAGACCAAGGGCGCCACCATCGTGGGTCCGCCGGCGCACATCGACGAGATGGCGTGGCTGCGTCAGCTGCTGGACTGGCAGCGGGAAGCCAGCGACCCCAGCGAGTTCCTGGACGCGCTCCGGTTCGACCTGTCCAGCCAGGAGGCGTACGTCTTCACCCCGAAGGGCGACGTGATCGCGTTGCCCAAGGGCTCGACCCCCGTGGACTTCGCGTACGCGGTGCACACCGAAGTGGGGCACCGGTGTATCGGGGCCCGGGTGAACGGCAAGTTGGTGCCGCTGGAGAGCCCGCTCGCCAATGGCGACGTGGTGGAGATCTTCACGTCCAAGTCGGAGACGGCGGGCCCCACCCAGGACTGGATGGGCTTCGTCAAGAGCCCCCGCGCGCGTACCAAGATCCGGCAGTACTTCAACAAGGAACGCCGGGAAGAGGCGATCGAGGCCGGCAAAGAGGCGATCGTCCGCTCCATGCGCAAGCAGGGCCTGCCGCTGCAGCGGATGACCACCTCCGAGGCGCTCACCGCGATCGCGCGCGACCTGCACTACTCCGACGTGGCGTCGCTGTACGCCGCGGTGGGGGAGAACCAGGTCTCAGCCCAGGCTGTGGTGCAGCGCCTGGTCGCCGGGCATGGCGGTGAAGAGGGCGCGGTGGAGGACATCGCGGAGACCGCGTTGCCCACTCGCGCCACCCGCCAACGCAGCCAGGGTCAGGACCCGGGTGTGATGGTGCAGGGCGTGGCGGACGTCTGGATCAAGCTGGCGCGCTGCTGCACCCCCGTCCCGGGCGATGAGATCCTCGGCTTCGTGACCCGCTCCGGCGGGGTCAGCGTGCACCGGGCCGACTGCACCAACGCCGACGAGCTGAAGAGCCAGCCCGAACGGCTGGTGGCGGTCAGCTGGAAGCCCAACGCCGCGAGCACCTTCCTGGTGGCGATCCAGGTGGAGGCCCTGGATCGGCACAAGCTGCTCGCCGACATCACCAAGACCCTGTCCGAGGAGCGGGTCAACATCTTGTCCGCGACCGTCACCACCACCCGGGACCGGGTGGCGGTGAGCCGGTTCAGCTTCGAGATGGCCGACCCGAAGCACCTGGGGCACCTGCTGCGTGCGGTGCGCCGGGTGGAAGGGGTCTACGACGCGTACCGGGTCACCAGCGGCGCCACCTGACCCGGACGGCGCCCCGACCCGTTCCAGCGGCGCCTGGAGCCGTTCTGGCCGCGCCTGGACCGGCAAACGACCAGCGGCGCCGCCCTCAAGGGCGGCGCCGCTGGTCGTTTGGGTCAGATGGTGAATGTCGTTATGACGCGGGCTGCGGCTCGCTCACCGTCACCGTCTCCAAGGTGACCTCCTTCTTGGGCTTGCCGTCGCCGGGCTGGCCGCCCTTGGGCACCTCCGCACCCGCCTTGGCGACCTCTTTCACGATGTCCAGGCCCTCGACGATCTCGCCGACGATGGTGTAGGCGGGGTCGAGCTGGGTGTCCTCGTACACCAGGAAGAACTGGCTGCCGTTGGTGCCGGGGCCGCTGTTGGCCATCGCCACAGTGCCCTGCGGGTACGGCGGGCGCTGGTCGGTCGGCAGGTTCTCATCGTTGACCTGGTACGTGGGTCCGCCGCGACCGGTGGCCGACGGGTCCCCGCACTGCAGCACGAACAAGCCCTGATCGGTGAGCCGGTGGCACTGGCTGTCGTCGAAGAACTTCTTGCTCGCCAGGTACGCCAGGCTCGCGGTGTTGCAGGGCGCCTTCTCGGCGTCCAGGTTTATGACGATCTTGCCCAGGTTGGTGTTCATGGTGAGCACGCGGACGCCCTTGCGGACCACGTCGCCGACCTTGGGCTTGCCGACGTCTTCGCGCTCGTCCGCTTTGGCCTTCTTGGGCTGATCCGTGAACTTGCACGCGCCCGGCGTCGGAGTCGGCTCCGCCTTCGCCGCCTTGCCTGACCCGTCACCACTGACCTCGCTGACCAGCCAGAAGGCGCCGAGGACCACCAGCACCAGCGCCACTGTGCCGGCAACGGCGGCCTGGATTTGCCGGCGGCGCCGGGCCGTGGCCGCACGCTTTGCCATTTGACGCTCGAGCTTGGCGCGGGCGAGCGCGCGCTGACGGTCCTTACTGGGGGCCACGTGTGCTCCCTCCCCAACTTCTTAAGAAATGTGATCCTGAGCAAACGCCCGCCAAAGTGTACGGGCAAGTCCCGGTGATGTGGCGTGCCAGGTTAACCAACTGTGACCGAATCAAGTCAATAGGGACTCGCCTCGGCAAGGGTGCTTGATCTCCACTGCTGAAGCTTATGCATCCCCGGCTTGTCAGGACCGCCCCGGTAGGCTGCGACGTGTGCTTGTGACTGGCTTTCCCGCCGACGCGTTCGGCACCAACTGCTACATCGTCGCCCCCGCCGCCGGCGAGCGATGCGTGATCGTCGACCCGGGGATCGGCGTGACCGGCCGCCTGGATGAGGTGCTCGCCCAGCACCGGCTGCACCCGGCGGCTGTGGTGCTGACCCACGGCCACCTGGATCACACGTTCTCGGTCACCCCGGTGTGCGGGGCGAAGGGGATCACGGCGTACATCCATCCGGAGGACCGGGAACTGCTGGCCGACCCGGCCAAGGCGCTCTCCATGGACCCGACCCCGTTGCTGGGCGGGATGGAGTGGAGCGAGCCGGACGATGTGGCGCCGCTCGCCGACGGCGAGGTGCTCAAAATCGCCGGCTTGGAGATCACCGTCGATCACGCGCCTGGGCACACTCGCGGCTCGGTGATGTTCCGGCTGCCCGCGACGGAGTCCGACTTCGACGCCCCGGAGCTGTGCCTGTCCGGGGATGTGCTGTTCGCGGGCTCGATCGGCCGTACCGACCTGCCTGGCGGGGACATGCCCACGATGCTGCGCAGCTTGCAGCAAAAGGTGCTCCCGTTGGACGACGCGATCGTGGTGCTCCCCGGGCACGGGCCGGCCACGTCGATCGGACAGGAGCGCCGCGCCAATCCATTCCTGCAAGAACTGCGCGACGCGTAGCGTGGCTTGGGCCGCCGTGAGCGGCTCGTGAACGTCGAGGAGCTTGAGGACCACCATGACCAGGCCGTACCCGATCAGCGGGTTCCCGGAGCGGCTGCCTGCCCAGCAGATGGTGGAGCAGCGGTTCGTGGAGCGGATCCGGACCACGTACGAGCTGCACGGGTTCGCCCCGATCGAAACCCGTGCGGCAGAGCCGTTGTCGCAACTGCTGCGCAAAGGCGGCGACACCGACAAAGAGATCTACGTGATCAAGCGGCTGCACGCCGAAGACTCGGAGCCAACCGCTGCGACGGCCGAGTCCGACACCCTGGGGCTGCACTTCGACCTGACGGTGCCCTTCGCCCGGTACGTGCTGGAGAACGCGGGCAAGCTGCGGTTCCCGTTCCGCCGCTACCAGATCCAGAAGGCGTGGCGCGGCGAGCGGCCCCAGGAGGGGCGGTATCGCGAGTTCCTGCAGGCCGACGCCGATGTGGTGGACGCAGACGAGCTGCCGTTCCACTACGACGTGGAGATGGCGCTGGTCTTCGCCGAGACGCTGGCCGCGCTGCCGATCCCGCCGTACGAGATCCGGGTCAACAACCGCAAGGTGTGCGAAGGGTTCTACCGCGGGCTCGGGATCGCCGACCCGATGGCCGCGATGCGGGCCATCGACAAGCTGCTCAAGATCGGGCCGGAGAAGGTCGCGGCGATGCTGATCGAGACCGCCGGCGCCACCGACGCGCAGGCCAGGGCGTGCCTGGCGCTGGCCGAGATCTCGGCGGAGGACAGCTCGTTCGCCGAGCGGGTGCGCCAGCTCGGGGTTACCGATCCGATGCTCGACGAAGGCCTGGACGAGCTGACTCAGGTGATCGAGGCGACTGACGAGCAGGTGCCCGGCGTCGTGATCGCGGACATGAAGATCGCCCGCGGCCTGGACTACTACACCGGCACCGTGTACGAGGCGTTCCTGAAGGGCCGCCAGACGCTGACCATCGGCTCCGGCGGGCGCTACGACAACCTGGCCTCCGCGGGAGACGTCCGCTACCCCGGCGTCGGGATCTCGATCGGAGTGACCCGGCTGCTCGGCGTGCTGCCGGGCGATCACCGGCCGACGATGTCGCGCCCGACCCCGACCTGCGTGCTGGTGGCGCTGCCGAATCAGGACGCGCGAGGCGACTGCGACCGGATCGCGGCCCAGCTGCGGCGCCGTCAGATCCCGACCGAGGTGGCGCCGAAGCCCGCCAAGTTCGGCAAGCAGATCCAGTTCGCCGACCGGCGGGGCATCCCGTACGTGTGGTTCCCGGGCAACGCCGACGAGCCGGACACCGTCAAGGACATCCGCTCCGGCGAGCAGGTGGAGGCCGACCCCTCAAGCTGGCAGCCGCCGCCCGAGGACCGGCGCCCGCAGATCACCGCCGGCTGACTCGGCTGCGAGAATTCCTCCCAGGCGCCAGTGTTCATCCGGCCCAAGGTGGCTGCGGCCGTGCCGGCGGACCCGCTGTGGCGTGCTGTGGCGCAACCTGATGTGACCCAGAAGGAGAATCACCCGTGATCCGCACCCATGAAGCCGGAAGTCTGCGCGCCGAGCATCTCGGCGAAGAAGTGACGCTCGCCGGTTGGGTGGCGCGCCGTCGCGATCACGGTGGGGTGACCTTCATCGACCTGCGGGACGTCTCCGGCGTGGTGCAGGTGGTGTTCCGAGGAGCGGAAGCGACCGAGGACAGCGAGCAGAGCCGAGGAGCGGAAGCGACCGAGGACGGTGAGCCCAGCCGAGGGGGCGAGGTCGCGGAGCGGGCGCACGCGCTGCGTAACGAATTCTGCGTCGCGGTGACCGGTCGGGTGGAGCGGCGCCCGGCCGGCAACGAGAACCCGGAGCTCGCCACCGGTGACATCGAGGTGAACGCTCGTACGCTCACCGTGTTGTCGGAGGCCGCGCCGCTGCCCCTGCCGATCGACGAGCACGTCGACGTGGGCGAGGAGACCCGGCTCAAGTACCGCTACCTGGACCTGCGCCGCTCCGGCCCGGCGCACGCGTTGCGGGTCCGCAGCGAGATGAACCGGATCATTCGCGACGTGATGCACCAGCATCGGTTCGTCGAGGTGGAGACCCCGACCCTGACCCGTTCCACGCCCGAGGGGGCGCGTGACTTCGTGGTGCCGGTGCGGCTGCAACCCGGCTCCTGGTACGCGCTGCCGCAGTCGCCGCAGCTGTTCAAGCAACTCCTGATGGTCGCCGGGGTGGAGCGCTACTTTCAGATCGCCCGCTGCTACCGGGACGAGGACTTCCGGGCTGACCGGCAGCCTGAGTTCACCCAGATAGACCTTGAAGCTTCATTTGTCAGTGCTGAGGATGTGCAGAACGTGGTGGAGGAGGTCCTCGCCGCCCTCTGGGACGAGGCGGACATCACCATATCGCGTCCCTTCGTGCGCCTGCCGTACCGGGAGGCGATGGAGCACTACGGAATCGACAAACCCGATCTTCGTTACGAGCTGAAGATCCGCGATCTCACACCCGGCATGGATGACAGCGCCGCGCCCTTCCTCCGCGAAGCCCGCGACAGTGGCGGCCGTCTCCGTGCCATCCTGGTGCCGGACGGAGCCGGGTTGAGCCGGAAGGACCTCGACGGGGTTACGGTTCTGGTGAAGGAAGCCGGTGCGGGAGGCCTGGTATGGGCCCGTGCCGCCGCCGGTGGATGGGAAGGGCAGGGGGTGAAAGCTCTTGGTCCGTCTCTACTCGATACCGTGGACGCAGCACCCGGTACCATGCTCCTGGGCGTAAGCGGACCGGATCGAATCACCTCGCCCGCGCTGCACGCGCTCCGGAACGCGGTGATCGGGCGGCTGGCTCTCGAGCCGATCACCGAACACGCTTTCTGCTGGGTGGTGGACTTCCCGCTCTTCGAGCCCGATCC
>JBOGDL010000389.1:0-8958 GCA_050701815.1 Micromonosporaceae bacterium | reverse complement strand
GGACGCGTTCCGCTCCGACCTGAACGCCGCGAAGGCTGAGCTGGCGGGGGCGGTGGGATGACATGACCTTGCCCGGCGTGTTGGTGTTCGCCTTCGCTGAGCTGTTCGGGGCGGATCAGAATCTCCGAAGCCAGGCCCGCGCGGTGGGTGAAGCCGCTGCGGACCTGAACGTTGACGTGGGTGGGCTGCCACCGGAAACGGCGTCGGTGCTCGCAGGCCTTCACGGGCTGCGCGGCCGGCTCCAATCAGCGCAGGACGCCCTGATCGCGGCCGGCGCTGAGCTGGGCAGTCTGGGGGCGGACGCGCAGCGCGTCGACGCGGGCTGGCTGGGGCTGATGTGGCAGACCCTGAGAGCGACCGTGATCCCGCCCGGCGACCCCGGACCGCTCGGGCCCACCCCGTGGTGGGTGCAGCGGCTGGGCCTGGGCGGCGGCGCCCTGATGACGTTCCTGCGAACCCGGTACGGCACACCGCTCTGGGTGACCGAAGGCCCGAAATGGCGTACGTACGGGTCAGGGCCCCGGCTGCACCCCCAGCTCCAGCGGCTCGCTGACAAGCTGGACGGCCCGCTCAAATGGGGTGGCTTCGCGGCAGGCGCGGCTGGAGCGTTCAGTCGGCGGCTTGACCAGGGGGCGAGCGTGCCGGAGGCCACCGGAGGGGCAGTCGGTGAGAGCGGCACCATGTTCGCCTGCGCCACCGGCGCCGCGCGAGGCGCGATGGCGGCGCCGATCCCGCACCCGCTGGCGAAGGGTGGGGCGGTGCTCGGCGCGGGCATCATCGGCGGGGCCGCCTGCTCCGGCCCGGGCCGGTGGGTGGGTGACCGGTTCAGCGACGGCGTGGAGTTCATCGAAGACAACGTGGACATCACGCCCTGGGACGGAGCTGTCCCAGACCTGGGCTTCCAGGCGGAAGATCTTGTCCCGGACGTGGACCTCTCTGGGTTGGGCGGGTTCGTGCCATGACGGGGTCGCCGCCTCCCGTGGCCGACACCGAGCAGGCACGTGTCGCCGTGCGGCTCACCGGTGATGAGCTGACCGCGATCGGCCGTAGCTTGGACGCGCCTGGCTTTCCAGGCGTGGCCGGATCGCTCTACGACATCGTCGCCCCCGAGCTGCGCCAGGTGCTCGACGGGCGCTTCATCGCCACCCTGGCAGCGCGGGGCCTGGTGATGCTCGACGCCGACGGCGAGCCGCGACCTGCGCCCCGGCTGGCGGCTGTGATCGAAGCGGCAGCGCTCAATTCGACGTACGTGACGGTGTGGGAGGCCGATCAGCAGACGTACGGGTTCGTCGCTGGGGAGCGAGGGATCCTGGCGCACACCATCGCCGAGCCGCTGCACGAGTTGCGACTTGACCCCGACCCCACAGACCTCACGGAGCGGCTGGCTGCCGTGCTGGGCGAGGTGCTCGGGATCTCCCCGGACGAGCCGGCGCCGGGTTCGCCGATGCGTTCCCCGGTGCGGGGGCTGTGGTCTCGATTGCCGGAGCTGATCCACCCGCCCCACGAGGTCTGGCTGCAGGTGAGCGTCCTGATCCGGGTGGACGAGGTCGGGTCTGGCGTACGAGCGGAGGGGTTTCTGGCGGTCCTGGACGGTGGCGCGGGCGAGTTGTGGCTGGTCACCGAGGACGAGTGGGGCGAGCGGCGTACCGACCGGAACGTGATCGCCGTGCCCGCTTCACACGATGACGTGACGGCCGCGATCCGCACCTTCTCGAAGATCAACTCGACTGCTGCCACGCCTGGCCCGGCACGGGCGGCGGGGAAATCTCATGAAGTCACCCGACGGCCAGTGGCGCACGCACGTTCAGGGAGGTCCGGATGAGCAAGATCACCCCGTGGCGCCGGCTCGAAGAGCTCGCGGACGTGCTGTCGCACAAGGAGCAGATGCTGCGTCACGTGCTGGAACGGTGGCGGGCTGAGGTGGACGCGAGCCACGGCTTCTGGGACTCAGCGACCGGCGACGCCTTCCGTGACCACGCCGGACGTGGGCATCGGCAGCGGCACCTGGAACAGGCGGCCGACCGGCTGCACGTGGCGGCGGTGACGGCGCGCGCAGCGGCCCAGCAGAACTACCTGGAGCAGCACGGAACCCCGATCGGGGGCGGCGCCGGCCCAGGAGGCGGTGCCACGTGACGCCAGAGGATGGCCCCGACGGGTCGCGCTTCAGTGTGGACGAGCTGCGGGCGCTGGCCGTTGTCTCCCCGCTCACGCTGCCCCGATTCGTGACCAGAGAGGCTTCGGACCCGAAGGTCGACGCGGCTGCCCTGCGCGGCCTCGCGGCACGTGGGCTGGTGCTGTTGGACCCTAACCCCGATGTCGTACGCCTCGCGCCCGAGTTGACGCGGATGCTCGCCCCGTGCGAGTCACCTCACCTGGTGATCGAGGCCGAGTGGGAAGTCGCGGACGTAGTTGCCAGCCACGCGATCGTCGCCTCCCGCGAGGGCGAGTCCGTGGTCTTCTCCGAGCTGCCCGGCGGCCTGGTCACGGCATCAGCCTCGGACACGATCCCGGATCCGACGGTGTTGTGGGGGCTCGACCAGGTGACACGTGCCGGTGAAGTCCGGTTCACCGTGCCCACCGGCGACTACCTCGATGCGGACGATCAGGTGCTGGCAGGCTCGCCGGGCAAGGCGGTGGAGGTGCTGGCGAACGCGGGCGCGTCCACCGCTGCCGCGCGCGCCTGGGTCGACGCGGTGTCTCGTCGCAGCCGTACGGTCGCGGTCACGATCGCCAGGAACCTCGGTGACGGTCGCAGCGGCCCGTACGCCGGTGGTGAGTGGTGCTGGTTGGTCGGCGCTGACGGCACGGGCTGGCGAGTGGTGACTGAGCCGGACGCGCCGGCCGCCGGCGCCTCACGCGAGCCGAGCGACGCGTCGGCCACGGTCACCAGCGTCAGCCAGGTCGACCGTGCCGCGATCCGGGAAGCGCTGCAAGCAGCCCTGGCGCCAGTGGAGTCGCTGGCACAGGGCACAGCCCGGGCTCAGCAGGCCCATGCTAGAGCGGAGGCGGCGGCGCGATGAGCGACATGACGATGGTCGAGGTCGCCAAGGTGGCGTACCAGGCGGGGTTTCGGGGTGAGGACCTTAAAATCGCGGTCGCCGTGGCCTGGGCTGAGTCCGGTGGCGACCCGAAGATCAACTCAAGCTACCCGGGGGAAGACTCGCGCGGGCTGTGGCAGATCAACGAAGTCCACTTCGGCCAGTACGACGAGAGCAAGCTCTACCAGCCGCTCTACAACGCCAGAGCGGCCCACGACATCTGGCAGGACTCGAAGAACGCCGGAAACAGCCCGTGGTACCCGTGGTCGACCTGGCGGTTCGGCCAGTACCGGGACTACCTAAACGCCGCCGGGCGGGCGGTGCGCCGCGCGCACCTCACCGGCGGAGGCGGCGGCCATGGCGGTAGCGGCGGGGGCAGCGGCGGCGGGCACGGGGATCGCCGGCGCGGCCACGACATCCGGCCCTGGCGGCTGCCTCGGCATGGCCGCGTGGTGAAGATCGACCCGGCGCGGCTGAAGGCGCTCGCGGAGCAGATGACCGACTGCCTTGCGGTGGTGGATTCCGTGTACCACCGGTGCCGCCGGGAGTTGGACGAGCTGGGCCGGGCGCAGGTCGCCGGTGAGCGGTTGGAAGACCAGTTGCGGCGACGGTTGCAACGAGCGGTCGACGACTGGGAGGGGCTGCGGCGGTTGCCGTACCTGATGACCAGGGACATCGGGTACGTGGTCGAGGTGAAGCGGCGGGTGCAGCACGCGGACGCATCGGGCGCCCGCCGTACCGTGGAGGGTCTTATCGGGTCTCTGGCTGACCGTCGCGGGCCGCTCACCCGGGGCCGCACCGCCGAGTTGCTGCGCCAGCTGTACCGCAAGGACCAGCACACCGGTCACCTGCACCGGCACGTGCCGCGCCCGGCGCACCCCGGGCACGGCGGCGGGGACAACGGTGGCAACGGTGGAAGCGGCGGCGGGCATGGTCTGGGCGGGGTCGAGCTGGGACGCGCCTGGGCCGGCACGAAGTCGATTCTCGGTCAGTTCGTGACGCCGTTCATGGAACGGCAGGGGCTCGCCACCGGCTCTGAGAAGCGCAGCTACGACACCGTGGACGGCCCCGGCATGTCCGACCATTACATCGGCGCCAAGAACGCGTACGCGATCGACTACCCCACCTACAGCGGCGAGGACGAGGCGCGCAAACTTGCCCGCGCGATGGGCATCGAAGCCTGGCAACCCAACAGCTACCAGCACCACTACTTGGAGGTGGACGGGGTGCGGTTCCGGGTGCAGATCCTGTGGGGCAGCGGCATCGACCACGGCGACCACGTGCACGTCGGCATCCGCCGCGTCTGACTCCGCGGGTCGGTTATTGATCGTCGAGACGCCCTGCCTGCGGCGAAGTGTGGCAGGCGGGTCCGATCCCGGATGGTCTTCGCCTCGTCAGGACGGCCAGGCATGCCCGAGCGCTTCGCGAAAATGGCTTGATGAATCAGTGCTTATTCTGGTGCGGTGGGCCTGCGAAGGCATTCTCGTGAATGAGCCGTATTAGCGTTGGATGGGCGAGGCAAACAATCTGATCAGTGATCATGAACAGTTCACACGCCATCAGGGGAAATCCTGGCGATCTTGCAGTCGGAGCTGAGATACAGCTGCGCCTCGTGTCCGAGGTGCTTGGACACGAGCCCCATTCTCGAAAGAACCGGCATTGCCTCGATCTGATCCCGCAAGTTTCTCGCAGAAGATGACCGTATTTGGTGGCGATACAACACCAGATACCACAGTTCGACCGCAAGCATGGCGAGCCAAACCCGGACCGACTACGCGTCCGCTGGATACTGGTCCGAGGCTAGTGTCACGGCTGGCTGGGCCTACACCTGCTACACCTACTGGAACGACACGCCCTAAACCTGAGACGGTCGCCTGTGGCCCTTCTCGCTGAAATGGGTACGGACCCCGGCATGGTCGAACCAGGCCATGTCGGGGTCCGTAATTATCGATATGTTGCGGCACCGGAAGCCGTCCCTTGACTGTCACTGACGAATGCTCCTGGTGATGGCACAGTACGATGCATCAAGGGGCAGTGAGATGCGGCGCGACGCCAGTCGGGCGGCCGTGGTTGTGACGCAGCAGAACATAATCGGCACCGCGCCGGCGAGCTAGTCATGAGACGACTTACAGTTTGCGACCGCTGGTGAACCCGTTTGCTACGGTCAGATTCGCGAGCATTCCGCTGAGGTGGCAAGCCCAGTCTAAGAAGAGCTTCTGGTTACTGGCATAGGTGCGGATGGCGTACCACGAGACAAGAACGGCTAACGTTTGTGAAACTGACGCTTTCCATACTCCTTATAGGAGTCGTTCTTGCTGTCCCGGCGATAGTCCTGGGTGACGCGGTGTACGAGCGGGAATCGCAAGCCCAGACCGCCGCCAGTCGGGTTGGCGTCGAGTTCGACTGGCCAAACGATTCTCGTGCAGCCGATCCCGCTGTGGCCCTGCGCATCCTCGCCGAAGCGGCCGACGCCACGAGGTCGAACGTGCTGCGGACCTCCATCAGCACATCCGAGACCAGACGAAACCACATCATGCACTTCGTACTCATGGGTCGCCAGGAAACGGCTCTGTTCGACGAGTTCACCCTCGCTCGGGGGCGTTGGTTCAGCCCCACCGAGTCACGTACGGGTTCGGTGGTGGTTTCCTCCGAGCACGTTGATGGGGCCCACCGCATCGGTACGCCCCAGGTCTTCGCTAACGGTTACGGGATTACTTTCGCGCCGCTTCATCAACTCTTCGACACGTTGCCGGCCACGGGTCGCTATGTGATCGAGGCAAACAATGGCGCCTCCACCGATGACTTCCTGGCCATCGTCGTCCAGCGACTGCGTGAAGCGGGCGTCGCTGAAGTGACCGTCCAAGGCATGTTGGCCCGCGACGTGCACGCCTCCGCGCATGGCGGCAATTACCTGCTGGTTCTGCCGTACATATTGGTCGGTGTGGCCACGCTCCTGGTCGCCTTCATGTTGCTGCGTGAGGGGAAACGCATCGGAGTGCTGCGGTTGATGGGTTATTCCGCGACGCGGATCTGGTACCGCGTCGTAGGGCGACTCCAGCTCGCCTCAGTCCTTATCGGAGTATGTGTTTGTGCGGTCATGGCGCTCGCGGTTCCCGGTGCCGACGCCGCATTCTTTTGGGCGCTGACCATCCCATTGGCCGAGGTAGCGGCGGCGGGGCTCGCGGCCACAGTGACCATCGGGCTCGTCGTCATCGGTCGGATGCACATAGCGGATCTCATCAAAGGGAGCATGCAGTGACGACTCAGATACGTCGCACCGGGCGGGTGTTCAGTCTTCCGATCGTGGTGTCGGCGGTGGCGAAGGTCATCTGCGGGGGGCTGCTGGCCGTGATGGTCGTGGCGGTGTGGCAGCAGTTTGACGAACTGGAGAAGCAGCGGGCGCTGAGCGCTGCTTGGGCAGACACCAAAGACTTCGCGGTGTTCTATCCGCGTTTGGTAGGTGACGATCCGCAATCCGGTGACAAGAACATGGATATCGCAGTGGCGCGTGACCTGTATCCGGTTCTCGACGAGGCAGGCGCACTCTTCATCGACGCCCGCAACTACAAGCCCGGCGTGCCGAGCGCCGGCCCAGTGGAATTGCCTGTGTTGCCAATTCGAGTGAATCTCAACTACCTCGAGCGGTATCCGATCCTGGATGATTCCGGAGCGCCGATCAAGGTCAACCGTGAGGAACAGGCGTGGGTGGTCGCGGTGCCGGAACAATTCAAGTCGCAGGAAGCCGCGATCAAGGCGTACTTCCAGAACACCCGGACCGGAGGCCAGGGATTTCAAGGCGCTGTGCAGGGGCAAGAAGATTTTCTTGGTGAACCCGTTCCCGAGGAACTTGTCGACCAAAACATTCGTATCATCTGGACCGCTTCGGGACAGGAGGTGTTCAGTTTCAACTCGGATGTCGACCCCGACGGTGGACACATGATCATCGACCCGATCGTGGAAATCATGACCCCCGCAAACAGCATGACAGTGGATCGACTCAATTCGATCACCGGTGACATGAACACGGCCCTGAAGGTTCGTGTCGATGGCGACCCGGCGGCAACTCTGCGCGAGCTCACTCCGCTATTGACCGAGGTTCACCTTGACGACAACTTCCCGTACCTGGTCACCGGTCAGGAGGTAATTATTGGGGAGGTCGCGAAGATCCGTAGCAGTATCGCTTGGCTCGCGGCCTTCGCGCTCGCCGCATTGCTGGTCATGCTCGCGTTCAGCGCGACCCTTGTGGCTACCACCTCCGATCGCCTGCGCCGAAAGCTGACCGTGCTAAGACTCCACGGCTTCGGTTTCATGCGGACCTACCGAGAACTTCTCGTGATTGTGGGGGTGGCGTGGCTGTGCCAGCTCCTTCTGGCCGGTGTCATCGTCGTACTCATGGAAGTAATTGGCTCGGGAGGGACGCCCAATACCGGTGTGGATCCCTTTAGCCAGGCGCCGAAACTACTGACCATGCTCAGCGCGTCGTACCTCATCGAGGCATTGTTCGTGGTCGCGACTGCAAACATCATCGAACGTCGGAACGCGGTCACGCGATTGAAGGAGTTGTGACAGTGACAATCCATTGCGAACTTTTGGGCGTCAGGAAACAATATGGTGACCGCGCCGTCCTCGATGATTTCGATCTTGAGATTGAGGCGGCCGACATGGTCGCGCTCACCGGTCCCAGCGGAACAGGAAAATCCACAGTACTCAACTTGATAGGGCTGTTGGATGCGCCTGATCACGGCGAGGTCCGCATTTTCGGCAGTAAGGCGCCCAAGCCACGCACTCGCGCCGCGAATCGGCTTCTTCGCCGCCATCTGGGTTACCTGTTCCAGAACTTCGCCCTCATCGACAGTGCCTCAGTCGAGGAGAACCTTGAAATCGCACTGACCTATTCCGGCGTACGAGCCTCGAAGAAGCGACGCATCGCCGAAGCACTCGAACGCGTCGGACTGCCTGGGATAGAACGGCGAAAGATATTCTCATTGTCCGGTGGCGAACAGCAACGTGTCGCCGTGGCGCGACTATGGCTCAAGCCCTGTGAAGTCGTCCTGGCGGACGAACCGACCGGATCCCTCGACGACGAGAACCGCGACATCGTGCTCAAGCTTCTGCAAGAACTCAACAAGGCAGAAAAAACCATTGTCATCGTGACGCACGACGAGACGGTAGCCAGCAGTTGTTCACGGACCGTCACACTGAACGGCAAAACGAAGGCGCCGTCGCCACGCGGTGGTGAGCTGCGATAGGCCAACACGCACTAACCCTGGAGCAGCTGGTCTCTTGAGTGTCAGCTTCCGGGCTCGATCCACACTGGCGCTGGTCCGCTGCTGCGGTCAGGTCGGAGGAGGTCAGCGCTTGATCAGGGCGAGGTCGGCTTTCGTGATCAGGCCGCTGGAAATGGCGTACTCAGCAAGGTTGGAGAGGGCCTTCCAACCCTTCATGTTCGGCACCCCCGCGTTGCTCAACCGGGTGCGCAGGTACTCGATCCGCTTCACCAGCGTGGTACGTGGCCAGCCCAGCCGGGCCGCCGCCGCGGCGTAGCTTTTCGGGTTCGGGTCGTACCGTGGCGGCTCTTCCAGATACCCCGCGAACAGGGCCACCATCGCGAGCCGGTCGGCCGCGCTGATCAGCACGGTCTCCCCCACCGTGGTGGGTTGACCGGACGGCGGCGGCTCCGCGGGCGCTTGCGGCGCCGCTGGCTGGTCGACCTCGATCCGCAGCGTGTGGCTGCCTTCCATGGCGTCCACCACCACCCGTACCGGGGTCTCGATGGCGGTACGCCTGCCGGGTGCCAGCACGCTGCGGAAGCCCAGCTCGTCAATCACGGCGAGCGGGCGCACCGTGGAACGGTTGGTCAGCCACCAGGTGTCGTGGGAACGCTCCAGCGACCCGGCGCGGCGCGAGATGGTGGCGTCCG
>JBOGDL010000388.1:0-23777 GCA_050701815.1 Micromonosporaceae bacterium | reverse complement strand
CCACGTCTCATCAACCAACATCGCGGGACCCTTACCGGACCTCGACAGTGGGGGAAAGTCCGCGCAGCTCAGCGGGAAGTTCCATATCCATCTGTTCGGCGAGGCGGAGTGCCTCTTCGATCAGGGTTTCCACGATTTGCGCCTCGGGCACCGTCTTGACGACCCTGCCCTTGACGAAGATCTGTCCCTTGCCGTTGCCTGACGCCACGCCGAGGTCGGCCTCGCGTGCTTCGCCTGGCCCGTTGACGACGCACCCCATCACCGCCACCCGCAGCGGCACAGGCAAACCTTCGAGGCCGGCGGTGACCTCGTCGGCGAGTTTGTACACATCGACCTGCGCGCGTCCGCACGAAGGACAAGACACGATCTCCAAGCCGCGCTGCCTCATGCCCAGCGACTCCAGGATCGCGATGCCGACCTTGACCTCTTCGACCGGCGGGGCGGACAGCGACACCCGGATCGTGTCGCCGATTCCCTCCGCGAGCAGCGCCCCGAACGCGACTGCTGACTTCACGGTGCCTTGGAACGCCGGCCCGGCCTCGGTGACGCCGAGATGCAGCGGGTAGTCACAGCGCTCGGACAGCTGCCGGTACGCCCGGATCATCACAATCGGGTCGTGGTGTTTCACCGAGATCTTGATGTCGGTGAAGCCGTGTTCCTCGAACAGCGAGCACTCCCATAGCGCGGACTCCACGAGAGCCTCGGCGGTTGCCTTGCCGTGCTTGGCGAGCAGCCTCGGGTCGAGCGAGCCGGCGTTCACGCCGATCCGGATGGGAGTGTCGGTGTCCGACGCTGTTCGGGCGATCTCCTTTATCTTGTCGTCGAACCTTTTGATGTTGCCCGGGTTCACACGCACCGCCGCGCACCCAGCATCCATCGCCGCGAACACATACTTTGGCTGGAAGTGGATGTCGGCGATCACCGGGATCTGCGACTTGCGGGCGATTGCCGGCAACGCGTCGGCGTCGTCGGAGCTTGGCACGGCGACCCGGACGATCTGGCAACCGGCGGCTGTCAGTTCCGCGATCTGCTGCAATGTGGCGTTGACATCAGCCGTGACAGTGGTCGTCATCGACTGCACGGTGACGGGCGCGCCGCCTCCCACAGGCACACCGCCAACCATGATCTGGCGCGCTTTGCGCCGCTCGGCGAGACGCGGCGGCGCGACGGGGATACCGAGATCAACTGCTGCGCACATGTGCATCACCTCTGTAAGGCTCGTAGCCGCGACGTGAGGGTGGCGCTAGGTTCGTTGGCCCGCTCTGGAACTATGGTTAGTTTAACCTAGGTTAGGCTAACTGTTGTGTACCAAGACATCGTCGTGCTCGCGGTGCTGGCCGAGAAGCCAGCCCACGGTTACGAGATCAAGCGGCGACTCGCGGAGACCTTTGGCGGTTGGGCAGAGCTCAACAACAACACGCTGTACCCGGCGCTTCGTCGGTTTTCCGAGTCCGGAGCCGTCACCAAGGTCGAAGAGCCGCAGGCGGGGCGGCCGACTCGTCACACCTACACACTGACGAAACCGGGGCACCGGCTACTTCGCGACCTGCTCGTTGATTTCGGCGCGGACTTGGCTGTGAGGAAGGAGGAGTTCCTCACCCGGGTCGCGCTCTTCGCGCTGCTCCAGCCCGCGGAACGTCACATGGTGCTTGAGGCACGGGCCCGCGCTTTACAGGAGCTCGTCACCCATCTCGAATCCCTTCATGAGGAGGTCGCAATGGGTCGCATAACGACATACGACACCACTGAGGACAGGGCTAAGGCGCGGCCGTGGGCTCGCATGGTGCTGGAGCACCGCCTCAGTGAGGTGCGGCACGAGCAGGCGTGGGTGCGTGTGCTCGGCGAGGACGCTCCAGCCAGGAGCAGGTCGTGACTGGCGATCTCGTCCGCCCGGATGTCCCGTCAACGGCTTCCGGGGAGAACGCGCCCCGGTTCGATGTGGTGGTGGTCGGCGGTGGTCAAGCCGGGCTGGCGATAGGGCGTGAGCTGGCCATGTGTGGGCTCTCCCTGCTGATTTTGGATGCAAGTGCCGGCCCGGGCGCGGTGTGGCGTGCGCGATGGGACTCGCTCCGCCTTTTCACGCCCGCGGCGTACAGCACGTTGCCTGGTCTTGCATTCCCGGCGCCGTCCGAGTCGTTCCCAACCAAGAACGAGGTAGCCGGCTACCTGCAGGCGTACCGTGATCACTTCGACCTGCCTGTCCGCTGGAACAGCCCGGTGGTGAAGCTGAGTGCCCGCACGGGCGGCGGTGAGATCGACGGCTATGAGCTTCACACCCCCACCGGCATGGTTCATGCCCGTCAGGTCGTGGTGGCCACGGGCCCGTTCCAGAGGCCTTACCAACCCGCATTGACCGCCGGGCTGGGTGACGCCGTCTTCCAAGTCCATTCGAGTGCGTACCTCAACCCGGAGCAGTTGCCTGAGGGTCCGGCACTGGTTGTTGGCGGCGGTAACAGCGGTATCCAGATCGCGGACGAGCTGTCCGTGACCCGCCCGACCACTCTGGCGGTCGGCAAGAGTCACCCGTACATTCCGAAGCGCTTCGCGGGGCGCAGCGTGTTCTGGTGGCTCGACCTGGTGGGGTTCCTGCGGATGCGGACCCGCAGCCGCTTCGGCCGGTACGCCAGCCGAAAGGTCGGGCAGCACGGTGAGCCGGTGATCGGCGACACCCCCCGACGGCTCCAGGGGCGCGGCCGGGTCAGCTTGGCAGGCCGCATTGTGGCCTCCGAACAGGGCGTCATTTGGTCGCAAGAGGGCGCTGAATTTCGGCCCTCCGCCGTGGTGTGGGCAACCGGCTATCGGCCCGACTTCTCCTGGGTTGACCTGCCAGTCGTGGGGCCCGATGGCTGGATCCGCCAGCGAGACGGCCGCACCGATCTTCCCGGGCTGTACACGCTGGGGCTGCCGTGGCAGCGCACGAGTGCGTCGGCATTCCTCGGTGGAGTCGGCGCTGACGCACGCGACCTGGCAGTCGATATCGCAGCGCACTCCAGCGCCGGCCGCCCGTAGGGCGACGTCGGTCAGCCCGCCTACGGCTCGGGTGGCGCCCCACTCGAATGGTCCTCGCGACGCTGTTCCCGTGGTTGGGTAGCTGCTAGTGTCCGCATTACTCCATAGATCTATGAATATTTGGAGTACGTCGGTGTCTGGTGACTCTAGGAGGACTCCCGTGAGCACTGTTGATGCGGTGTCGTTTCCCTTGCCGGTGACGCCGGACGGCCAACCCAACCCGATGCTCCTGGAACTGACACGTGACACGCCGGTGCTCAAGGTGCGAGGGCCCGGCGGTGGTGACGCCTGGCTGATCAGCAGCCAGTCGGTGGTACACGAGGTGCTCGCTGATCCCGCGCGGTTCACGAGCATGATCGACCCCGATGAGACGAGCAGTCGCGCCGTGATGGTGGTGACCGACCCGCCGCAGCACACGCGGCTGCGGCGACTCGCCGCGCAGGCCTTCACCGCGCGACGAGTCCAAGCCCTGGTTCCAGGCATCGAGCAGCGGGTCGCCACATTGCTCGACGCCATGGAGGACGCAGGACCGCCACTCGACCTGATTCCCGCGTTGTCCGTGCCGCTTCCGGTGGGCGTGATCTGCCAAATCCTCGGGGTGCCCGAAGAAGACGAGGCGCAACTGCGGAAGTGGTCGGACGCCTTCATCGCGCTGACAAGCTATGAGGACGACGCCATCGGCGTCGCCATGGAGGAGTTCTCCGACTACACCCGGCGTCTGACCGCCGAGCGCCGGAAGAATCTGCGTGACGACGTGCTGTCCAATCTGATCCGGGCGCGCGATGGCCGCGACGCGATGAGCGACGACGAGCTGACCTCGCTCATGGTGCTCCTGCTCGTCGCTGGCCATGAGACAACGGTCAAGTCAATCACGCGTGGTGTCATGATCTTGTCCTTGTCGGGGCAGTGGGAGCACCTTGTCTCCGGTGCGGCGCCGGTGGAGGCGGTCGTTGAGGAGATCCTCCGCCATCAGACGCCCATCGACACGCAGCTGTTCCGGTGGGCGCGCGCCGACACGGAACTCGCGGGTGTTCCGATCAAGGCCGGGGAGGCCCTGTACATCAGCCTTAATCTCGCCAACTTCGACCCGGAGACCCGCAAATGCCCGGAGGCGTTCGAACCCCTGCGGGCGGATGCCGGTCACCTGTCGTTCGGGTACGGGGCGCATTTCTGCCTTGGCGCAGCGCTCGCCCGTGCCGAGCTGATCGCCGTCTTCGGCGCCCTCGCCAAGCGGTTCCCCAGCCTTCAGCTGGCGGTCCCAATCGGGGAGTTGACCTGGACGGTGGGCTCGATGCTCAACTGCCCACAGACGCTCCCCGTCACCTGGTGATTTCGGAGCGCTGGCGATGTGTTGACGCGGTACTGCGCAACGGCTAGCGTGATGTTGGATCGATCCATTGATCCGTAGATCATTGGAATAGCCCCTCTCCCATGAGAGGCAGCGACTTCCACCAGTAGGCCCGAGTCCTCATTCCCGGAGTGATGCGCCATGTCGATGCTGCAGGAGAAGTTGTATCCGGACCGGAAAGAGGAGGATCTGCCGTGGACTGGCAAGGATGGCCCGTCCATTGTGGAAGTGTTCTCGGATCACGCGGTGATGTGCGATCCTTATGCGCTTTACCGTCGGATTCTGAATGAGCGGCCCGTGCACGAGGTGGGTGACTCGCTGGTCCTCACCCGCTACGCCGACGTCAATGCCGCGTTGCGGCACCCGCACATCAGCAGCGACGACCGCAATGGGGAGCTCCAGAGGTCACTCGTGGCGGCTGGTCAGGTGCCCGCGGAACTGGTCCAGATGATGGATCAACGGTCCTTCCTCCACAAGGACCCCCCGGAGCACACCCGGCTGCGTGGCCTGGTCAGCTCGGTGTTCACACCGCGGCGCATCGAGCGGCTGCGCCCACTCATCCAGCAGCTGGTGGACGAGTTCATCGACCGCGCGGCCCCCAAGGGCCGCATGGAGTTGGTGGACGACTTGGCCTACCCGCTGCCGATCACGGTCATCTGCACGATGCTCGGCATCCCGCCGGAAGACCATCTGGAGACCCGACCGTGGACCCGGTCCCAGTTGTGCTGCGACTTCGAGCCACCCGCAATGGTGGGCGGTTGTGCCGAATACAGCCGGCAGTGCCAGGACGAGCTCACCACCTACTTCGACACGATCATCGCCGAGAAGCGGAAGAATCCCGGCGACGACCTCCTGTCCGCGCTCATCTCCGCGCAGCAGGATGGCGACCGCCTCACCCACGAGGAGATCAACGACACCTGCCGGCTGCTGCTGGTGTCCGGTCACGAGACCTCGTTGAGTCTGGTTGCCAACGGCATGCTGGCCCTCCTGCGTAACCCTGATCAGCTCGAATTGCTGCGCAATGACGAAAGCTTGGCGACCTCCGCTGTCGAGGAGGTGCTTCGCTACGACTCGCCGATCCAGTTCACCAGGCGCATCGCGCTCAAGGACATGGAGATCAACGGCACCCGGATCCCAGCGGGCAAGATGGTGCTGTTGTGGCTCGCGATGGCAAACCGAGACGCTGCGAAGTTCGCCGACCCTGACCGGTTCGACATCACGCGGCAGGACAACCACCACCTCGAGTTCGGCGCGGGCGCTCACTTCTGCCTCGGTGCGCCGCTTGCGCGCATGCAGGGTCAGATCGCGCTGTCGACGTTGAGTCGCCGGCTGCAGGAGCCCAAGCTCGAGGTCGACCCACCCGAGTACATGACTGACGCTGTCCACGCCATCCTGAAACTGCCCATCACGTTCAGCGGAGTCAACCCCCAGAACTGACCTCACGTCAGACCACGGCGCCACCGTGATGGGCTGTTGAAACTCCGGTGAGGGCCCGTTTGGTGCGGCTCACGGTTGTCGTGGGCCGCACCGACTGCTCTGAAGGTTGTTGCCTCCCCGGATTCCACGCGCGGTATCGCCCCCCGATCGGCTTCAACTGGTGAGGAGTCGCCACGGATGACCGGCATGCGTGAGCCACAGCTCGAACAGCGCCTGGCAAGCAACATCCGGCCCGACAGGATTTCGTGGAAGGTGCGGCTGGGCGCCTACGTCGAGGCATGCCGGTTGGACCTCATCTTTTACTCGGGGCTGGTAGGGCTCGTCGGGGCGGTGCTCGCCTCGGACCACTGGGAAGTCTTGCGGCTCGTGGGGGTATGGGCGGCGCCAACATTGGGATGGATTGCCGCGATGTACGGCGGTGACTATTTCGACCGCAAGCTCGACGCGATAGCCAAACCCCACCGGCCGATCCCGTCAGGTCGGATGACAGCCGCCGAGGCGTTCGGTGGAATGGTCCTCGGTATCGCCCTCGGCACCGTGATAGCGGTGGTGCTCAACCCCTGGAATCTGATCGTCGTCGTCATCACAGCCTTCTTCGGCATTTCCTACAGTCGATGGTTCAAGGCGCGGGGGATCTGGGGCAACGTATTTCGCGGTGGGGTCACCGCGGGAGCGTTCACGCTCGGCATCATGTCGACAGGGCAGCCAGTGCCGCTGGAATTGCTTCCGCTGGCGCTCGTGTTCTGGTTGCACGACTCCGGATCGAACATCATCGGCACCATCTGCGACCGCGAGGGTGACCGTCAGGGCGGCTATCAGACGATTCCCGTGAAGTATGGGGACGGTGTCGCGTTGCGGATACTGCTGGTGTTCGATGCGCTCTGGGTAGCGCTCGCACTGGGCTATCCCTGGTTGCTGGCCGGCCGATTCGATATTGCCCCCTACCTGGCGTTCCTCAGTATCGCCCTGCTGGCGGGGCTGGTCACGCTGGCCATGCTGTACCGGGCCCCCCGCCCCATATCGCGGTTCACGGCTCTGGCCGCCCACGAGGTGCTCGTTGTCGGTCGGCTGGTGCTCGCGGCGGCATTCGTCGCGGCGGCTGGTTCGACGTGGCTGGCACTCATCCTGCTGGCGCCGTCGGTGACAGGCACGGTGGCCGCGTCGGGATTCCTGATGAGACCCCGATATGAGCCACGTCGCAAGCGCTGGTACCAGCGAGAAGTCGAGGATCCGCGGCGCGCCGTCAACTGACACGGGCAGTGTCCAGGCACAACCGAGGAGGAGTGACTCGTGACCCACGTTGACCTTTCCGCACGCGTTGCCGACGCGGTAGCCCGCGCGACCGACTACCTGTATGGCCGTCAGCGTCCCGACGGCGGCTGGACGGATCGCCTTTCGTCATCGACGATCGCGACCGCACTCGGAATCCTGGCTTTGGCGCGAGCCGGCCGCGACGGCTACCGCACGCAGATCGATGCGGGACTGGAATGGCTGCGCCAGCATCAGCGGTCAGATGGCGGCTGGAGCCTCGTGGATGCTGATCCGCCCAGCGACGAAAGCATCACCGCGTTCGCGGTGGCAGCCTTTGAGGTGCTCGATCCGGATGGTTCGCGGACGTTCATCGAAAGCGGCATGAAGTTCATCGCGGCCAATGGCGGCGACGCGGTCATCACCCCTGATCTGTCGGGCGACGGGCCCCGGACCTGGCGGGAGATCGTGCCGATCGTATGGGCGATGGAAAGGCTGCACGACATCACCGTCCAACCCGCGCAACCGATGGAGATCATGCTGCTGCCTCGCCGGCTGCGTAACCGGGCGTCCATCGTGCTGCCGGGAGTGCTGGGGCTTGGAATCGGGCAGTCGCGGGTAGTGCCGGCCAGTCGGCTCAAACGGTGGGCACAGCGCTTGGCCGAGCCGCGGGCGCTGTCGTGGCTTCGGTCGGTCCAGGCGCCCAACGGTGGCATCGAAGAGTGCCCACTGATGGCGGCGCTGGTGTTCATCGGCCTGCGTACTGCCGGCGAGGACGTGGGCCCGGACATTCAGCGTGGCTGCGTGACCTACCTGCTGGAGACGATCCGGCCCGACGGCTCGTGGCCGATTGACCGCGATCTGGAGATCGCTGTCACCGCTTACGCGGTACTCGCGTTGGGCGAGTCGGTGGATGTGGCCCGGGAGCCGAGACTCGAAGCGACCCGGGACTGGCTGCTGTCGACGCAGTGGACGGAGCCCTTCACGCCACTGCAGCTGCCCGCCGGCGGATGGTCTTGGGCATCCCCGTCCGGCTGGCCCGAGTCGGAGGACACCGCGGTCGTGCTGACAGTGCTCGCTGATCTCGGGTTGAGCGCCGATCACCCCGCGGTTCGCAGCGGGTTGCGCTGGCTGCTGCCCATGCAGAATCGCGACGGCTCATGGTCGGAGTGGGTGCGCAACTCGGAGATGATCCACGACGGACCGTGCGCTGGAGTGACGTCTCACGTTCTTATGGCGCTCCACAAGTACGGCGCGGCGAATGGGTCGAACTCGGCTACCGAGCGGGGGTTGAGGTACTTCAAGAAGGTCCAGGGCGACGACGGCGCCATTCCGTCGCTGTGGTTCCGGGATGCCACCCACGGCACGTCCAAAGTGCTGGAGACGTACGCGGAACTCGGGCGACTGAACGAGCCTGTGCCAACGAAGGCGAAGCGGTGGCTCCTCGCCAGTCAGCGGCCCGACGGCGCCTGGCCCACAGACATCGTGGAAGGGCCTCCTGAGGGCGGCACAGCGGAAGAAACTGGCTGGGCACTGTACTCACTGTTGCGCGCTGGGCAGCCACCATCAGACCGCCAGGTCACCCAGGCGGTCGAATGGCTGCTCGACGCGCAGAATGACAGCGGCACGTGGCGCCAGAGCGGAGTGGGCCTGTATTACGACACGCTCTACTACAGCAACGATCTCATCGCCCACACATATACGTTGCGTGCGCTCGCCCGTTGGCAGCGGTGCGCCACTGGGGCGTCGTGAAGGGGCTGTCGATCTTCCGTGCCAGAAGCATTGCCCAGCTTCGATTTGAGGAGCTCTGTGTTGGCCCGCTGAAGTTACCGACGAACTCAGGTGCCCCAGAGGGTTTGGACGCAGGAGGTGGTGACCGTAATGCGGGACAACGTCATGAGACGCGCCGATGTGCTTGGCCGCCTGCTGGGTCGACTCGCTGGTTGGGTCACGGTCGTCGCGACCCCGACGAACGACCCTTCAGCATGCGGTGTGACGGCGTTTGCGGTGTGTCCCACGGCCCCATTGTGTCCACCGGTAGCCGTTGTCCACATCGCACATTGCGTCGACCGCGCGCCAGCGGGTGGCGCTCCCGCAAGTGAGCGTTGCGCCACCGAGTCCGGCTAGTACGTGGCGTGCCGATCGTCGGCGGCGGATCCAGGTGACATCAATCTCTAGGCGCCGGCGGCGCGGATGTCGCGCCTCAACTCGTACGGCAGGGAGAAGGCCAGCGTTTCAGTGGCGCTGGTGACCTCTTCGACATCGGTGAAGCCGCGTTTGGCGAGGTAGCCCAGCACTTGGGTGACGAGTTCCTCCGGCGCCGACGCGCCGGAGGTGAGGCCGACGGTGGTGGCGCCGGCGAGCCAGGTTTCGTCGATCTCGTGTGCGAAGTCGACAAGGTACGCCGCCTTCGCGCCAGCATCGAGAGCGACCTCGACGAGGCGCACCGAGTTCGAAGAGTTCGTGGAGCCGACGACGATCACGACGTCGCACTGGGCCGCGATGTTCTTGACGGCGAGTTGCCGGTTCTGGGTGGCATAGCAGATGTCGTCGCTAGGCGGCGACTGCAGCAGCGGGAACCGCTCCTTCAACGCGTCGACGGTTGCCATCGTCTCGTCCACCGACAGCGTGGTCTGCGACAGCCACACCACCTTCTCCGGATCGCGGACCTTGACGCCAGCCACATCGTCCGGTCCATCCACGAGGTGGATGTGCTCAGGCGCCTCACCAGTGGTGCCGATGACCTCCTCGTGCCCTTCGTGCCCGATCAGCAGGATGTCGTAATCCTGCGCGGCGAACCGACGTGCCTCCGCGTGGACCTTGGTGACCAGCGGGCACGTCGCATCGATCGTCCTCAAATTCCGCTGCCTGGCCTGCTCGTGCACCTCAGGCGCCACCCCATGTGCGGAGAAGACCACCCGAGCGCCCTCAGGGACCTCCTCGTTCTCCTCCACGAGGATCGCACCGCGTGCCTCCAAAGTCTGCACCACATGCCGGTTGTGGACGATCTGCTTACGCACGTACACCGGCGGACCGTATAGCTCCAGCGCCTTCTCCACCGCCTCAACAGCACGCTCTACGCCTGCACAATAACCCCGAGGATTGGGCAGAAGAACGCGTTTCTTCCCGGTATCAGATTTCGCGTGCATTGATTTCCCCCAAGTGGCTCATGGCATCAGGGTGAAGTGAAATCCCGGAATGGTGGCGAAGTGCCGTGCGGCGAGTCGCCACAGAGTGGTGAAAGGAGCGGGTGCGTCGGTCGACTCAATTACCGGCCCGCTCATGCACATCGCGTCCGCAGGACCACGAGCGCTGTAGTGGAGAGGTTACTGGCGCTCACTCAATCCGGTCAACCGCCCGTGTGAATAGGCATGCCGCGATGTGCTGGCTGTTACCAGGCTGTGTCAGTGGATGCGGCCGTGATTGGGCGTCGCTCGAGTTTCCATTCCAGCATCCCGCCCACCATGCGGACCGCCTGCCGCCCGGTCCGGCTTAGCAAGCGGACTGCCTCATGCGCGAGCACGCAATACTCCCCGCGGCAGTAGGCCACGACTGTGAGGTCTTCCGGCAGTTCGTTCAAGCGATCGTAGAGTTCCTCGAGTGGTATCGAGACGGCGCCTTCGAGGTGACCGGCGGCGAACTCGATTGGTGACCGGACGTCGAGGACCACGACGGAACCAGCCTCGATGCGCTCAAGCAGCATGTCGCGGCTCATTGTCTGGACATCGCCTTCGCCGAGGAAGTCTTTTGCGGCCCGCTCGGCGTCGGCGAGGTGGATCATCGCCACGTCACGCAGATCGGCGTACACCCGGGCGACCTCGCTCCCGGCCAACCGGTAGTAGATGCGCGCGCCGTCGCGACGGCTTCGTACCAGCCCGCCGTTGCGCAGTGACTGTAAGTGCGCGGAGGCGGTGGTGAGTTTCAGCGATGTCGCTTGTGCCAGCGACTCGACTGTCCGCTCGCCTTGGGCGAGGACGTCAAGAAGTTCGAGGCGTTTCGGGCTCGACAGTGCTTTGCCGACCCGCGCGAATTGCTCGAACAGCGCGTTCTTCGGCCCACTGTCGGTACTCATTCCACTAGTCTCTCACGCCAATGCTGCACTGACTGCTGGAACATCTGGTCATCTCATCCTGCGGTATCTCGCGCAGACCCCGGCTAGCTGGCTACGGCGAGTGCCACGGCGAACTGGTTTCGAGGGTCCGTCCACCACCGGGTGGAGGTGAGGCCCCGCGGCGTGCAGTCCGTCATGATGCCGTTGCGGCGGGACTTCGCTGAGATCTCGGCGCAGATCTCTCACCTCTGACGGATGGTGGCCTGGAGTTGGATCGCCGGTAGGCCCACCTGGACCTGCCATGCGGCGAGATCGTCCTGGTGGAGAAGGACGTGCCAGTCCGTTGCGGGCATTGCGCTGTGTCTCCCTGCACCTCGCCGGACACCGACTCACGTCGCGAACGCCCGAAGCCGTGCACCGGTGTCGCCTCTTGGCGTGGCGTGGTGGGTGCTGCTAGCGTCGCAAGCTATCCAATCTTCCATGAATTAATGGAAGTCTCTGAAATATGAGAGGCGTGCGGCCGGTGGGCGGCAAGGCCCCAGCGTGATCGGTGAGGAGCGTGCCATGGCTGTGCTGGACCGGATAGGTGGTCCCCGCGATCTGATGTCGCTCACCCCGGAGGAGTTGGGAGCGCTGGCGGAGGAGATCCGCGGCTTCCTGATCGCCGCCGTCGCGCGTACTGGTGGTCATCTCGGGCCCAACCTCGGTGCGGTTGAACTGACCATCGCGCTGCACCGGACGTTCCACTCACCCAAGGACCCGATCCTGTTCGACACCGGGCATCAGGCATACGTTCACAAGCTGCTGACGGGACGCCGTGCCGGGTTCGAGCAGTTGCGACAGCGGGGTGGGCTGTCCGGGTATCCCAGCCAAGCCGAGTCAGAACATGACGTCATCGAGAACTCGCATGCGTCGACGGCACTGTCTTACGCCGACGGACTCGCAAAGGCGTACCAGTTGTGTGGTGAACAGAATCGGACCGTGGTAGCCGTCGTCGGAGACGGTGCGCTCACCGGTGGGATGGCATGGGAAGCGTTGAACAACATCGGCGGGGCGAGTGCCCGGCCGATCGTCATCGTGGTCAATGACAACGGCCGGTCCTACTCGCCGACCATCGGTGGCTTGGGCAGCCACCTGGCGTCGTTGCGGATGTCGCCTCGGTACGAGAACTTCCTCCGCACGGTGAAGACCACGGTCCCGCGGGCATCGCGCCAGGCGTACGAGGTGATGTACAGGATGAAGCGCGGCCTGAAGGCGCTGCTCGCGCCACAGGCGATGTTCGCCGACCTCGGGATCAAGTACCTTGGCCCGATCGACGGCCACGACCTGCGAGCGCTGGAGCGTGCGCTGCGACAGGCCAGGGACCTTCGGGCGCCTGTGATCGTCCACTGCATCACCCGGAAGGGCTGTGGGTTCGCGCCCGCGGAGAACAACGACGAAGACTGCCTGCACGGGCCGGGGCCGTTCGATCCGCAGACCGGGGTTCCGCTGGCAAAGGGTGGCCCTACCTGGACGCGGACGTTCGGCGACGAGCTGACGGCCATCGCCGCCGAACGGCCGGACGTCGTGGCGATCACGGCCGCGATGTTGCATCCCACCGGTCTCGCGGGATTTGCCGAGCGGTTCCCGGAGCGGGTGTTCGATGTCGGTATCGCGGAGCAACACGCCGCGACATCAGCTGCCGGGCTCGCCCTCGGCGGCTGCCATCCCGTTGTCGCCCTGTACGCGACTTTCCTCAACCGGGCGTTCGACCAGGCGCTGATGGACATCGCACTGCACCGGTTGCCGGTGACCTTCGCACTCGACCGCGCCGGTGTGACCGGCGACGACGGCGCCAGCCACAACGGCATGTGGGATCTGTCGATCCTGCAGGTCATTCCGGGCCTGCGGGTTGCGGTCCCGCGCGACGGCGCCCGGTTGCGCGAGTTGCTGCGCGAGGCGGTGGCTGTCGCGGACGGTCCCACGGCGGTGCGCTATCCAAAGGGGGCGATGCCGGTCGATGTCGAGGCGGTCGCGAACCTCGGCGGGCTCGATGTGCTGTGCCAACCGCGGGCCCGCGACGTGCTGCTGATCGGGGTCGGCCCGATGGCGCACAGTTGCCTGCAGGTGGCCGATTCGCTCGCCGATCGCGGTGTCGGGGTGACCGTTGTGGACCCCCGTTGGGTGAAGCCATTGGATCCCGTGTTGAGCCAGGCAGCGGCCCAATACCAGCTTGTCGTTGTGGTCGAGGACAACGGCCGGACAGGTGGTGTCGGCGATGCGGTCGCTCGCCTGCTTCACGACAACATGGTCACCACGCCGGTGCGGACGTTCGGCATACCACAGCGGTTCCTCGACCACGGCAAGCGAAACGACATCCTCGCCGACATCGGGCTCACCGCGTCCGCCCTGGAACGCGAGATCGAGCAGTCGTTGACTCACTACGCCGGCGCTGTGAGCGCCGACCACACTGAGCTGTCCGCCCCGGCCGAAGGGAGGATCGCCAGCGTCACTTAGAGCACCACCCGACTCAGCCCTCATGCTTGCGTGGTCGCTCCGCAGGGCGAACCGCTAGCCCGAGACGAGAGGAGGAACCGCCACGGTGCCATCCACTGTGGATGGCAGACCATGGAGTACGGCGAGGCCGCATGCGCCACGAGACGCTGCCCGCGCGCTTGCCCCACGGCGAGGTGGTCATCGAGGAAGGCGACTGCAACCTCAACCGGTTCGGTATGGCCGCCTGCCCGTGCGCAGAGCGACGATTCCGGCACCTCCTCGTGCGGGAACGACTCGCAGCGGTGTGGCGCGGCGGAACGAAGCCGCTGGCTCAGGACCACATCGCGATCGAGTTGGCGGTCCTGGCTCACCTGTGCGGGCGGCTCGCAGGTGGGAGCGGTGGTGACCAGGCGCCGCAAGCGGCGCGGACTGTGGTCGCCGAGCACCTTCTGCCGGGGCTCATCACGTCGCCGACGCCGTGGGGGACAACGCGCGATGCTCCCCGTACCGCACGGCAGCGACCTTGCTCTCCGGACTACTTCGCACCGAACTCTGAGCACGTTGACATCTGAGTCCACGAGCCCATCAGCGCCGAGGTGTCACGACGGTTGGCGAGGTTCAAGCGTCACAGCGTAAGTCCACACGTGGCCACTGCGGGACTCGCGAAGGAAGCTCTTCCGTCCGGAGTCGATGACCTGCTAGCGTTCCGTTAGTCCAATCCTCCATGAAGTACTGGAAGGAATGCTAATGAATGCTCCGGCGGATGAGCGCATACGGTTGACGTCGCTGTCTCGCGGCGCCGGCTGCGCCTGCAAGCTTCCGTTGGCCAAACTGGAGGACCTTTTCTCCTCGCTCGGCGGTGGACTGGCGCCGGCGTCCGGTGATCTCCTGATTGGGGCACTGGAGGGCGATGACGCCGCCGTGCTGCGCTTGGACGACAGCCGCGCGCTCGTCCTGACCACTGACTTCTTCACGCCGATCGTCGACGACGCCTACGACTGGGGCCGCATCGCCGCCGCCAACGCGCTGTCCGACGTGTACGCCATGGGCGGAAAGCCGCTGATCGCCGTGAACCTGGCGGCGTGGCCGGGCGAGGACCTGTCGATGGACCTGCTGGGGGACACGCTGCGGGGCGGGGTTGAGGTGGCGACCGCCGCCGGATGCCACGTCGTCGGCGGGCACACAATCGACGACCCGATCCCGAAGTACGGCATGGCTGTTGTCGGTCTCGCGGCGCCGGACCGGTTGTTCGCCATCGACCGCGCAGCCGTCGGCGACCGGCTGATCCTGACAAAACCCATCGGCACGGGCGTCGTCACCACAGCCCTCAAACACGGCGAAGTGGCCGACGCCACGCTCGCCACCGCGGTCGAGTTCATGACCACGTTGAACGCCGCCGCTAGCGAGGCGGCACTCGCCGCAGGCGTTCAGGCGGCCACCGATGTCACGGGTTTCGGGCTCGCTGGCCACCTGCATCGGATGGCTCGCGCCAGTGGTGTCGCCGCGGAGATCTATGCCGATCAGGTGCCGTTGTTGCCCCAAGCTGAAGAGCTCGTCGCCGCTGGATTCGTTTCCGGAGGCACCCGAGCCAATATGGAGTACCTCAAAGACGCCGTCGAGGTTGACGCTGGTGTGCCGGAGGACGTCAATGTCCTGGTGCACGACGCGCAGACGTCCGGCGGTCTGTTGTTGGCGGTTCCGCCGGACGATTCCACGTTGCTCGAAGAATTGTCCCAGCGAGGGCTCCCCGCGGAAATCGTCGGCCGGGTCGTGGAAGGTCCCCCGGGGGGGATCAGGGTGCGATCGACAGTTCCGTTGCTATGACATCCCGCACGGCGGCGAGTGGAGTTGATCATGGTAGACAGCCCTGTCACATTAACCGGAAACGGCGGTGCGCCAATCACCGCGGTGGCGCCCAAAAGCATCTGGCGCGGTGACGATAACGCTCCACTCGCGCAACTGGTGAAGAACGAGCTGGAACGACGGTGGGCACGCGGTTCCCAGCTTCTTGACTCAATATGTGACTACGCTCTCGTCCCGACCGGGAAACTATTGCGGCCGGTCCTTCTCCTGGAGTCAGCGCTGGCAGTGGGTGGCGATCTGCGTTGCGTGCTACCTGCGGCGGTGGGCGCCGAGTGCGGTCACGTGGCGAGCCTCATCCACGATGACATCATCGACGCGGACGATCTGCGCCGCGGCCGTGCTTCAGTGCCGTACAAGTACGGTGTCAGCGACGCCATCGTGGCTGGGGACGCGCTGATCTTCGACCTGTTCGCCAGCTTGGCCGAATGTGGGCGCATCGGCGCACCTGACAGCCGGGTGGTCTCTGCGCTCGATGCGGTCGCGCGCGCCGGTATTGACCTGTGCCGTGGGCAGAGCCTGGAAGCGGAATTGTGCAATGCGGTCGCCTTCGACGCTGACACCTATCTGACGGTCGCGCGGCTCAAGACCGGATCGCTGTTCAAAGGGGCTTGCGAGTGCGGCGCCATTCTTGGTGGGGGGCTCTCCGGTCCCGTTGCGGCGCTCGCCAGCTACGGTGAACGCCTCGGCATCGCGTTCCAGATCCAGGACGATCTACTGCCGTACCTCAGCAACACCCAGGTGATGGGTAAGTCCGAGACGAGTGACATCGTGAACGGGCGGTTGACCCTCCCCGTGATACTCGCCTATCAGGCATGCGCGCCAGATGACCGGCAACTTGTCAAAGACGCGCTCAGGTCCGACAGCGATCCGGCAGTGGCATTGGAGTTCCTCCAAGACGTGCTGACCCGTACCGGCGCCATAGCCGAAGCCGCCCAGATGGCCCGTGACTGCGTGGCAAGCGCCCACCAGTCGCTTGCTCAGCTCCCCGCCAGCGCGAGTCGTGACCGGCTCGCTAATTTCGCCGACCTGGTCGTCCAGCGGAACCACTGATGCCCGACATGGAACCACGCTCCGGCCAGCGAGAGGTGATCGGAGCGACAAAGCCAGGGACGGCGACCGACGTGCACCAGCACCTGTGGCCGCCGCCGTTCGTGGAGGCGCTGCGCCGTCGCGCAAACCCGCCGCGCCTGGATGGCTGGACCCTTCATCTGGCTGGCGAGCCGCCGTACGATGTCGACCCCGCGGCACACGATGTCGACAAAAGGGCCGCCGTGGAGCGGGAGCACGGGTTCGACCGGGTCATGATCTCACCGTCCAGCCCGTTGGGAATCGAACGGCTCGCCGCGGCGGAGGCCGTGCCGCTGCTCGACGCCTGGCATCAGGGCGTGCGGGCGTTGCCGGAGCCGTTCCGCGCGTGGGCGGCGGCAACGACCCGCGAGATCGAACCGACGGGTCTCGCCGCCGCGCTCGACGGCGGTTGCGTCGGGCTCCAGGTGCCGGCCGACGCGGTCGCCACCCCCGCGGGGTGGGAACATCTTGGCCCGCTGCTCGCGCTGTGCGAAGACCGCGGCCGTGCTGTCCTCGTACACCCCGGCCCGGCCAGCGTCCAGGACCCGCGGGCGCCCGTCTGGTGGGCGCCCATCGTGGAGTACGTGGGTCAACTGCACGCCGCGTGGTGGTCCTGGCATCTGGCTGGGCGGGCGCTGTTCCCCCGGCTACGGATCGGGTTTGTGGCCGGCGCGGGTCTCGCCCCGCTCCACCACGAACGCCTCGTCGCACGCGGTGGCACGTTTGATCACGTCGACCCGCACGTGTACGTCGACACCTCCTCGTACGCGGTGCGAGCGCTCGACGCGCTGGTGCGGGTGCTCGGCGTCGACGTGATCGTCTTCGGCAGCGACCGGCCCTACGCCGAGCCGGCAGACACCGAACTCGGCGCCGCCGCGAGCCATGCCATCCGTCATGTCAATCCGGCACGCTTCTTGGAGGGAGCGCATGGCTTCGTCGGCGCTCAATCGTGAGAGTCGGGATGTCGCCAGGGCCACAGGCGATGGCGGCACGGGTGCGTCCGTCGCGTTCGCCTCCATTCTTTCGGATCTGCCCCAACGCGACCTCGACAAACATGAGCTGCAGCGGCTCGCCGTCGAGGTGGCGTCGCGTCCCGACCATTGGCGGCGGCATCTCGCGTTCAGCGACACACACCGCCATTACGTGTCGTTGCACCGGGACGCCCATGTTGATGTCTGGCTGCTGTGTTGGACTCCTGACAACGACACGGGCTGGCACGATCACGACATCTCCAGCGGCGCGGTCGCTGTCGTCCAGGGTGCGCTGGTCGAGCACAACCTCGCGATCGGTCGGCCATGCTTGGAAACGTTGGTGAAGGCGCCTGACGCGTTCTGCTTCGGCGGCGACCACATCCACCGGCTCACCGGTTACGAGCCGCGGAGCGTGTCCGTCCACGCGTACTCGCCACCATTGTGGCGGCTCGGGCAATATGTGGTCGCCGGCAACGGCGTGCTGCGTAGGATGTCGGTCTCTTATGCCGACGAGCTTCGTCCACTGTGAACACGAAGGGCTGCGGTCCTCCTTGTGGCTGAGCGGTAGGCACGCAGCGGGGGAGCGCTACCTCAGGGCGCGTCGCATCGCGGCGCTGGTGAAGTCAACCAGCATGGTGAGGGCGATCAGAGCCAGCAGCGTCGCGACCACGCCGCTGTGATCGAACATGGCAAGCTGCTGGTTGAGGAGCACGCCGAGCCCTCCCGCGCCCACCACTCCCACCACCACAGTCTCTCTGATGGTCACTTCCCACCGGTACAGGCCGTAGGCGACGAACCGTGGCATGGCCTTTGGCACCACCCCGTAGCAGAGGATCTGCGGGCCGCCGGCGCCCTGCGCGCGAAGGGCGCGCAGTGACCGCTGGTCGAGGTTCTCCACGGCCTCAGCCATCAGCCGGCCGAGCACACCCACCGTGTACACGCCGAGTGCCAGCGCGCCAGCGTGCAGTCCGGGGGACATCACGAACAGCACGAGCAGCGCCCACACCGGCGGAGGTATAGCGCGCATCACGATGAGGACTCCCCGCGTCACCGCCACCAGGACCAGGCGGCCGACCCGGCTTGCCCGGGCGCCTTTACTCCGCGGGTCCGACCGGGGCGGACGAGCCGCCGGAAACGCCAGCGCCATGCCGCCGGCGAAAGCCACCGCGATGGCGATCACGGACATCGCGAGCGTGGCCCCGGCCATGGTGAGCAATCCCGTGACGCCGTCCGGTCCGAACCGCGGAGGCCACGCGCCGGCCAGCAACTCCGCACCCAATTCCCAAGTCCGATCAGACCACAACACCGAGATGTCGAGCTGGATCCACCACGCCGACAGCGGGATCAGCATCCCGGCGAGCAGGAATGAACCGGTGAGCACCCAGTTGGCGCCCGGCTCGGTGTCCGACGCTGCCCGGCGAGGCGCCTCACGGTGCGCCCGAACTGTGGAGCTCCACAGGTCGGCGGCGGCGCTGAGCGCGATCAGCGCGTACAGCAGCGTCCAGATCTCTTCGTAACGCAGCGTCTGGAAACTGAGCTTCAGCTGGAAACCCAGGCCTCCCACCCCTACCAGGCCGAGGATCGCGGCGCTGCGGATCGCGCACTCGAAGCGATAGAAGCCGTACGAGATCAGGTCTGACAGCGCCGACGGCAGCAGCGCATACAGCAGGGCCGTCCGCCGCCCCGCGCCGGCGGCACGCAGCGCCAGGTACGGCCCCCGGTCAGTCTCGTCGAGGATCTCCGAGAACACCTTCGCGGTGACCGCGCCGAACGGGATGCCGATCGCCAGGACCGCGACCAGCGGCGTGATGCCCAGCACGCTCAGCAGCACGAGACCCCAGACCACCTCGTGGATGCTGCGCGGAATGACCAGTGCGACCCGGGAACCGACCCAGCCAACCGACGCCAGTAGCCGGCGCCGGTTCGTCCCGCCGTGCCACCAAATCTGAGAACCGAGGACACCGGCGAACAGTCCAATGACGAGGCTGAGGACGGTGCCTAGGACTGCGTACCCGAGCGTGGTGAGAGCAGCCTCGCCGGTCAGCGCGAGAAAGTCAGCATCCACCCGCGGGTGTGCGGCGGCGCGGGCGAACTCCCAGACGAGCGCCGTCCCCTCGGTGCGCATCAGGGGGTCACCGCTCGTGCCGGCGGCCACGAGTGCGAGGCCCAACCCACCCAGGCACACCGTCGCCCATACCCGCCTCGCTAGAGACCGCGCCCGGACGGGCTGCCGGGCCAGCGCCGGCAGGCTCGCCGCGGCTGCCTCGCGGCGCTCCGCCGTGGACACTTGCGCGGTCATGACGGGTGCTGTTCGAGCGCCAGCGCGTACAACGCGTTGATGTCATCACGCGCCAGCTGCGCTGGCGTCGTGTCGAACTCGATGCTTCCAGCACGCAGACCGATGATGCGGTCGAACCGTTCCAGCGCCATGTCGACGTCATGCAGGCTGGCAAGGAACGTTGTGCCGGTTTCCTCACTGATGTCGTGCAACAGGTTGATGATCTCCTTGCCACGCGCCGGATCGAGACTGGCGATCGGTTCGTCAGCGAGGATCGCCACCGGCCGCTGCACAAGCACCCGCGAGATCGCGACCCGCTGCTGCTCGCCACCGGAAAGGTCGCTGGTGCGCTCGTACAGCTTGTCGGCGATGCCGACCCGCCGCAGCGCCTCGCGGGCCTCTGGCACCTCGCGCGGCGACAGCAGCGACAGCGCCGACTTCCAGAACGGCCAGTCACCGAGGCGTCCCGCGTTCACGTTGTGCACCACGCGGAGTTGGTCGACGAGGTTGAACTGCTGATGGATGGTGCCGACCCGCCGCTGCACGTCGCGCAACGCGCGGGCCGTCGCGCCGGCGAGGTCGCGTGAGAGCACCCGCACATGACCGTGCGTTGGCATCGATGTGCCGTTGAGCAACGCGATGATGCTGCTCTTCCCGGCGCCGCTCGGCCCGATGACCGCGACGCGCTCGCCGTGGCGGATCGTGAGGTTGACGTTGAGCAACGCGTGGTTCGCGCCGTACCGCAGGCTGACATCGGTCAGCGCGAAGACAGTCCCCGTAGTCATCTCGTCAGCTAATCAGTCCGGAGTCGCGCGCAACCTTCTCGATCTGCAGGTAGTTTTCCGGCTTCGTGGCGATGAACTCGCCTGCCTGGAACAGCTGCAGGATCTTCCTTTCCGGGCCGTCGCTGCCGTCGATGCCGAGCAGCGTGGCACGGACCCGGTCGGTGAAGCCCGCCCCGAAGCGTTTGTCGGCATCGGGCCGGAGCAGCCAGTGGTAGTCGTGGTACGGCGGCGTGCGGAAGACTTCGCGGACCTTGGCGGAGTCGACCTTGCCGGCGCTGCGGAGCTCGTCCCATACCGCGGCGTTGAGCGCGCCCACGTCGTAGGTTCCAGCCGCTACCAGCTTCACCGTGGTGTCGTGGGCGCCGGAGAAGCCGACCTGGCCTCTGAAATCGTCAAGCTTTACGCCGGCCTTGTCGAGGAAGAACTGTGGCATCAAGCGGCCCGACGTAGAGGACTCGCTGCCGAGCGTGAAGCTGTGGTTCCTCAGCGCCGTCAGCCCGGCGACCTCACCGACCGGGGCGATGCCACTCGCCGGGTTGGCCACGAACACGCTCTTGAACTTCGCGTCGATGTCGCGCTGCGCCACGGGAATCGCGCCAGGCACCTGGTTGCGCGCCTGCACGCCAGTGAGCCCGCCGAAGAAAACGAGATCGAGGTCGCCCCGGCGGAACGCGGTCACTGACGCCGTGTAATCGGTGACCGGGATGTAGCGCACCTTGACGTCCAGCTTTTCGGCTAGGTATCGAGTAACGGCTTCGTACTGCCGTTGCAGCACATGCGGATCCTGGTCGGGGATCGCGCCGACGTGGAGAGTGCCTCCCACGGCGCCGCTTCGACTTCGACTGTCTTCTAGCACAAAGATGAGGGCTACCACTGTGGTGACCGCAACAAGCACACCGAGCAGCGCCATTCGGGTGGGGTTACGTGCCATCGTTCCTCCCTTTCAGGGGACCGCTACACCCAGGCCCTGTAACAACGTGGCGAAGGCTTGGTGTTCGCGGGACGGTTCTACGAGATGCCGCAGGGATGTGCAGTGAGCGCGTAGGCTGTGGTAGTAGCCATCGCGGTCATGTTCGGCGGCGTCAAGCGCCGCACTGAGCGCGGTGGTGTCGCCAGGGGGGAAGTAACCCGGGTAGTCGGGGCCGAGCAACCCGATCGATCCTGGAATGGCGGAGGCGATCACCGGCACATCGGCGGCCAGCGCCTCGGAGATGACATTGGCGCCGCCCTCGTGCCATGACGTCAGAACCAACAGCTTGCTACGAGCCAGCACCGACAAGGCATGCTCTCGCAGCAGCGGCCCAACCCAGTCGTAGCGAGGATTGTCAGCTGACTCCTTCGCCACCTCCTCGGCGAGCGTCGCTTCGCGAGCGGCGCCGACATGGGTGACCCGCACCCGCGAATCGCGGGGGAGAAGGCGTGCCGCGGCCGCTATCCGCAGCGGATCTTTAACGGGACGCACATGCGCGAGGAACGCCACCTCAAAGCAATCCCTCCGGAAGGGCAGCCTCGCGATCGGACAGACAGACTGGATGATGACGGTCGTGCGTGCGGCGGTAGCGGCGTCCAACTGTTCCAAACCCAGCGGCTGCAGCACGATGAGGTGGGTCGCGAGAGCCAGCACCTCGGGGTCCACCCCCGCCGCGCGCAAATCGGGGTAGAGGTCGGTGCCGGTCAACGCGACAACGATCGGCGCGCCCGGGTGGTCGGCGGCGAACCGGCGGATCGCATCTGCACTCTTACGCGCATGCAGCGCGATGAGCGCAGTGTATGGCCCGCGTTCGTATGTCTGCCGCACGTCCACCTGGTGGCCGAGGTCGCGGATGATGGCTGCCCAACGCTGGGCGGTGATGCGGTTGCCATGCTCGCTGCCAGGCGGTGTGGGGGTCACCAGCAGGATCAATTTAGCTCACCGCACAGGTCCGGAACCCAGCCAGGACGTCACGCCGGTCGGGCGTGAAATAGTTCCGCATCGTGGAGCGTAAATACCGTCCCCGGGTGGCCCACGCCCCGCCACGCAGTACCTTGCGCGAACCGAAGAACTGCTCGGAGTTCTCGAAGTATGCGTCGCGTTCGAAGTTGGGGTACGCGACGAAGTCGCTGGCTGTCCATTCCCAGACGTTGCCGATCAGCTGCCGGCAGCCATCGGGGCTGTCTCCCGCAGCGCACGCGCTGACCGCCACCGGGCCGTTGGTGACCCAGTCCGTGGCGGCCTGTCCGTCGGTGGGTTCGCTGTCGCCCCAGGGGAAGCGCGGCTTGACCGACTTGCCCCCCGTCGCGGCGTACTCCCATTCGGGTTCGGTGGGCAGCCGGCGCCCGGCCCACCGGCAATACGCATCCGCTTCCCACCAGCACACGTGGCTCACCGGCAGGTCAGGTTCGAGGTCCACCCAGGTGTCGAAATGTCGACGCTGCCAACCACCCGACGCAGCCGGCCGCCAGTAGATGGGGTGCAAGGCTCCTGTTTGTGCCAGCCAAACGCCACCGTCGGACCACAAACGGCTGTCACGGTACCCACCATCGTCGACGAAAGCCGCGAACTCGGCTTGGGTCACCGTGGCCCTCGCCAAAGCGAAAGGCTCAGTTTCGACGAGGTGAGCCCACTTCTCGTTGTCGTAGACGAAGGGATCGCTCATCACGCCACCCAGCACGAAGGGCCCACCCGCGAACCGTGCATCGCCGGCAACGGCGCCCATGCTGGGTTCCTCAGTCTTGGTTGCCAGCACGTCGGTGAGCCCCGGAAGTGTTGGCGAAGGCAGCCCCAACGTCTGCCTGGTGTAAGTCAGAGCCTCGGTGTGGGTGTCATAGTGATGCACGGTGTAGCGGGCGAAGTGGCGCACCACGTCTGTGGCGTCCGGCTTGACCACCTGCTCGGCAACGGCTTCTGCAACCCTCCGCATGTATCCCACCGTGTCGGCACGGGAGGGCAACCTCAGCCGCCACCGCGTGTCGTGCGGGATCGCGCCAGAGTCGTAGAGCGCATCGCATCCCGTGAGGATGGGCGCGAGCCCGCAGGCATCGCGCAACACAAACTTCTCCTGGAACCACGCGAGGTGGCCAATCTCCCAGATCAGGGGGTTAACCGTGGGCAGGAGAGGGCCAACCATCTGTTCGTCAGTGAGGTCATCAACCAGCTGTAGTGCGCGTTCACATCCGTCACGAACCCATCGCGCGAGTTCGTCCGCCGGAGGAACAGTCGCTCCCATGTCGCCTCCCAAGCAGCAAGCAAGCGCCTCGCAGGGTG
>JBOGDL010000387.1:0-3068 GCA_050701815.1 Micromonosporaceae bacterium | reverse complement strand
CGCCGGGTGGCGGCGTTGTCGACCAGCACGTACAGCAGGCCGTACCCCTTGAAGATCCAACCCGCCACGTTGTACGGGCTGATCCGGCCCAGCGTCTCCGCGACCGTGAGCCTGCCCCGGTACGCCACGGCGCCCAGCCTGGTGTGGTTGCCCGAGAAGTGCCCCATCTCGTGCGCCAGCACGGACCGGAGCTGGTCCATCGTGAAGACCTGCAGCAACGGCAGTCCGATGTAGAGGGTGCGGCGGCCGCCGACCAGCCCGAGCATCCGGGACCGTTCGCTCACCGCCGCGTTGACGTCGGGCACCAGCCGGATCTCGTCCGGGGGCCTGACCTGGACCTCCCGGGCCAGCAGGTGGGCCATGTGCCACAGCGCGGGCGCCTGATCGGGGCCCACCGACAGGCCTTCGGGGTCTTCCGGCTTGGCGCGCATGGCTCGCCAGATCGCGACTCCGGCGCCGCCCACGATCGCCACGAACAGGGGGATCGCGATCTTGGCGGCAATCAGTCCTGAGGTCACCGAACCCAGCCACACAGTGAGGACGACAGCGCCGGCCAGTTGCGCCAGGGCGACCAGATAGAACCCGATCAGCATCAGCACCGAGACACCCGCTCGGATCATCGATTGCGCCCTTTCTCGGGTACGGGGTGCGCTGCCTGGAGTCGGCGGGCAGCGCCGCTCGCGGTAACGGCATCGCGTGCGGTCTATGCGTAGCATGGGCCGGCCACAACGGGTCCGGCGTTGCTCGGGCGACCGAACGGGGGTTTGCCGAAATGAGACTGTTCAAGCGCAAGGCGGCGCCGGCGTTCGCGATCGACAAGAGTCAGGGCGACCCGGCGGCGGCGCGGTTGCGCGGCTGGCTGCGACAGCGCGACTGGCCGGCGGTGCGCGACTTCTTCAGCCGCGCGGTCGACCCCGACGACCGGTCGTTCTACCTGTCAGTCTGCGGGGATGTGGAGGGTGTGCAGGACTGGATCGGACAGGCCGTCGACGCGGAGCCGCACTCCACCCTGCCGTTGCTGGTGAAAGGCGCCCACGGGATTCGCTGGGCCTGGGAGGCACGTGGCGCGCTGGGCGCCGAACACACCCAGGCGGAGCAGTTCCGGGAGTTCTTCAAGCGGCTCAAGATGGCGGAGAACTGCCTGGACGAGGTGGTCGAGCGCAACCCGGACGAGGTCGCCGCCTGGGCGTGCCTGGTCACCTCCGCCCGGGGCCGGCAGGTGGACCGTGATGAGGCGCAGCGCCGCTTCCAGGCGGTGGTCACGCGGTCGCGCTGGCACCGGCACGCCCACGAGCAGATGCTGCAGTACCGCTGCCAGAAGTGGTACGGCAGCCACGACGAGATGTTCGAGTTCGCCCGGGCGTCCGCCGCGGCGCCGCCCAGCACCGGGTTGGCGTACCTGGTCGCGGTGGCGCACATCGAGAAGTGGCTGGACCTGCCCAGCGGTCAGGACGACGCGTACATGAGCTCCCGGGAGGTGGTCGCGGAGTTGCACGCCGCAGCCGATCTGTCGGTGCGGCACCCGAGCTTCCGGCGGAGGCCGGGGTGGCCCACGCCGCACAACGTGTTCGCGTTCGCGTACGTCTGCGCCGGCGAGTGGGACGCCGCCGCGGCCCAGTTCGACGCGATCGGCGACCTGGCGACCGACTGGCCCTGGGGCTACCACCGGGGGGACGAGGTGGGCGAGTTCCTGGAGTTCCGGGAGCAGGCGTTCCGCAACCGGTCGTGATATTCATCGCCTGGTCGTCCGTCAGCCCGGTTGGACAACGCCGGCTGTCAGTCCGGTCTGGTAAACAGGTGTAAGGACCAAAGCTGTCTTCAGCCCGTGCCTGCGCCAGACCCGCCATTCCTGATTCGCGCTGCTGCGCAGCCTGCGGATCGGGTGAGCGCGCGTCGACTGCCGCGCCCCGGCTGGCCACGGTGCTCAAGCTGGCTGGTTTTGTCTGTCAGCGGTCCGCATGGTTGGTCAGCGTTGCGCCCAGCGGCCCTGGGTGGGTCACCGGCGGTGTGCCGCTGCTGGGCTGTTGACATCGGGACTTGGGCGCCGGACGAGGGGAGAGCGGTGGATTCGCGAGGAGTGCTCGGAGAGGGGCTGCGAGTCCTGGGTCGGGCGATCCGCGAGGAGCCGCTGGTGTTCGCCGTCGGGGTCGGCGGCAGCGCGGTGTTCGGGCTGATGACCGTCGCCTCCGCGTACGTGATCGGCGCCGTGGTGGGCGGTGTGGTGGTGCCGGCCGTCGACAGCGGCGAGCTGACCGTCGCCGGGCTGGCCGCCGCGATGGCGGCGGTGTTCGGGGTGAGCGTGCTGCGGATGCTGGGCGTCCTGGGGCGGCGACTGGGCGCCGGGGCGATGCAGTTCCGGCTGCAGGCCTCCTACCGGCGCCGGGTCACCCGTCGCTACCTGCGGCTTCCCCTGGCGTGGCATCACAAACACCAGACCGGCACTCTGCTGTCGAACGCGAACGCCGATGTGGAGTCGACGTGGTTCCCGATCGCGCCGTTGCCGTTCGCGGTGGGGACTCTGGTGATGCTGCTCGGCGCCATGGCGGCGCTGTTCGCCACCGACTGGGCGTTGGCGCTGGTCGGGCTCGCGGTGTTCCCGGCGGTGTTCGCGGTCAACGTGGCGTACACCCGGCGGATGTCACCGCGCGCCACCAGGGTGCAGCAGCTGCGCGCCGAGGTGAGCGCGATCGCCCACGAGAGCTTCGACGGCGCGTTGATCGTCAAAGCGATGGGGCGGGAGGCGGAGGAGACCACCCGGTTCGAGGCCAAAGCTCAAGAGCTACGGGACGGCACGGTGGCCATGGGCCGGGTGCGCGGAATGTTCGACCCGGTGATGGACGCGCTTCCCAACCTGGGCACCCTCACCGTGCTGGCGGTGGGCTCATTCCGGCTCGCCTCCGGGGCGATCACGGTCTCCGATCTGGTCAGCGTGGCGTTCCTGTTCACGGTGATGGGGTTCCCGGTGCGGGCGATCGGGTGGGTGTTGGGCGAGTTGCCCCGCAGTGTGGTGGGCTGGCGGCGGGTCGACGCGGTGCTGCGGGCGACCGGCGACACCCGGCACGGCGACC
>JBOGDL010000386.1:0-11150 GCA_050701815.1 Micromonosporaceae bacterium | reverse complement strand
ACAGCGGCCGGTAGTCCGCTGTCTCGTCGAAGATGCCGATTCTTCCGATGTGGCGATGTTCTTCCTCATGAAAGTCCAGTCGCCCGAAGCAGAGGTTTTCTTCCACCGCGTCGTACTGCGCGATCTGTTCAGTGTGTCGGGTGACGGTGGCGTCCCGTTCGTACCGTGCCTGGTACGTGCCCTTCGGCTCACGGAGCGCTTTGGCGCGTCGTTCCACGGCTTGGGTGCGCAATTGGTCAAGCTTGCGATACAGCCCATCGAGGTGTCCTTGTTCCTCCTCAATGGATTTCTCAGGATTGCGCTCTGTCGCCGCTGTATCCCTTGACAAATTGTTTCCCTTTCCGGTAACGTGGTGCTCGACGACGGCATTTCATGCCGTCGTCTTTTTTGTGCGCTACGAACCATCAAATATAGCGCAACCCTGACTTCCCTCGGCTGGTTCGCGCACCCGGCTGCTGGCGCTCGGATCAGTCCGCTGATCACCCGCCCGCAGCGTGAGTTTCCTGCTCACGCCACACCAGAATCGACTGCTGCTCACGGACTGCGCTGATCGGCCCCCCAGCCCGCGCAGGGCTGCGGCGGGTTGAGCGCCGGTACTAGTTTCGGCGGGACGTTATCGCCCAGGTCGAGCCCGGCAATGCCGCAGGCCCGTTCTGCGCCGAGGTGGTGGGAGGACCGGTGTTCGGGATAGTTCAGCCGTGCCGGCATCGGATGTGCGGAACGCTGCACGCCGCGTGGCTTGGTCATCTGTGTGGGCTCTGTTTGACGCTTCGTGACGAGCATGGCCACAGCGCGCGTCTGGTCACGAACTATGACGGTCTGCTGATCTCGGTGCTCGTGGAAGCGCAGGTCAAAGAGAAGATCAACTATCGGCGGGCGGCGCCGTGCGCGTTGCGGGGCTTCCAGCGCGCCGACGTGGTCTCCTCGGCCGACCCTGGCGCCCGGCTGGCGGCTGCGGTGTCGCTGGTGCTCGCCGCCAGCAAGACTCGGGACCACGTGGCGGACCGCGACGGCGCGCTTCGGATCGGGGTGCTCGCCGGCGCGGCGGACCGGGTCGCGGATCGGTGGGAAGCCGCCGGCGCAGGCGCCGGTCACACCGTCGGCTTTGACACCGCGGTGCTGGTCGACGCGGTGGCGCGGCAGTCCGCAGTGGAGCGCGAGATCACCGCGGGGTCATCGGTGCTGCTGGCCACCGAACCCGCCGAGATCGCTGTCGCCGCCGCGTTCGCGCACACCGCGATGTTGGCGGGCGTGCCGGACAACGCTGAGGCGTTGAGCGAGGTTGGCCGCCACTTCGGTCGCATCGCGCACCTGCTGGACGCGGTCGAGGACTACCAGGACGACGCCGTACGCGGCGCCTTCAACCCGTTGCGGGCCGCTGATGTCGAGCTGGCGGAGGCGCGCCGGTTGTGCGACGACGCGCACCAGGGGATCCGGCTGGCCCTGGCCGATGTCACGCTGCGCCGGCCGTCGCTGGCGCATGCCCTCCTGGTGCACGAGGTCGAGCATGCGATCGAGCGCACCTTCGCGCAGCAGTCGTCCTCGGCGGCGCACCCGGCGAACTTCTCCGGCGAACCGCCGCCGCCACCGCAGCGGCCGGGTGGCTGTGACGCGGCGCCCACCATCATCGGAGGGTGTGCCTTGACCGCGTGCACCTGCGGGTTGTGGCAGCCGCCCTGGAGCCGGAATCGAAAAGAAGACCGCAGCGGTCGCTGCTGGTGCACCCGCTGCTACGCGAAAGCGGACTGCTGCAACAGTTGCGACTGCGGCTGCTGTTGTCCCTGTGACTGTTGACCCCACGCGGCACACCGAGGCTCGGGTGGTGAGGCGGCCCGGGTAGTGAGGCAGCATCGAGCCGCTAGGTCTGGCGGGACGGCTCGGGGCGCAGACGAAGGGCGTGCAGCGCGTCGTAAAAGGGTTGGTGATGCTCGGCCCACTGCTCCAGCCGCGGGTCGTTGTCGGGGTGGGCTCGATGTCGATGTCCGGTGTCGGCCAGCCCGGTGCTGCTGCTGACGTCCTTGTGCCATTCCCCTGTGCGCTCCCACAGATCCTGGTCGCCGGACTTCCATTGCAACGACTCCGCGACGAAGCCAAGGCCCACCCGGTTGCAGTACGCCCGCACCATGCCCTCCGGGTCAGACACCAGGTCATCTCCGTCGATCACCACGGGGACTTCTCCTGTCGCCTGGCGGATCGACTCGAACATGGTGTGCAGATACTCGAAGCCGACCTGGTCCAGCGTCATGTTGGGGTTGATCGCGAAATGGGAGGCCACAGTCGCTCGGGGCTGCCGAATCATGAAGGTGTTGATCACGCTGTGGTGCAGCCGGGAATCGGCCAGCAGGGGCTCGTACCGGTAGTCAGAGGTGTCCTTGAAGAACACCCGGCTGCCCTCAGCCGTCTGCCGCAGCATCGCGGACAGGAGTTCAGGCATGGAACAGGCGCGCTCCCCGGCCAGCTCGAACGCCCCCTCTTCGACGAGGCCGGAAAACGGCTCATGCACCACGAGCAGGTCGCCGCGCTCCATCATGGCGCGCAGGAAGGCGGTGGATCGGGAGCGCGGGGTCGCCCACAAGGCGATCGGTCGGGCGGACAGCGGGGCGCCGGGCGCGCCGTCTGGACTCGGCCCGCCTGACCCCTCCGCGGCACTCCAGGTCATTGCGACCACTCGGTGGGCACCCGGTTCCAGCGGTGCTCACGCAGCTCTGACATCAGCGCCTGGCCCAACGGGACCGCGTCGCTGGTCGCGATGTTCTTCCGCACGTGCTTCAGCGACCGCATCCCCGGGATCACGGTGCTCACAGCCGGGTGCTGGAGGATGAATCGCAGCGCCAGCTCCGGCATCGTCATCCCCTCGGGGATCGCTTCCGCGAGCCGTTCGGCGCGTTCCACGCTGGCGTTGAGGTTCTCGGGGACGAAGTAGCTGTTGCGCCAGTCGCCCTCGGGCCAGGTGGATTCCCGGGTGAGCGTGCCGGTCAAGGTGCCCTCGTCGAACGGCACCCGAGCGATCACCGCGATGTCCAGCTCTTCACAGACGGGGAAGAGCTCGTCCTCGGGCGCCTGGTCGAAGATGTTGTAGATCACCTGCACGGCGTCGATCAGGCCGGTGCGGAGCGCCTCCAACACGTTCTCCGGCTCCCACCGGTTGACGCTGATGCCGACCCCCTGCACCAGGCCGCGTTCCTTCATCTCGATGATCGTCTCCTGCCACGCCGGGTCCTTCGCCCAGGCGTCCTCCCACACATGGAACTGAAGCAGGTCTATCCGGTCCACGCCGAGGTTTTCCCGACTCTTGTGCAGGTACTCCCACATGTGGTCCGGCGGGAAGATGTCCGCCAGCGGCGCGGTCTTGGAGGGCGGGAAGTTGCGGTCCTTCGGGGGGATCTTGGTGGCGACGCGTAGCTCGCGGTCGGGGTGGCGTCGCAGCAGTTCGCCCAGCATCTCCTCGCTGTGGCCGCGCCCGTAGATCCATGCCGTGTCGTAGAAGTCGCAGCCCAGCCGCACCGCTTCTTCCAGGGACTCCAGGCCAAGCTTGTCGTCGGCGCCTGTCCAGCCGCCCGGGCCGCCGGCAATGCCCCACATTCCGTAGCCGACGTCGCTGACCATCCAACCCAACCGACCGAAGCGCCGTTGCCGCATCGTCGGACCTCCTTGTGTTCGCAGTGACTCATTTCAAAAAGATCTTGCTTGGTACGAACCGCAGCGCTCGCCGTCAGCCGGTGGCCACCTGACTCCAGCGGTGGCCCCCGGAGCCGAACCGGGTCTGCCGCACCACGTTGCTCGCCACCTCGATGCTGCTCACCCGGGCGGCGCCGCGGTGCGCGACCAAGGTGACCTGGGCAGACACGTCAGCGAGGAGCACGTCAATCGCGGTACGCGCGGCGACCGCGGCGGGGTCGAGCCAGCGCGCTTCGTACATCGCGGCGCCCACCACGGAGGAGAGCCGCTCGTACAGCTCGTGCGCCTGGTTGTCGAGACTGGCTTGCAGCACCCGGCTCCAGGCGCGGTCGAGCAGCTCCAGGCCCGGAGCCTCATAGACGCCGCGGCACACGGTGCCGATGATGCGCCGCTCCACGACGTCCCGCAGCCAGATGCCATGTCGGGCCCCGACCTCGTTGCAGCGGGTGATCCAGGCCAGCGGCTCCGGGCCGCTGCCGTCCACGTCGACCACCCGTCCCTGTTCGAACCTGATGACGACGGTCTCGGCCTCGGTGGGCGCGTCGGTGGCCCAACGGCTCCAGCGCGGGCTGAGTGCGGTGACCGGAGTGCCCAGGTCTTCCAGGTCCGCTGACTCGTGGGAGCTGCCGGCCAGGTTGGCGTCGGTGGATCGGGTGGCGTCGCTGCCCGGGTCGAGCCAGAGCTGACGCTCGTTCACGGCTTTGAGCATCGTCTCGCGATCCGGGAACCGGCGCAGAGCGTCCGGGTCGACCCAGGGGGCGTACACCTTCAGGCTGGGGGCCAGCCGCTGGCTGTGCCGGGCGAAGCGTCGTTGGTCGTTGCCGCCGCCGACGCAGCCGTGCGCCAGTACCTGACAGCCGTCCGCGAGTAGTTGCGGCGCCAATTGTTCGACCAGGACAAATCGGGACGAGCCAGTGGTGTTCCAGTAACCGCCGTCATGCCGTGCTTGGTAGCGCAAAAGATCGGCTGCTATTTCGGCCATCCGGGCACGGGCGTCGATCACTGTTGTCGGCGCCCCGAATTGACGCAGCGACTGGGCCAACTCGTCGATGTCGGCACGTGGGGATTGGCCGATGTCTGCGATGTAATGGTGAGTGGGCACCGCGTTTTCTGCCAGCCACACCCCGAGGGCGAGGCTGGAAAGGCCACCGCCTTGAAACAGTCCGACAGGTCCACTGTCCAGAGTGATCAAACTCATCCGACACCCCCAGGAAAGGTGGGTCATATCGGCCGGGAATGACCGACACAAGCACGCCAGAGAGTAGAGGAGAAAACCTTCACCGTAAATATTGTGTTTCGCAGGTCGTTTGCATAGATTGCTGAACCGGTGAGCCTGAGTGCTCCTTAAGTTTTTCGCCCACGGGGATTGCCAGCGCCCGCCAACCCATCGGAGGCAAAAGATGCCCCCTGGTCAACAACCGGTTGATCAACAAATCATCGGGCAAGCGTTGGGGCCGCAACATTCATTTCCGCAGCACAATACGGTTTTGGATCTTTTCTGCCAGCGCGTCGACGCTGTCCCGGAAAAACCCGCGGCCCAGTACCGGGGAGTGGTCCTGACCTATCGTGAGCTTGATCACGCCACGAATGCGGTCGCTCATCCACTGATCGCCAAAGAGGTGCGACCGGGGTCGTTGATCCCGGTGCTGATCACCGATGGCCTCGAGTTCCCGATTGCGATATTCAGCGTCCTCAAGGCCGGGGCGGCGTTCGTCCCGCTCGACCCCACGTGGCCAGAGGAGCGGCTCAGCGCGATCGCAGACCAGCTGGACCCGACCGCTGTGTTGGCGACCGCCGGCACAGTCGACGCCGCGACCCGGATCGGCCTGGCCTCCCGAGTGGTCACGGTTGACAGCGGCAACCCGGGCGCCCCGGAGCGGCCGGGCCCGGACCGTTTCCCGAAGCCAAGTGACTTGATCTACGGCTACTACACCTCAGGCTCCACCGGCGCCCCTAAATGCGCGCTCAACCACCACCGCGGTCTGGTGAACCGGCTGACCGCGATGTCTCGCCGATTCGGCGACGGCGCCGATCATGTGACGCTGCAGAACAGCCGTTCCACCTTCGACTCCGCGATGTGGCAGGTGCTGTGGCCGCTCATTTCCGGTGGAAAGGTGGTGTTGCCGCACCGGGACGGAATCCTGGACCTTGAGAAAACCGTTCACGCGATCGGACGAGACGGCGTCACCATCACCGACTTCGTCCCGTCCGTGCTGGCGGCGCTGGTCTCGCTGTTGGAACTCCGTGGTGACCTGTGTGACCAGCTGCGTGGGTTGCGGCGGATGCTGATCGGGGGCGAGGCGGCGAATCCCGCGGTGGTGCGCCGGCTCCGGGAGCTGTTGCCCCACCTCGAGGTCACTAACACGTACGGGCCCACCGAATGCTCCATCGGTTCGGTGTTTCACGACATCACCGCCGAAGACAAAGAGCGAATCCCATTGGGCCGGCCTATTGACAACACGGCCGCGATCATCCTTGATGCCGACGGCAGACCAGTCCCAGCCGGCGTGGCGGGCGAAGTCTTTCTCGGCGGAGAATGCATCGGCGCGGGCTACCTGGGCGACGAAGAACGCACCGCGAAGGTGTTTGTGCCGAACCCCTTCCCCGCGATCAAGTCAGACCTGCTTTATCGCACCGGCGATCTGGCGACGACGGACGAGGCCGGGCTGCTGCACTTCATCGGACGACGCGACGACCAGGTCAAGGTCGGCGGGGTGCGGATCGAGCTGGGCGACGTGAGCACGGCGTTGGCCAGCCATCCGCTGGTGAGCAACGCGACAGCCGTGGTGCAAGGTGAGGACGACAACCGGATCCTGGTGGGCTGTGTCAGCCCCCGGTCCCGGCGCCAGCTGCCGGACCTGGGGGACCTGCAGCAGCATGCCGCGCAGCTGTTGCCGGCTGAGTTCGTGCCGCATCGGCTGGTGGTGCTCGACGCGCTGCCGATGAATCAGAACGGCAAGATCGACCGGCGGGTGCTGCTGCAGCTGATCGCTGACGACACCGGTGATGAGGAGATCGAGGAACCGGTCGGCGCGATGGAGGAACTAGTCGCCGCGACCTGGCGACAGGTGCTGGGTCGAAGCCGGATATCCGTGGTCGTGCCGTTCGCCGAGTACGGCGGCACCTCCCTCACCGGCGTGAAGTTGGCCGCGGCGCTCAGCGCTGAGCTGGACCGGCGGGTGCCGCCCCGGCTGGTGATCACGACACCGACCGTACGTGGTCAGGCCGCTGCGCTGGACGGGGCTCAGGTGGACGACACCGATGAGCGCACCCGGGTGGGTAGTGACGCGCAATGGCGGCCCCCAGCACGGGAGCCCGAGCGGCTGCTGCTCACCGGGGGCACCGGGTTCATCGGCGCCCACCTGCTGGCGGAGCTGTTGCGTGACCCCGAGGTGCGGCTGGCCTGCCTGGTGCGCGCCCGCGACGCCGGGGACGCGGCTCACCGCCTGATCACGGCGTTGAACCGCTACCGCCTGACCTCGGCGAGCCGGGCGCTGCTGGCCGGGGTGTCCAGTGCCCGGATCGAGATGGTTCCGGGTGACCTGGAGCGGCCCAACCTGGGGCTCAGCCCGGCTGGGTTCTCTGAATTGGCGTCCTCGGTGGACAGCGTGGTGCACGCCGGCGCGCTGGTGAATTTCGTCGCCGGGTACCTCGCTCACCGACCCGCGAACGTGTTGGGGACCCAGGAGTTGATCAGGCTCGCCGCCACCGGGAGGGGGGCGCGGCTGCACGTGCTGTCGACCCTGAGCGTGTTCCGCGTGGACGACCTCGCGCACCCGATCAAAGAGTGGGATCTGCCCTCCTCGCAACTCCCCCAGGACGGCTACAGCGTCTCCAAGTACGTGGCGGAGCGGCTGCTCGCGACAGCCCGCCAGCACGGGGTCAGCTCGGTGGCGTACCGGCTGGGAGAGGTCTGGCCACACCGGGACCTGGGGGTCGCCAACCCGGCGTCCCTGGCGCACACCCTGTTGTACGCGTGCGTCCGGACGGGATGCGTGTTCCCCACCGAAGCCGCCATCGACGTCACGCCGGTGGATGCGGTGAGCCGGTTCGTGGCGGAGGCCGCGAAGGGCTCGGTGGCGGTCTCCGACGGGGCGGTGCACGTGCTGTGGCCGAGCCCGTTGCGGTTCAGCGAGGTGTTCGCGGACCTGGCCGCTCGGCACGGCCTGCGGCGCGCCGACTACCCGGAGTTCCGCCGCCGGTTGCAGGTGTTGGCTCAGGCGGCGGACCCGGACGAGCGCCTGGTCCGTCTGGACCTGCTGCTTCCTCCCAGCGGTGGTGAGGCCGCGGCGCCGCAGGAGTTCGAGTCGCTGTTCACCGCAAACGGCGCGCACTTCGACACCGAGCACTTCCAGCGCTGCGCTGAGTCGTTGCCCGACGTCCGGGTTCCCCAGGAGACCGCGGTGGCGTTGAACGCGCTCAGCGGATACCTCTGCGGCCTGGGGGCAGCGGTCGAGCCGGCCTACCTCACGTCCGAGCTCGACAGCACGCGCGCCACGCCGGTCAGCGCCCTGTGATCGCCCCCCGATGAGCCACGGCGCCGGCGCGGCAACAGACCGCGGAGGCTGGACCGGAACCGCGAAAGGAGACCGAGATGAGCGAGCAGACAGACCAGCAGAGGTACGCGGTGGTGCTCAACACCGAGGAGCAGTACTCGATCTGGCCGGTGGGCCGGCAGGTCCCGGCCGGATGGCGTGCCGCCGGGGTGGAGGGGGAGAAGAGCGAGTGCCTGGCTCACATCGCCCAGGTGTGGACCGACATGCGTCCGCTGTCCATCCGGGGTGGCGGAGCCGCTGACAGCGGCGCCTAGCGCGGGCAACCCATCGCCCGAAACAGCACCAGAGAGCACAGACGAGCACGAGACAAGCACGCGAAGATCGCGAGGACGAAAGACATGGCTGCATCGGGCGAAAACCTCTCCGACATCAGGCGCGCGTTGCTGGACCTGAAGAAGCGGCAGAAGCAGGCTGCGAAGGTGAAGCAGGACCGGATCGTCCCAGTGCCCCGAGAGGGCAATCTGGCCGTCTCTGAGCAACAGCGGTACCTGTGGTTCCTGCATCAGGTCGCCCCCGACCTTCCCGTGTACAACGTGCCGTTCGCGGTCCGGCTGCGGGGCGAACTCGACCTTGACGCGCTGGGCACGGCGTTGGACGGGCTGGTGGCGCGACACGAGAGCCTGCGCACCCGATTCGGAAGCGAGCACGGGGTCCCGTACCAGGTGATCGACCCGCCGCAGCCCGGCGCCCCGCTGCGCGTGTGCGAGCTGCCGGGCGACGTTGACGAGAAGGCGATTCGAGACTGGGTCGACGCTGAGGCAGTGGTCCCGTTCGACCTGGAGAACGGGCCGGTGTTCCGGAGCTCGTTGCTGCGGATCGCGCCGGACGACCACGCGCTGATCTTCGTGTGGCACCACATCGTGATCGACGGGTGGTCTGCCGGCGTGGCGATCAACGAGCTCGCCCCGTTGTACGACGCGGCCCGCACCGGGAGTGCGGCGGACTTGCCGCCGCTCGCGGTGCAGCCAGCAGACCACGCCGCGTGGCAGCGGAAGTGGCTGTCCGGAGGCCAGATGGAGCGCCAGGTCGAGTTCTGGCGGAACGCGTTGGACGGTGTCGAGCCGGTCGACTTCCCGACCGATCGACCGCGCGCGGCGCGCCCCACCTGGGCCGGGGCCAGCCTGGAGCAGACGCTGCCCGAAGATGTCAGCACAGCGATGCGGGACCTGGCCAAGACCGAGCGGATGTCGCTGTTCCCGGTGTTGCAGGCGGCGTTCCTGGTGGTGCTGGCGCGGTACACGGGGCAGTCGGACCTGGCGGTGGGGGCGGCTTTCTCGGGGCGTACCCGATCGGAGATCGAGCCGCTGTTGGGTTTCTTCGTGAACACCCTGGTGCTGCGCGTCAACACCGCGGGCAACCCGACCTTCCGGGAACTCGCCGCGCGCTGCAACGACGTGCTGCTGGATGGCATGGCGCACCAGGACCTTCCGCTGGGGTCGCTGGTCGAGGCGCTGAACCCGTCCCGTGTCGACGGCCGCAACCCGCTGTTCCAGCACGCGTTCACGGTGCTGCCAGCGACCATGGTCAACGGGTTCCGGTTTGGCGACGTGCGGGGCGAGCACATATCGGTGAGCCAGGCCACCTCGCGGTTTGACTTCTCGTTCCAGGTGTACGACCCGCTGGAGGGCAACCTGGACGTCTGGCTGGAGTACTCCACCGAGCTGTACGACGCGGACCGGATGCGCCGCCTGGTGGAGCACTTCGCCATCGTGCTGCAGCAGGTCGCGGCCAACCCCGAGACCCCGTTGAGCGACCTGGACGTGGTTCCCAAGGCAGAGCGCGAGCTGATGCTGAAGACCTGGAACCCGAAGCCGACGCCGCGTGCCGGGGCCCGCCTGCTGCACCAGGTTTTCGCCGAATCGGCGCAGCGCGCGCCGGACGCGGTGGCGATGCGGTTCGAGGGCGTGGACCTGTCGTACCGCCATCTCGACGTGTGGTCGAGTCGACTCGCGCACGTGCTGATCGACGAGTTCGACGTGGCGCCGGGTTCGGTGGTGGCGGTGCTGCTGGAGCGCGGGTTCGAACTGGCCGCCAGCCAGCTGGGAATCTTGAAGGCCGGCGGCGCCTGGCTGCCGCTGGACCCCCAGTACCCGGTGGAGCGGCTGGCGTACCAGCTCAAAGACGCGAATGTGGCGGGCGTGATCACCACCTCAGCCCTGGCGACCCAGCTGCCAGCGGATCTGCCGCGTCTGACCTTGGACACGTCTGCTTTTGAGGACCGCCCCGCGACGCCGCCGGAGGTTTCAGTAGACCCCGAGGACACCGCGTACGTGATCTACACGTCCGGGTCGACGGGGGTCCCGAAGGGCGTGATGGTGCCGCACCGGGCGGTGGTCAACTTCTGCGCCAACTTTGTGGAGCTGTTCTCCGTCACGCCGTCAGATCGGGTGCTGCAGTTCTCCAATCCGGCGTTCGACGTCAGCGTCTCCGATTTCCACTCCACGTTCGCGGCCGGCGCCACGGTGGTGGGCGCCCCGCGAGCCACCTTGCTTGATCCGGACTCGTTGCAGCAGCTCATGGCTGAGGAGCGGATCACGTTCGTGGACATCCCGCCCGCGGTGCTGCGGCTGCTCGACCCCGAGCCGTTGCGCGACCTGAGGGTCTGCTTCATCGGGATGGAGGCCTTCCCCGCGGAGCTGGTGAATCGCTGGTCCTACCCTGGCCGCGAGTTCCACAACGGGTACGGGCCGACCGAGGTGACCATCACCTGTGTGGACTACCTGTGTCCCCCGGAGGGGTTGCAGGTGGCGCCGCCGATCGGGCAGGCGATGGGCAACCAGCGGGCGTATGTGCTGGATCGGCGGTGGCGGTTGTGTCCGGTGGGGGTGCCGGGTGAGTTGTTCATGGCGGGCGCTGGTTTGGCGCGGGGGTATCTGGGTCGTCCTGATTTGACGGCGGAGAAGTTTGTGCCGGATC
>JBOGDL010000385.1:0-2646 GCA_050701815.1 Micromonosporaceae bacterium | reverse complement strand
GGCCGGCGCGGTGGCGCCGGCCGTCCGGTTTTGGGCCTGAAGGGTCTCGGTCGCGATAGACCGGTGAAGTGCGTTATCGACCATCGGTAGGCGTCATGCGCGATTTCAACCCTGTGCTGATCGCTGACCTGCTAGCTATGACGGCTGCGGATCGTTGGCCATTCCTCGCTGATGACGCTGTAGTAGACCGAGTCTCGGACATGGCCGTCGCTGAGGATCCGGTGGTTACGGAAGATGCCTTCCTGGGTCGCTCCGAGGCTCGTGATCGCTTTCCGGGAGCGGATGTTGCGAACGTCCGTCTTGTACGCGACTCGGATCGCGCCCATGGTTTCGAAGGCATGGCGCATCAGGAGGAAAATCGCCTCGCGCGACGCCCCAGTGCCCCACTGGCCTGGAGTCATCCATACCCACCCTATTTCCACAGTTCGATCCTCTGGCCGGATGTCGATCAGGCTGACGCTGCCGATCACCTGATCGCTTGTTGCGCCGAGGACTGCGAAAGGCATCCGTTTTCTTCGCGCGCGATCTTGTTCTGCGTCGTGAATCAACGCCTCGACGTCCGCCCTGGTGCGCGGAGTTGGCTCGTCGAGATAAGCCCAGATCTCGTCGTACGCTGCTGCGAACAACAGGCCGTCCCGGTGCCGGCGCCCAAGCGGCTCCAAACGCACGAGGGCCCCCGCGAGAGGCGTGGGTGTCAAGTCCACTAGGCGCCTTCCTCGTAATGGGACCGGGAGCTACCTAGTCCAAGGCGTAGTCGGCGGACAGCGTCCGGTCGACACCGAGGTAATCCACCGCGTGTTCCGTGACGCTGTCGTGCTGGTCCCAGTACGTGTTGGTCATCGTCAACACCATGGTCTCTGGCTCGACTCCCAAAGTGTCGGCGATGCTCTCGGGCGCCGGTTGGACTGCCACAACGTCACGTCGCCGGACTGCACGCCGCCCGGTGCGTTCCTCGACAAGTCCGAAGGTCATCTGGGGTAGAGGTTCCGTCGACAGCAGTTCGGGCACTGTCTGGGCCAGTTCACCGGGAAGCCAGGACGTGGACACAGCCACCGCGCCCTCGGTGTCGAAGTACGTCCGTCGACGTTGGATCACGCGGGTGCCGGGCTCCAGCCCAAGCGCATCCGCAACGCTATCGGGCGCCGGTGTCACAACCGCGTCAACGACCTCCACGCGCTCGCCTGGCTTGAAGCCATCGCCAGTCGTCCGAAACAGTTGCAGCCGGTCCGGGCCGGTGGTGAGCACGCGTGGCTCCCGAACAAAAGTGCCGATCCCTTGCCGCGTCTCGACGAGCCCCTCCGAACGTAGGACGCCGATGGCCTGACGCAGCGTCGGAAGGCTCACTCGCCATCGCGTGAGCAGGCTGGTTTCGCCTGGTAGCCGGTCGCCGGGCCGGTAGTCACCCGACTTGATCTCGTCCCGCAGCTGGTTGGCGATCCGGAGGTACTTCGGCCCGCGCGTCTCAGGTAGGTAGGTCATGCCCGTCTCCTTCGCTGGAGTTACGAAACAGCCCCACGCAGATCTATAGAGGACTAGTTGTCTTGAAGAGTATGTTAAGCACTGTTACTCCTATAGAGGACAAGAAGTGTTGTGGCTCGCAAAGTTCGCCGGCGGTGGCTTAGCAGCCGTCGCCTCGGTCAAGTCGAAAGGACCTGGCAATGTCCGCCAGACCCGCCGCTCCTCACGCCGGCCCGCACCCATCAGTGGGTATGACCGATGTCGACGCAACTTCACCGAGCTGCGGGATGGACGCAATCTCGCATTGCCCGGCAGGAGAGTCTGGGGGCGACAGCCTGCCTATCGACCTGGTCGCCCCGGTTGTCGCAGGCTCTGAATCGGCGTCCAAGTTGGCTCGCGGGCTCGCGTTGATCGAGTCGTTGCCGAGACTGCCGACGGTGCACGGGTTGCCGGACGAGCTGGTCTGCAGACAATGCGACGGCACTGGCGTGACGATCGATCAGGACGGTTCTCTCACCGGATATTCCTGGATGCCGTTGGCGTGCACCTGTATGCCGCCGGCCTGCGGGTGCCGATAGCTCCGGGCCGGTATCCGTTCGTGATTCTGCGCGAGAGTCATCTGGTGGTTCGACCCTTGCTTCTGTTGGACGTCGACGGGGTGCTGAACCCGTACGGCGGAGACCTGTGCCCGCCGGGGTTCGGTGAGCACCACCTGTTTCCCAAGGACCAGGAACCGGTCCGGATCAATCTGGAACACGGCCTCTGGATCCGCGAATTGCTGGACATGTTCGACGTCACGTGGGCCACGTCCTGGAACGGCGACGCCAACCGGCTACTCGCCCCGTTGCTTCGCATCCCTGTTTTGCCGGTCATCAGCATGCCGCCGGCGCCGTTTCAGCCCAGCGCTAAGGTCCCGCTCATCGAAGCCTTCTCTCAACAGATGCCGGCGGTGTGGATCGACGACCTCCACACCGCAGCCGCGCGAGCCTGGCGCGACAACCGGCGGGCGCCGACCGCTCTCATCACCGTCGACCCGGCGATCGGTCTCACCCGTGAGTGCATCGACCAAGCCCTTGCCTGGGCCGAAACGCTGTGATCGTGCGAGTTGGTGGCTGAACGCCCCCGTGGCTGGTCCGACGGGACCCCGCCGACTTGGTGGGTTGACGTGCTGTCGACACGCCGTGCGCC
>JBOGDL010000384.1:0-9249 GCA_050701815.1 Micromonosporaceae bacterium | reverse complement strand
CAGCGCTGCACAGCGTCGCCACCACCTCACCTGACCACGTGTGGGCGACGACGAGCGGCGCGGTGCTGCGCTGGGACGGCGACAGTTGGGAGACTCGCGCCATGCCGGGCAGCAGGGGAGGGCGGTTAGCCGGTCTGGCGGATGACGATGTGTGGCATGTGGCGAACACATCCTCCGACGGCGTGATCGCGGAGCACTGGGACGGCACGCGGTGGAGCGCGGTCCCCTTCCCCGCCGACGAGACCGGGTACGTGACCGACATCAGCGCGCGAGCGTCGGATGACGTGTGGGCCGTGGGCACGCAAGGTGAATTCCCCGGCGAGCCGTACGCCGCGCATTGGGACGGCACGGCGTGGACCGAGATGTCGCTGCCCCAGCCGACCATCCCGCCGGACACGGACCCCGACAACGCCCAGGCGGTCTTGGACGGAGTGGTGGCGGTCTCAGCGACCGATGTGTGGGCGGTCGGCACGGCGCCGGGGACACCTGAAGCCGGGTACCAGCCGCTGACGTACCGGTTTGACGGGAACGCATGGAAGGCCGTGGAATCACCCGACCCGCAGCAGTATCCCTCCACCGTGGACGTGGATGCCGACGGTGTGGTGTGGGCCTCCTCAGACAGCAGCGGGTTCACGTGGCGGTGGACCGGCAGCAGCTGGCGCGAGTCCAACGTGGGCGCGGATGGGGTCGCGATCGAGGACATGCAGGCCGTCGCTGGGCGCACCTGGGCGGTAGGGGGCACGCTGCACGACTGGGACGGCTGGGGCGTGATCTACAGCCGATGACCGGTGGCCGTGATCAACCATGACCACATGACGCCTCCCCGCAATGCGATGGGGCCGATCGTCGCGGATCGGCCCCATCGCCCATGTCTGGGGCCCGTCATGTCGCTGGCTTTTCTCTGGGTACGGCTGGAGGCTCATCGGTAGCGGCCGGCGCCGCGGGGGGCGGCGCCGCGTTGCGCAGCCGGATCCCGCTGAACTCCAGGGTGCTGGACACCACCGCGTCCCAGAACGGCCACAGGTTGTCGAGCACTCGAAGCTGGATGCCCGCGGCTTGGTGCAACGCGAGCAGGTCGCCGGCCGGTGTCGGCGGGCCCAGCGGCTCCACCGGCTCGGTCGCCACGAACGCGTGCGGGGTCGGCTCACCGAACGGTCGAAACTGCGCCGCGGGCAACCGGTACGCGTACACCTGGGCGGTCAGCAGCCGGGGCGCCCAGCCGTACTCGATCGCGTGCACCCGCTCGCATGCGGGCCCCAGGATGTGGTCCCGATCGGATCGGGTCGAGGCGGGGCCGGCCCAGGTCATCGCCCGCGGGCACTGCCGGGGAAACCAGTACGCGGGCGCCTGAACGGCGTCCACCGCCCACACGTACGCCTCGGGTTGTTGCGCCGTGGCCGCGACGTGCGGCTCGAAGTGCGTGATCGTCGGGTCTTCAGAGAAGTGCAGCAGCTCTCCCGGCGCCGGTCGCATGACTCTGTATAGCGTGCGACATCACAGCCGGGGGTCGGTCGGCTCGGACTCCAGTGCCAGGATCGCGAACACCAGCTCATGCACCCGCCACAGTGGTTCGGCGGCGGCGAGCCGGTCGAGCGCGGCAAGGCCCAGCGCGTGCTCGCGTATCGCCAGGCCCCGCTTGCGGTTGAGGCCCCGGCTGCGTAGCCGCTGCAGGTGTTCCGGCTCGGTGTAGTCGGCCCCGTAGATGATCCGCAGGTACTCCCGACCGCGGCATTTGATCCCGGGCTGAACCAGCTTCGCCTTCCCGTCCGGCTGCGACTTTCCGGAGTGGGCGTGGTGCGCCGGCCCGTGCCACGGCTTGATCACCATGCCTTCACCGCCGGCGCCGGTGAGCGTCAGCCACCACTCGGTGGCTTCCGTCTCGGACACTGTCTCTCCTCGCGTAGAAGCGCGTCCACCAGGGTCGGTCAGGTCCACGGTCCGCCGCGCGGTCGGGTGAAACAGGTCCGGGTCAGCCGCGACCAGCCGGTCGCAGAGCGTGAGGTGCCAGTCGTGGTCGCGGGCGGCGTGCGAGGAGCCTTCGCTGGCGAGCACTGTGAACGGGGCCAGCTTGATCCCGTCCAGCCCCTCGACCGGCCAGCAGTAACGCCGGTACGCCTCGGTGAACCGCTCCGCGTTCCCAGCGCGGGAGGCGAGCCGGCGCCGCAGCGCGTCCAGCGCCTGGCGGGAGTCCGGGTCGGCCAGGTCGCGAGCCAGCCCGGCGTCGAGCGCTCTGACAGCCGCCGGCAACGCGGCACGTGCGGCGGCGCCGACCGGTGCGTACTGGCTGCGGATCAACTCGCCGGCCTTCGCCGACCAGGGCAGCAGCTCGCAGTCCAGCAACAGCCAGTCGGTCCTCAGCTCGTCCCAGAGTGGCGCTGCCGCCGTGCGAATCCGCGCCAGCAGTTGCTCGGCCAGCGCCGGGTCGGTGAAGAACGGCCTCCCGGTACGGGTGTGGACCGCCCCGGAGCTGCCGTCGGCCACCCCGAACCGGGACCTGGCAGCGTCGGCGTCGCGGCACACCAGCACCACCGCGCGCGAGCCCATGTGCTTCTCCTGGCAGATCACCCGTTCCACGCCCGCGGCGCGGTAGTCGGCGAACGCCTCGGTCGGGTGTTCCAGGTAGCCGTCCTGTGTCGAGGTCGACGCCGGCGACATGGTGGGCGGCAGCCACAGCAGCAGCCGGGGGTCGATCGCGAACCGGCTCATCACCTCCAGCGCGGCGGCGGCGTTCTCCGCGTCCACGTTCACTGATCCGTAGTCGGTGCGCAGGCGCCGCTTGCCCGCCACGTCGGTCAGGTTCAACGTGGTGTCGTCCCGGGTCGGGGCCGCGACCAGCGGCTTGACCGGCTCGTACCACATCTGCTGCGCGGGGACGCTGTGCAGCGTCTTCTCCGGGTACCGCAGCGCGGTCAGCTCGCCCCCGAAGACGCAACCGGTGTCCAGGCAGATGGTGTTGTTGACCCATTCCGGCTTAGGGGTCGGGGTGTGCCCGTACACCACCATCGCGGCGCCCCGGTAGTCGTCGGCCCAGGGGTAGCGCACCGGGAGCCCGTACTCGTCGGTTTCGCCGGTGGTCTCCCCGTACAGGCAGAAGCTGCGCACCCGCCCGGACGCGCGACCGTGGTACGCCTCCTTCAGCCCGGCGTGCGCCACCACCAACCGGCCTCCGTCCAGCCGGTAGTGGCTCACCAGGCCGTCGATGAACCGGGCGACCTGCTCGGTGAACGCCGGCGGCTGCGCGTCCAACTGCTGCAGCGTCTCCGCCAACCCGTGGGTGACCCGCACGTTGCCGCCCCGCAGCTTGCGCAGCAGCTTCTGCTCGTGGTTGCCCGGCACGCACAGCGCCGTGCCGGCGGCGACCATCCCCATCACCAGCCGCAGCACGCCAGGGGAGTCCGGGCCCCGGTCCACCAGGTCACCCACGAACACCGCCTGCCTACCTTCGGGGTGGACGGCGTCAACCGGGCGGCCTTCGGCGTCCCGCATCAGCTCCCAGCCGAGTTCGGCGAGCAGGGTCTCAAGTTCGGCGCGACACCCGTGCACGTCACCCACGATGTCGAACGGCCCGGTCAGCTCCCGCTTGTCGTTCCACGCCTTCTGGTACGTGACCACCGCGCCGTCGACGCCGTCGGCGGGCAGCACGTGCACCTTCCGGAAGCCTTCCCGTCCCAGGCCCCGCAGTGATCGCCGCAGCTCGTTCCCCTGCCGGTGCAGCACGTGCCGGCCGAAATCGCGATCCTCCCGGGCCTCGGTACGCGCCCACGCCACCGACTCCGGGGTGTCCAGCACGATCGCCACCGGCAGCACGTCGTGAGCCCGGGCCAGCTTCACCAGGTCGGCGCGGGCATGCCGCTGCACATTGGTCGCGTCGATCACCACCCGGCGGCCGGCGCGGAGCCGGATCGCCGCGATGTGGCGCAGCGCCTCGAACGCGTCCGCCGACGCCGACTGGTCGGTCTCGTCGTCGGCCACCATGCCGCGGAACGCGTCCGAGGAGAGCACCTCGGTGGGCAGGAAGTGCCGCCGGGCGAACGTGGACTTGCCGGAGCCGGAGATGCCGACCAGCGCGATCAGGGAGAGTTCCGGAATCTCAAGGTTCACGATGCCGCCTTCCGGAACAGAGCCAGCTGGGTGGGCGCTCCGACTTCGGGGTCGACCTCGCCGACGGGCCGGATCTCGACGGTGTGGCCGTGCCGGGCGGCGACGCCTTCGGCCCATTCGGCGAACTGGGCCCGGGTCCACTCGAACCGGTGATCCGAGTGCCGCATCGCGCCGTGGGTCAGGGTCTCGTACCGGATGTTGTGCTCCACGTTCGGCGTGGTCACGATCACCGCGTCTGGCGCGGCGTGCCCGAACACGGCCCGTTCCAGGGCCGGCAGCCGGGTCTCGTCCAGGTGCTCGATCACTTCCATCAGCACCGCGGCGTCGTACCCCTGGAGCCGGTCATCGTGGTACGTCAGCGCCGACTGGATCAGCCTCACCCGCCCGCGCTGCCGCTCGGAGAGCTGGTCCAGCTTCAGCCGGCGTTCGGCGATCTGCAGGCTGACGCTGGACACGTCCGCGCCTACGATCTCGGTGTGGCGGGGTTCGGCCACCAGCTCCAGCAGCAACGCGCCCTGGCCGCAGCCCAGGTCGAGCACCCGGGAGGCGCCCGTCTCAGCCAGCGCTTGCAGCACCGCCTGACGCCGCAGCTTCACCAGCGGCACGCGAGGCGCCGGCAGCGCCTGGCCATGGTCGACCGGGCTGTCGTCGGTGTCGGACGGCGCTTCCTCGTTGATCTCACGCAGCCGTTCCAGCGCGGTCTGCGCCAGCTTGCGGCGGTGGTTGAGGTAGCGACGGCTGATCAGCTCCCGCGCGGGGTGATCCGCCAGCCACCCCTCGCCGGCGCGCAGCAGCTTGTCGACCTCGTCTTCCGAGATCCAGTAGTGCTTGGCGTCGTCCAGCGCCGGCATCAGCACGTACAGGTGGTTCAGGGCGCGGGACAACGGCATCTGACCGGTCAGCCGCAGCCGCACATGCCGGGAGTCGCCCCATTCGGGAAACTGCGGGTCGAGCGGGATCGGTTCCGCGGCGACCGTCCAGCCCAGCGGCGCGAACAGCCGCTCAGCCGCTTCGGGGCCGCCCCGGCACGGCAGCGCCATGACCTCGATCTCCAGCGGCAACACCTGCTGCGCCAACTCGGGCTTGACCTTGGCGGCGCCCTTCATCGCGGTCCGGAACACTCTGCCGAGCGCCACGGTGAGCAGGCTGGACGCCGCGTACGGGCGATCGTTGACATAGCGGCCGAGGGAGAACCCATCGGGGGCCTTGCGCCCCTTCGGTGGCCGCGCCAACGCCACCGGGTCCACCTCCAGCAGCAGCGCGGCGGTGCAGCGTTCCTCGGTCGCCTCCGGGTACCACACGTGCGCGGTGCCGCCAGTGGTGTCGAACGACTGCACCCGATCGGGATGCTTCACCAGCAGATAGCCCAGATCGGTCGCCGGTTGACGGGTGGTGGAGATGGTCAGCAGCACTCGGCCATGTTCGCAGCCGGCGGCAACTGCTTTTCGCCACGTCGCCGGGCCGCCGTTGTGGCCTCCACCGCGCTAGATCCAGAGCCCGTCCAGCCACATCCGGGCCCGCCATTCCTCGTACGGCAGCGGCTCGCCGGTGTAGATCGGGTAGAAGTACCAGAAGCAGATCCCGACCAGGATGATGTACCCGGCGACGCCGATCGCCGCGTACCTGCGCCGGTAGGGGTTGGCGCTCGCCGGCCCGATCAGCATCCCGAGCGCCATGGTGACGGCGAGCACCAGGAACGGGGCGCTCGGCAGCGCGTAGAAGTAGAACATGGTCCGGTCGTCGAGCTGGTACAGGAACCACGGCACGATCCCCATCGCGGAGCCGGCCAGGATCGCCCAGGCCCGCCAGTCGCGCTGGCTCATCGCCTGCCAGAACACCGCGATCAACGCCGGGATGAAGGACCACCACAGCAGCGGGGTGCCCAGCAGCAGGACCTCCGCGGCGCAGTTTTCGGCGCCGCAGGGCCCCTGATCCGACCAGTAGTACGCCACCGGGCCGCCCAGCAGCAGCCACTGCCACGGCCAGGACTGGTAGTGGTGGTTGTCGACGAGCGTGGTGTGGAACTGGTACGCCGCGGCGTGGTACTGGATCAGGTTGTAGAGGTCTCCCAGCACCGGCCATTCCGCATAGCCCTGATCGCGTAGCCAGTGCCGATGCGAGGCGCCGTCGTCCGCGAACCACCCGGTCCACGAGGCGAGGTACGTGCTCATCACGATGCCGCCGAACCCGAGTGCCCACCCGATGGTCCGACGGGTCGCGTCCACGCCCCACCGCAGTTGCGCGGGGACTCCGGCGGCCCGCATCGTGGAGTGGTCCCACACCACCACCAGCACCAGGAACAGCGCGATGTACCAGACGGCGCTCCATTTCACGGCGAGCGCGCAGCCAGCGAGCACGGCGGCGGCGATCCGCCATCGCCGAAGGGTGCTCGGGAGCGGGGCGCCCGGCGTCCATCCGGTGTGCAGCGCTTGAAGCCATCGCTGCCGTACGACGTCACGATCACGTGCCAGGCAAGCGAAGGACGCCAGGATGAACACCATCAGGAAGATGTCCAACAGCGCGGTCCGGCTGGAGACGAAATGCATGCCGTCCAGCGCCAGCAGCAGCCCGGCGACGCAACCCAGAGCGGTGGAGCGGAACAGCCGCCTCCCGAGCCGGGCCAGGATGATCACACTCGCCACCCCGGCGACGGCCGCGGCGATCCGCCAGCCGAACGAGGTGAACCCGAACACGTGGATCCCGACCGCGATCAGCCACTTGCCGAGCGGCGGGTGCACCACGAATTTCGGGGTGCCCTCCTTCAGGTCCCATTCCGCACCGTGGGAAAGCAGGCTGTGGGCTTCGTTGGCGTAGTACGTCTCATCGAAGATGATCTGGTCTGGGTACGCGAGGCTCACGATCCGAAGCACGGCCGCGATCAAGCCGACAATTCCCACCCAAAGCCAAGATTTTGCCTCGCTGTCCGGCATCACGGCCGAGAGCTGACGCCGGATCTGGTCGGGAAGGCTCACCCGGCCGGCTTGCGCGGTGGGTTCGACCGACGCCGTGGTGGCTGTCGCGGGCACCACGTGATCGTAGGCTGCCAGTCAAGGCCGTGCGCAGACAGCCGCCGGCGAGGAGGGCGACGGTGATCGAACAACCCGGTCTGTTGATTCTGCTGGGCGCCCCGCTCGGCAATCCGGACGACGCCTCGCCGCGGTTCGCCAAGACGCTCGGCGCCGCGGACGTGGTCGCCGCCGAGGACACCCGCCGGGTGCGGCGGCTGGCACGGGAGCTGGGAGTGGTGATCGCGGGTCGGCTGGTCTCGTACTTCGAGGGCAACGAGCGGCGCCGCACCGAGGAGCTGATGCAGGCGCTGATGGACGGCGCCACGGTCGCGGTGGTCACCGACGGCGGGATGCCGAGCGTCTCGGACCCGGGGTTCCGGCTGGTGCGGGCCGCGGTCGAGGCCGGCGTGGAGGTGTCGTCGGCGCCGGGCCCGAGCGCGGTCACCACCGCGCTCGCGGTTTCCGGGCTGCCGTGTGACCGGTTCTGCTTCGAAGGGTTCCTGCCTCGGCGGTCGGGTGAGCGGCGGGCTCGTCTGGCCGCGCTGGCGGACGAGCGGCGCACCATGGTGTTCTTCGAAGCCCCGCACCGGATCTCCGCGACCCTGGCCGAGCTGGTCGTCCGGTTTGGAGCGGGGCGGCCTGCCGCGTTGTGTCGGGAACTGACCAAAACCTTTGAAGAGGTACGCCGCGGCAGCCTCATCGATCTGGCCGCCGGCGTTGAGTCGGACCCGCCGCGCGGCGAGATCACCCTGGTGGTCGGGGGCGGGCCTGACCTGCCGACATCCGAGTCGGCGCCGGATCTGGCCGCGGAGGTGGCGACCCGGGAGGCCGCCGGAGTGCCTCGTAAAGAGGCGATCGCGGCGGTTGCGGTGGAGCTGGGCGTCCCCAAGCGGGAGGTGTACGCCGCGGTCATCGCCGCGAAGTGACGATCGCCTGGCACGTCACCGCCAGCCCTTAGTACGTCACCGCCAGCACTGCCCCGGCCAGCAGGAACGGGGCGGCCAGGCTGGTGATCACGGCGCCCCCGCGAGCCCTGCCCCGGAACCGCCACGCCCCGGTGCCCGCGGCGACCCCGAAACCGATCAGGAGCAGCAGGCCGATTCCGATCGACCAGCGCAGGGTGAGCCCAACCGCGTCCCCGACGTACGCGATCCGACCGTCGGGTGAAACCATCTTGGCGGGCAGGCTCCGGCCGACCGCGCGATCCGCGGCTTCGGCGCCGCTGATCGTGGCTGAATTGAGCGCGTGGCCGCCATGATCGGAGGTGAACGCTCCGACGCACCGGGTGCCCAGATCACCTTCGCCGACGCATCGGGTGACCCGTACGTTGCCGGTGTCGTAATGCCCCATCGCGATCCAGAACGGCTCGGCGCTCACCCAGGCGACGAAGAACGTCAATAGCGCGAGGAGCAGCAGCAGGGACAGGCCGAGCACGGGGCTGCGAGGTGGAGTGACCACGCGGAGTTTCGGGCCGGGTCGTCTCCTGAGATGCTCCGCCAGCAGCGGACGGGTGCGCAGCGCGGGCTTGCGCGGCGACACCTGTGCCTGGGGGTTGGCTGGTAGTTGTGGAGTGGCTGGTGGTTGTGGGTTGGCTGGTTCGCCCCGTGCGGTCCTTTGGTGATCAACTGTCACTTTCTAATTGCACACTGTGACGACGCCAGTGCGGCGCTGCCACGCCGTCACTGCTGGCGATCATGCCGGCGCGGTCGAACCGTTGCTCCGGCTGCGCCAGACCGCGATGCAGGTCCGCAAGCCGATCTGGCTGATCACCGTCTGAGTTGGCCACGATCTGACCTGGCGCCGGCGCGGGCGGGGAAACCGGGTCGGTTGCCTCGGGTGCCCCTACTAGGCTTGGCCGCTATGAGTCACGTCTTGACAGCTGTCGCCTGGCCGTACGCGAACGGCCCGCGACACATCGGCCATGTGTCCGGTTTCGGAGTCCCGTCCGACGTCTTCAGCCGGTACATGCGGATGGCCGGGCATGACGTGCTCATGGTCTCCGGCACGGACGAGCACGGCACCCCGATCCTGGTGCAGGCCGAGAGCGAAGGCGTCTCGCCGCGCGAGCTGGCTGACCGGTACAACCAGGTGATCGTGGAGGACCTGCACGCGTTGGGGCTCTCGTACGACCTGTTCACCC
>JBOGDL010000383.1:0-7874 GCA_050701815.1 Micromonosporaceae bacterium | reverse complement strand
GGGTGATCGCGGAACCGCCACGCCCGCTCCGGGCCCGGCCCCGCCATCACGTTCAGGTAGTACATGTCGTAGCCGGGAGCGGCCATGGACGGGCCATGCCAGCCGTGCGGCACCAGCACCACGTCACCGGTGCGCACCTCGGCGAGCACCTCGATCGGACGGTCCGGGGCGCCGAAGACCCTCTGGTAGCCGGCCCCGCCATCACGTACCTCGAAGTAATAGATCTCTTCCAGCTCGGTTTCACCGGCGGTCTGCTCGTCGTGTTTGTGAGGCGGGTAGCTGGACCAGTTCCCACCTGGGGTGAGCACCTCCACCACCATCAGGCTGTCGCACTCGAAGCTGTCGGCGGACGCCAGATTGTTGACCTGCCGGCTGCAGACCCCGGCGCCGCGTAACTCGACCGGCGCCGCCGCGGCAGGCTGGTGTCGCAACGGCAGGTCCCGAGCAGCGGGCGCGGACGCCACCGCGAACCGGCCACCAGCGACGCTGGCGATCGTGACCCTCGCCCCCCGCGGCAGGTAGCAGAAGTCGCTGACCTGCTCGAAGACGCTGGACCTGCCGGTCAAGCTGAGCTGCTCGTCGCCGCACGCCACATCGCAACCGCCGGCCAGCGGCAGCAGCAGCGCCTCCGTGGCTTCAGTGCGGAACGTGTGCGACCCGCCAGCAGGCAGCTGCAGCACCCGAAGCGCCGGACGGTCCATCGCGACCGAGACCGACCACGGGTCCGCAGCGGCGCTCCCGTACGGCAGATGGTGCTCCACGCCCGGCCCCCTCCTCACAGCAGTCCGACCTTCCTCAAAGCAGGCCGACCTTCCTCAAAGCAGGCCCACGGCGGTGTCCACCGCCGTGGCCACGTCGTCGTCCGCCGGGTAGAGCACCGCACGCCCCACCACCAGCCCGCGTACGGTGGGCAGCCGCAACGCCCGCTGCCAGGCCGCGTACGTCTCGTCCGGGCCCGTTTCCGGATCCCCGCCCAGCAGCAACGCGGGCAGCGTGGAGGCCTCCATCACGCGTTCCATGTCCGCCATCACCGGCACCTTCAGCCAGGTGCGCGCGGAGCTGCTGCCCAACGCCTGCGCCACCGCGATGGCGCGCATCATCGAGGTCGGCTCGAGGTCGTTGCGCAGCGTGCCGTCGGGCGCCCGGCGTACCCAGAACGGCTCCACCATCGCCATCAGGTCCCGGGCCGCCAGCTCGGAGACCGCGTGCGCGCAACTGTGCATGGTGTCAGCCGTGGCGGCATCGGTCGGGTCGATACGCAGCAGCATCTTGCCCGCGTCGAAACGCATCCGTTCGATGGCGCTCGCGTCGTACCCGGTGAACCGATCGTCCATCTCGAACACCGCGCCGGGAATCCCGCCCCGGTTCATGGAGCCCACGACCACCTTGTCTTCCAGCGCGCCCAGCAGCAGCAGGTCGTCCAACAAGTCGGGGGCCCCGAGCACCCCGTCCACCCCGGGACGCGCCAGCGCGACCCGCACCCGGTCCAGCAGCTGCAGCCGGCTGGCCATCGCGTCGGGACGTCCACCGGCGGCGAACATGCCCCGCGCGGGATGGTCGGCCGCGATCAGCATCAGCCGGTCGGTGTCGCTGAGCCAGGGACGCCGGCGCCGCTTGGCCGCCGCGGCGGCGACCGCCTGCGGCTCTCGAGCCCGAGTCTGGGTCAGCGCCCGGTACGCCTCACGCATCGGCCGGCCCGCTCAACAGCTGTTCCACCTCGGCCACCGTGGGCATCGCCGGGGAGCAGGCCAGCTGGGACGCGACCAGCGCTCCGGCGGCGTTGCCGTATTCGATGATCTGGCTCAGCGGCCACCCGGCGAGCAGGCCATGGCACAGCGCCCCGCCGAAGGCGTCGCCGGCGCCCAGCCCGTTCACCACTGTCACCTGGCGCGGGGGCAGCTCGACCGTCTCCTCAGCCGTGCGGGCCAACACTCCACGCGGGCCCTGCTTCACCACGGCCAGCCGGGCTCCGGCGGCCAGCAGCGCCTGGGTCGCGGCGTGGGGGTCCCGGACCCCGACTGCGATCTCGCACTCGTCCAGATTGCCCACCACCACCGCGCCACCGGCCGGCTCCCCGGACGTCGCGTCAACCCGCCTGCCGAGCGCGGCCAACGCCTCCTGGTAGGCAGCTGTCGCCGCCTCGGGCGACGGCCACAGCGTCGGGCGGTAGTCCAGGTCGAACACGGTCAGCGAATCCGGGTCACGTGCCGCCAGCGCCGTCAAGTGAGCGGCGCGACTGGGCTCGGCGGACAGCCCGGTGCCGGTCAACCACAGCAGGCGGGCGTCTCTGATCCCGTCCAGGTCCAACTCGTCCGGGTGGATTTCCAGGTCCGGCGCCTTGGGCTGCCGGTAGAAGTAGATCGGGAAGTCGTCCGGCGGGAAGATCTCGCAGAACGTGATCGGGGTGGGCAGATCGGGGGTGGCGCTCACCCAGCGCGCGTCGACCCCGAACTCGCGCAGCTCGCGTCGCAGGTACGCCCCGAACGGGTCGGCCCCGGTACGGCTGATCAACGCTGTACGCCGCCCGAGACGGGTCGCGGCCACCGCGACGTTGGCGGCACTGCCGCCGAGGTACTTCCCGAAGCTGTCGACATCGGGCAGCGCGACCCCGGTCTGGTGCGGATACAGGTCCACCCCGAGCCGCCCGATCGCGATCACATCGAACTGTGGATGCGCTTCTACGCGGGAGGACTGTGGACGCGCTTCTACGCGGGAGGACTGTGGACGCGCTTCTACGCGAAAGGACTGTGGTCCCGCCGACACAGCGTCCGGGACGGGGTCGGGCGGGCCAGGCAGCTCGGTCACAGCCGCTCCAGGTAGCTCAGGCTGGCGCGTACGTCATGCGCCGGCCCCGTGTCGCCGGCGGGCTCGGCGTCGAGCACGGTGTCCTGCTCCAGCACGTACCAGCCGCGGTAGCCGGCTTTGGCGAGCGCGGAGACGATGCCGGCGATGTCCACATCGCCCTGTCCAAGCGGGCAGAACACGCCTTGCCGCACAGCGTCGGTGTAGCGGAGCTCGCCGCTGCGGATCTGTTCCGCGATTCCAATTTGGACGTCCTTGAGGTGCACGTGCGCGATCCGCTCCGGCGCCGCCCGGGCCAGAGCTGCGGGGTCCGTCCCGCCCAGTAGCAGGTGGCCGGTGTCCAGGCAGAGCGGCGCCCGGGCCCCATCCAGCACCCGGCGGACCTCATCGGCGGTTTCGATCATGGTCCCCACGTGCGGATGCAGCGTGGCGAGAACCCCACGTTCAGCCGCGTAGTCAGCCACCCGGTCCAGGTTGGCTGACAGCACCTGCCATCCGGCCTGGTCCAACACCGGCCGCTGGTCGTACCCGGGCTGGCCGGTCGCGGCGGCGAGCACCAGCATGGTGGCGTCGCCGAAACCGTCCAGGGCAGCCCGCACCTTGTCCAGTGGATCCCGGTCAGCTTGGTGCAGCACCACCGGGACGAACCCGCCGACAGCTGCCAGGCCGTGCCGCGCCAGCAGTTCGGACCGGGCGCCCGGCTCGGTGGGCAGATACCCGTACGGGCCGAACTCGGTCGCGGTGATCCCCAGCTGACGCATCTCGGTCAGCACCCGTTCCGGCGTCAACTGGTGGCCCCACCCCGGGACCTCGCACACCCCCCAGGAGATGGGTGCGGCCGCGACTCTCATGACACCTCCTCGATCGAAGTCGGGCGTCCCTCCTGACGGGACAGTTCGGCGGCCTCGGCGATCAGCAGCGCGGCCAGCGCGTCTTCGCCGGTGCAGGGGCTGGGCGTGCGGCCCGCGACCACGTCGCAGAACGCGGCCAGCTCCGCCGCGTACGCAGGCCCGAAACGCTCCATGAAATCGGTGTACGTGCGCCCGCCTCTGGGGCTGCGCTCGGCGGGGTTGTCCGCGATGCCGCCTGGCTCCGCTTCGACCTCCGCCGAGACCAACGGAGCCCACTCGTCGAGCCCCGCGACCAGGGTGCCGAGCGAGCCGCATGCCTCCAGGCGCACGTCGTACCCGGCCCCGTTGTAGCGGGTCGCCGAGCAGGTCGCGAGCGTGCCGTCGTCGAGCGTCAACACCGCCACTCCGGTGTCGACGTCCCCGTATAGAGCGAACTGCTCGGCGCCGCGGTTGGCGCCGGTGGCGTACACCTGGGTCACCTCTCGCCCGGTGACCCACCGGACGATGTCGAAGTCGTGCACCGCGCAATCCCGGAAGATTCCGCCGGAGGCGGCGATGTATTCGGCGGGGGGCGGCGTCATGTCTGCGGTGCAGGCGCGCAGGGTGTGCAGCCAGCCCAGGCGTTGGGCTCGCACGGCGCCTCGTACCGCGGAAAAACCGGCGTCGAAACGGCGCTGAAACCCGATCTGCAGTGGAACGTCAGCCTGCCCGACGAGAGCCAGGGCTTTCCGGGTGCCCGGCACGTCAGGGGCGACCGGCTTCTCACAGAAGACCGGCAAACCAGCGGCGGCGAACTGTCCGATCAGATCGGCGTGGCTTGGTGTCGGCGCCGCGATCACCACTCCGGCGGTGGAGACAGCGGCCAGGTCAGCGGCGAGGTCAGCGACGGTGGGCGCGGCGGTCGCGCCCACCCTGTCGGCCACCGCTCGGGCGCGAGCCTGATCGGTGTCGGTGATGATCAGCTGATCGACTTCGCGGAGGCTGGCGAGCGTCTGTGCGTGCTGGGCGCCGATCCGGCCGACGCCGACGAGGCCGATTCTCATCAGACGCCTCCTCGCTGCTGGCTGCGTGAGCCCCGATTGAGGCGCTGCCCACCGCGCTTTCGGAAGTTCTAACGCTGATCACTTCGAGCTGTCAACAGCATGTAAAGACATATCGACATGTGTACGCTCGACCCGCGCGGTCTTGCCCACGACCCACTCCGGCGTGTCGGGACCGCCGGCTCAGCGGGCCGCCGCCGAGCCGGGGCGGGTCATGGATCAAGCCGATTGCGAGGGACTCCGGTGGAAAAGGTCGCCACGCCGATCCACATCGACCGGTCCAGCCCGGTGCCGCTCTACTACCAACTCGCGCAGCACCTGACCGAGTTGATCGACGCTGGCGCGTTGCCGCCGGGGTCCCGTTTGGAGAATGAGCTCGCGCTCGCCGACCGGCTGGGGCTCTCGCGCCCCACCGTCAGGCAGGCGATCGCGCACCTGGTGAACCAGGGGTTGCTGATCCGCAAACGCGGGGTCGGCACCCAGATCGCCCATCCTCGGGTACGTCGCACCATCGAGCTGACCAGCCTCTATGACGACCTCGAGCGAGCCGGACGTGAGCCGCGCACCGAGGTGCTGTCGCTGGCCGTCGACGTCGCCTCGGACGAAGTGGCCGTGGCGCTGCAACTGCCCGTGGGCAGCGAGGTGATGGTGATCGAGCGGCTGCGGCGAGCCGGCTCTGAGCCCCTGGCGTTGATGCGCAACTATCTGCCCGCCGGGCTGGCCGGCATCACCGTGGAGCGGTTGACTCAACACGGGCTCTACCAACTGCTGCGGGAGGCCGGAATCCGGCTGCGGCTGGCTGAGCAAACCATCGGCGCTCGTAAGGCTGCCACGGCAGAGGCCAGGCTGCTGGACGAGACCAGGGGAGCGTCGTTGCTGACGATGGCCCGCACCGCGTACGACGGCACCGGCCGCGCCGTGGAGCACGGCCATCACGTGTATCGGGCGGCGCTGTACTCGTTCCAGCTCACCCTGACGACGCGCTGATCAAGGGCTCATCGGCGATGTCAATCGAGCCGCGTGAGCGGCCCCTGGGCGGCTGCTGAAAATCCCGTGGCACCGCCAAAAGTCGCCAACATCGACAGCCAAAATTGACACATCTGTTCGATAGAATGGCAGGAAGCCGTAGGGCGGATGGACCGCCCGTAAGCGAGAGATTCGAGCATCCGAAATGGAGGCTGGAAACGTGACATCGGCGTGTTACGTGGCCACGGTAGTCTCCACCAAGATCCGGCGCAAAGTTTTGTCCCCGCATGACGCCGGCTCTCACGGCTGTTCGGGTCTCCCGTTTCAGGGCTGACCTGGGAGGTATGCCCACTTGCCGAGGCACCGCAAATGTGATGTCAGTTTGCTCCAATTCACCGACTATGTGCGTGTGGCCGGTCCCACCCGGTTGAGTCAGGTGGCTGGTCAAATCGCGCAAAGCGCCGAACCGTACGACCCACGCCGCGACTACTACCGCCGATTTCTCTACGCCGCCCGGCTGGGCCGCCGTGTCGGGCAGGATCGCGAGATCGTCGAGCAGGCCGTCGAAGATGCGCCGGCGCACAAGGCGGGACATTACGCGGAGCTGGCGGCTGGGTGGTTGCGCTGGGCGCCGGAGATCGCAGACACCGAGGTGCTTCCCGCGCGCACCGCACGGTGGTCGTCCTCGGATCTGAGTGTGAGAGTGACCCCGCACCTGGTGGTGCGGCATCCCGATGGCCTGGTGGAAGCGATCCGGATGCACGTCAAGGTGGAGGAATTGAAGCCGGAGACGGCGGAAGTGATGCTGTGGTTGCTCGGCCAGGTGGGCAACCAGCTGCATTCGAATGGAGTGTCCCCGGTGGTGGTCGACGTACGGAGAGGCGTGGCTTTCCGTCCCCACCAGTCGGATCGTGGATTCTCCGCGTGGATGCACGCTGAAGCGGCCGCGTACCGGCGAATCTGGTCAATGGTCGCGTGAGGACAATGGTCGGCCCCTATTCCTCGGAATAGGGGCCGACTCCTAGTCAGAGCCGCCGCGGCCAGCGGGCGTTTACCGCGTGGAAATCAGGAAAGAGGTCCTAGGCTCCATGCGCAGCTCCGACTAGGTTGGGTCCGTGTCAGCGCCCCACGTCAACATTCTCGGCCCAGTGGAAGTGTGGGTTGGCGACCAACAGACACATTTGACGAAGTTGGAGCGGGCGCTGATCGCGATCCTCGCGCTGCAGCGGGGCCGAGTCGTGACCGTGGGCCGCCTGGCAGATCTGTTGTGGTCAGGTGTGCCCCCCAACTCCGGGCACAGCCGGGTCCAGTCTCTGGTCTCGTCGGTGCGACGCACCCTGCTCGGCGCCGGAAGTGACGACGGTCTGATTCACACCCGGCCCTCCGGGTACACCCTCGTGGCGAGCGACCGGCAGCTTGACCTGGGGCGGTTTGAGGCGCTCGTCGCCGCCGGTCGTGGCCACGCTGGATCGGGGCAGAGCGTCCAGGCCGCCGCCGCGTTGCGGACCGCGCTCGAGCTATGGCGCGGACGTCCCCTGGACGGCGTCGCCAGCTTCGCCATCGGAGCTGAAGCCGAGCGGCTGGAGGAGCTTCGGCTGTTGGTGTTTGAGGAGCTTGTCGACGCCGAGTTGGCCCTGGGTGAGGTGAAGCAGCTGATCCCGGACCTACGGGCTGAGCTGTCCGGAAACCCTGCCCGGGAACATCTGCGCGGCCAGCTGATGCGGGCGCTGCACAGCTCCGGCAGAACCGGGGAGGCGTTGCAGGTGTACCGGGCTGGCTACCAGGTGCTCCGGGATCAGCTGGGCATCGAGCCGGGCCCGGAGCTGCAGGCGCTTCATCAGCAGATTCTGACCAGCGGTGAGGAGCCCGCGGAGGTCAGCTCGGGGAGGCCGTCGCCGTTCTCACCGTCGCCGGAGCCCGCGGACCCAGTCACCAGCAGCCCGGCTGAACGCGGGCCCGGGCCTTCCAGGCGGCCGGCGGCTGCAAGCCGGTTGACGTCCCACCAGCAGCGGCCCAATCAACTCCCTCCCCAGATTCCGTCCCTGGTGGGGCGGGAACGGGAGGCGGTCGCGTTGCGCGAAGCGCTGCTCGAACATCAGGACGAGTCGACCGCGGCGCCCGCCCTGATCGCGTTGTCCGGCATGGGCGGTGTCGGGAAGACCGCGCTCGCGGTGGCGGTCGCGCATGCTGTGCGCCGGTCGTACCCGGACGGTTG
>JBOGDL010000382.1:0-9146 GCA_050701815.1 Micromonosporaceae bacterium | reverse complement strand
GACGCCGGCAGGCTGGACGGTCGCTCACCCGGAAGCCAGTCGGGAAACCTGCCTCGCGTACGTGGAGGCGAACTGGAAGGACATGCGACCGAACAGCCTGATCGAGGCGATTGAGAAGTCAGAGGGGCAAGCCCACCCCGCCGACGAGTTCTGAGGCTGGCCGGCAGCTATCGGCCACGCCCGACCTGTCTCCCCCAGCTATGCGCAATCGGCCGGCACAGGTTCGGCGGCGAATCGCAATCGCCACCTGTCGCGCCGTTGCGCCACCGCGGCGACCGCGCTGATCCCGCCGGCGCCGCGAGGGAAAGTCAGCAACGAGACCCGCCAGTCGGACAACCCGGACGGCTGGTGAGCCACCCGTGGCCGCCACACCCGCCCGGAGCATCCCGCGAACGACACCGTCCGGGGCGCTACTGCTTCCGCGCCAGCCGCCCGCTGCAGCGCACGCCTCGCCGCGGACAGCGCCAACCCGTGGCCAAGCCGATCCAGCCCGGTACGACTGTCCAGGTCGGTGCGCTCATCTGGGTCCAGCTCGCCGGGTGCCGCGGGTTCATCGACGTGCCGCAGGCCGACGCCCACATCGTGCCCGTACGCGGCCGCGGTCAAGGTCCACCCCGCGGACCCGCTGCGGCTCACCGTCACCTGCGGAGACAACGCCGCCGGGCGGGCTTCGCCGGTGTCCAGCCAGAGCCGGACTTCGTCGGGCGCGGGCAGGTCCGGCCACCCCGACTGGGACGGCCCACCCGCGTCCCCCGGCTGTTCCGAGCCGGCGATTGAGCGCAGCGCCGTCGCGAGGTCCGCTCGGATGGCGGCAACCAACCGGGCGGGATCGTCCTGGTGGAAGAAATGCCCGCCTGGCATGGTGCGCAGCCGCACCCCGACGCTGGTGTGAGCCATCCAGCCGAACAGTTCGGCGGGCGTGGTGATCGGATCCCCGGCGCCGGCGAAGAGCCGCAGCGGCACCTGCAACGGGGCCTCGTCGGTGTGGGTGCGGGCATCCATCCAACGCAGGTCGCCCCGCACCGCCGGCAGCACCAGCCGGCACAACTCCGGCTCCTCGGCCACCTCCCGCGGCATTCCCCCGTACGCCAGCAGCTGGTCGATCAAGTCGCTGTCGGGGATGTCCGAGAGCCCGTACAGCGCGGCCCGGGCGTGCGGCGGGCGGCTACCGCCCAGGTACATCCGCACCGGCACCGGGGCGCCGCTGCGACGCAGCTCCCGCGCCACCTCGAAGCCGAGCCAGGCGCCCATGGAGTGCCCGTACAGCGCGTACGGGCGGGCGCCCGCCTCCGCAGCCACCGCTGTCGCGAGCGCCGCCACGTCCACCTCGGCGGGCTCACCCCAACGCTGCCCCCGTCCCGGCAGGGACACCGCGGCGACGTCCAGGTCCGGCGCCAGCGCCGACCACTGCCGGTACGTGCTGGGCGCCCCGCCAGCGTGCGGCAGACAGAACAGCGTCGCGGGAGCAGCGGGGCGGGGGGCCACCCGGGCGAACCACGGGCCCCCAGGGTGGTCCGTCAACGGTGATGCCGGCGGACGCGATCGGTGAGCACACCGAACACGAACAGCGGGTTGCCGATCAGGTAACGCCGCCACAGCCGACCGGGTTCAGTGACCAACCGGTACGCCCACTCCAGGCCGTGGCGCCGAGCGAACTCCGGCGCCATCGGCTTGTTGCCGGACCAGAAGTCGAACGCCGCGCCCACCGGCGCCAGGGTGCAGTTCAGTCGAGCCGCGTAGTCGGCCACGAACCGGTCCTGGGTCGGGGTGCCCAGCCCCACCCAGAAGATGTCGGGCTTGAGCTCCCGCACCCGGTCGACCAGGTCGCTGCTCTCGGCGTCGGTGAGCGGACGGAACGGCGGCGACTCGGCCGCCACGATCTGGACGCCGGGCAGCCGCTCAGTCAACGACTCGGCGAGCTTCTCCACGGTCTCGGGAGAGGCGCCGTACAGGTAGTGGCGCAGCCCGCGCTCCCGTCCCTGATCCAGCGTGGCGAGCATCAGGTCGGGCCCGTACACCCGTTCGGTCATCTGGGACTGGCCGCGCCGCCGACCCACCATCGCCACGTAGTGCCCGTCGGCGAAGTTGACGTCGGCTTGGTTCAGCAGGGAGCGGTACTCACGGTCCCGAAGCGCCAGAGCCAAGGTGTACGCGTTGCACAGGTGGGTGCGGCGCGGGTGACCGTGCCGGGACTCCAGCAGAACCGACACCGCGGCTTGCGGGTCGAGACCATTGATTCGCACTCGGCAGCAGGTGAACTGGGCGAGCGTGGCGCTCATGCCCGAAGGCTCCGAGGCGGCGGCAGATGCAGACATCGCGCGGAAGCTTACTCGCAGCCGTGCCTGCGCCGAGATCCGGCACGGCGGAACGCTCGCCAGCAATCAGCCGAACCCGGCCTGGGTCACGGGCGGCGATAACCGGGCGGGCGCCATCCGGCGCCGGCGGCGGTCACCCGATCGAACAGCCCCGGCGCCGCGGTGAGCAGAGTGTTGCGGGCGCCCACCCCAAGCCGGCTGCGGGCCCCGAACACAGCCCCGAGCCGCCGGGACTGCCGCACCAGTTTCGCGGCACGCCGCCGGCGCAGCTGGTCGTACCTGGAGAGCACACCGTCCAGCGGTCCTCCCAACGGCGCTTCGGCCATCAGGTTGGCGAGGGTGATCGCGTCCTCCAACGCCAGGCAGGCGCCCTGCCCCAGGTTGGGCGTCATCGCGTGCGCCGCGTCGCCCAGCAGCGCGATCCCGCCGTGCCCCACGGCAAAGCCGAAACGGCGTGGCAGCGGCGCCAGGTCGGCCATCGCCTGCTGCCACAACTCGTCGGGACGGGTCGCGTCGATCAACTTCGCCACTGGGTCATGCCAGTCGGCGAACCAGCGAAACAGCAGCTCCAGCTGCACCTCCGCGGATTCCGGCCGAGGCGCGCCGGCCACCACCGCCATCCAGTAGACACCCCGGCTGCCCAGCGGGGCGATCAACAGACGCTGACCGGAGCCGACGGTCTCCCCCGCCGCGGCGGTCTCCGGGGCACGGTGCGCCGGCACCACCGCACGCCACGCGGTGTAGCCAGCGGGGGTGACGGTGGAGTCAGCCGCGACCGCGCGGCGCACCACGCTGTCCATCCCGTCCGCGGCGACCACCAGGTCGGCTTCCCACCAGCTGTGACCGTCACCGACCGCCGGGCCTTCAGAGCCGGCTGCGGCGCGCACCCGGTCCACCGTGACTCCGGTGCGCACGTTGACCTCGCCCAACTCAGCGACCAGGGCGTCGTACAGGTCCTGACGCCGCACCGCCACCGCAGGGGCGCCGTGGCGCTCCACCAGCCCCGCCATGCTCGACCGGACCAGCACCCGGCCGTCAGGCCGGCGAATCAAGGTCTCGGTGAGCGGCTCGGCGATCTCGTCCAACCCGGCGCCGACGCCGAGCGCGCGCAGCGCGTGCACCCCGTTGGGCCACAACAACAACGCCGCCCGGCCCACCGCCAGGCTGGACTCCCGCTCCAGCAGCGTCACGTCCCAGCGCGCCCTCCTCAGCGCGCCTGCCACGGCCAGGCCACCGACGCCGGCGCCGACAACGACTGCCTTACGCACTGTCCGCGCCCCCGCTACCGGTCGTTCGAAGAGCTGCCTGGACCGGGTGGTCCGGTCGTGCCGGAGTTCGCCGCCTCAGGGGCCTCCCGCTCCGCGTCCGCAGCGGATTGCTCCGCTTCGGACGAATCGGTCGCGCTGTTCTCGTCATCCTCGCCCTGCTCAGGCGGGTCAGCGTCGGTTGCCGCATCAGCGGTCTCGTCGGCGGCAGTCCCGCCGTCAGCCGTCTGGTCGGCGGCGGTCTGGTCCGCGTCGTCGCTGGGCTGCCCGGCCGCGGGGGCCGCTGCGGTGTCGACGACCACTCGCATGTTGCCGGCGTCGTCGTACGCCAGGCGCTGCCGAGGGCCGCTCACCAGCAAGAAGTACGTCACCCCGCCGATCAACGCGATGATCGCGGTCCACATGTTCAGCCGGAACCCGAGGAAGGAGTTGGCGCTGTCGATCCGCAGCGACTCCACCCAGAACCGTCCCACCGCGTACATGATCACGTACAGCGCGAACGCGCGGCCCTTGCCGAACTTGAATCGGCGGTCCAGCCAGAAGATCAGGGCCGCGCCGCCGAGGTTCCAGAGCGCCTCGTACAGGAAAGTGGGGTGAAAGGTCTCGAACTGCTCATAGCCTTGTTCTCGGTGCTGAACGTCGATGCTCAACGCCCACGGCAGCTCGGTGGGACGCCCGTACAACTCCTGGTTGAACCAGTTGCCAAGCCGGCCCACGGCCTGTGCGATCGGCAGGCCCGGCGCCAGCGCGTCGGCCAGCATGCTCAACGGGATGTTGTGGCGGCGGCACCCGATCCAGGCGCCCAGCGCCCCCGCGAGCAGAGCCCCCGGAATGCCCAGGCCGGGATTCCAGATCTTCAGCGCCTCGATCGGCTCCCGCCCGGGGCCGAAGTACAGCTGCGCATCGGTGATCACGTGGTAGAGGCGGGCCCCGATGATGCCGAACGGCACCGCCCACACAGCGATGTCGATCACCACGCCGGGAGGGGCGCCCTGACGACGAAGTCGACGCTCCGTGATCCACACGGCGAGGAAGATGCCGATCACGATGGCGATCGAGTACGCCCTGATGGGAACCGGCCCGATGTGCCAAACACCGGTGTCGGGGCTGGGGATGGCAGCTAGATTCACGAGGCACCACGCTACCCGTGTCAATCATTGGCCGGTGGCCCCGGTCGCCTCTAGGGTGCAGAACATGAACTCCCTCACGTCCGCGGTCGCCGCAGTCATTCGAGACTCCAGCGGCCGCGTCCTGCTCTGCCAACAGAATCAGGGGCACCGGCTGTGGGGTCTGCCAGGCGGCAAGATCCGCAATGCCGAGAGCCCGGTGCACGCCGTGACTCGTGACGTGCGCGAAGAGACAGGGATGGAGATCCAGCCGACCGATCTGGTCGGGATCTACCACTTAACCGGCGATAGCTGCGGCGACGACCTGCCCGACGTGCTGGTGCATGTGTTCCGGGCCAAGATCGTCAACGGCGAGGCCCTGGTCAACTCCCCGAGCTGGATCCGCCGGCTCACCTGGGCCGACCCGGACGATCTGCCGAGCCCGCTCACCGCGACCACCCGGGTCGCGGTCGCCGATGCCGTGCAAGGGGTTGCCGGCGCCTTACGCGACGTGGAACGCGCTGCGGAGCCTGTCGTTCCGGACGCGAGCGACGACATGGTGGGAGAGGCCGCGGTCGGCTGACCCACGTCTCTTCGCGTGACAGCACATTCACAGCTCGGGCGCCCCTGTGACGGTGGAGCGTACGCCGCGGCGTGGGTCAGGCCTTGCCGCGGCGTACGCCCTCAGCCAGTTCCTCGGTGAGCGCGCTCAGCGCGGCCAGCCCGGAGTCGAAATCATCGGCGTCGAGCAGCTGGCGGATCAAGGCGCTGCCGACGATCACGGCGTCCGCGTACTCGCCCACCTGGGCGGCCTGAGCGCCATCCCGCACCCCGAGCCCCACCCCCACCGGCAAGGACGTGACCTTACGGACCCGGGAGACCAGATCCGGGGCCAGCGAGCTGGTCTGCTCCCGAGCCCCGGTCACCCCCATCACGCTGGTCGCGTACACGAAGCCACGGCACTGCTTCGCCGTCATCTCAAGTCGCTGGTCGCTGGAGCTGGGCGCCACCAGAAACACCCGGTCCAGGCCGTGTTCGTCGGAGGCGGCCAGCCACGGCCCCGCCTCATCGGGGATCAGGTCCGGCGTGATCAGCCCCGCGCCCCCAGCGGCGGCAAGGTCGCGCGCGAACGCGGACACCCCGTACTGCTCCACCGGGTTCCAGTACGTCATCACCAGCGTGGGCACGCCTTCGGCGGCGGTGGCCTCCACGGTGCGGAACACGTCAGCGGTTCGCAGCCCCGCGGCCAGCGCCGCGTCGCCCGCCCGCTGAATCACCGGACCGTCCATCACCGGGTCGGAGTACGAGAACCCGACCTCGACGATGTCGACGCCGGCCCGCACCATCGCCTGGCACGCCTTGATCCCCTGCTCCACGGTGGGGAACCCGGCTGGCAGCCAACCCACCAACGCGGCTCGCTGCTCGGCCCTGGCCTTGTCAAACGCGAGCGACACGCTCATGTCTCATCCTTCGTCAAGGGTTGGCTCTACGGGTGTCGCTCTGCAGCGGCCGGTACTCGCGGGGGCTGTCAGCGGCGTCCTCGCTGCCCGGCTTGTCCTGCAACAGGCCGAACCAGTCCGCGGCGGTCTGCACGTCCTTGTCGCCCCGACCGGACAGGTTCACGATGATCATCGGCTCCGCTCCCGAACCGGGCCTGAGGTCCGCGGCGACCCGCAGCGCTCCCGCCACGGCGTGCGCGCTCTCGATCGCGGGAATGATGCCCTCGGTGCGGCACAACAGCGAGAACGCGTCCATCGCCTCGGTGTCGGTCACGGGTAGGTACGTCACCCGGCCGGCGTCATGCAGCCACGCGTGTTCCGGGCCGACCCCGGGGTAGTCCAGCCCCGCCGAGATCGAATGCGACTCGATGGTCTGGCCGTCATCGTCCTGCAGCAGGTACGAGCGCGAGCCATGCAGCACGCCGGGACGGCCGCCGGTGATCGCCGCGGCATGCCGGCCGGTGGCCACGCCGTCGCCGCCCGCCTCGAAGCCGTACAGCTTGACCTGCTCGTCACCCAGGAAGCTGTGGAAGATCCCGATCGCGTTGGAGCCGCCGCCCACGCATGCGCACACCGCGTCCGGCAGCCGGCCGAACTGTTCGGCGCACTGGGCTCGCGCTTCCTCGCCGATCACCTTCTGGAAGTCGCGCACCATCATCGGGAACGGGTGCGGCCCGCCCACTGACCCGATCACGTAATGGGTGTCGTCGACATTGGCGACCCAGTCCCGGAACGCCTCGTTCATGGCGTCCTTCAGGGTGCGGCTGCCGCTGGACACCGGGCGCACCGCGGCGCCGAGCATCTGCATCCGGGCCACGTTGAGCGCCTGCCGGCGAGTGTCGACCTCGCCCATGTACACCACGCACTCCAAGCCCAGGCACGCCGCGGCGGTGGCTGTGGCCACCCCGTGCTGCCCGGCCCCGGTCTCCGCGATCACCCGGCGCTTGCCCATCCGCTTGGCGAGCAGCACCTGGCCCAGCACGTTGTTGATCTTGTGGGCGCCGGTGTGGTTGAGGTCTTCCCGCTTCAGCAGGATCATCGCGCCGGCGACCTCGGACAGCCGGACAGCGTGGTAGAGCGGCGCCGGCCGGCCGGCGTACTCGAGCAACCACCGGTCCAGCTCGGCGCGAAACTCCCGGTCGCCGATCGCTTTGCGGTACTCCACGTCCAGCTCGTCCAGCGCGGCGATCAACGCCTCCGGGACGAACCGGCCGCCGTACCCGCCGAAGTGCCCGGTCGGATCCGGGTCGGAGGAAAAGCTCACCGGAGGGTTCACCGCGCTGGCCTCGGGGTCGCGGGGTGGCTGCCGGCGGTGACCAGCTCGGCCACCGCGTCCCGTGGGCTCTTCTGGGTCACCAGCCCTTCGCCCACCAGCACCGCGTCAGCGCCCGCGGCGGCGTAGCGAATCAGGTCATGCGGGCCGCGCACCCCGGACTCGGCGATCTTCACGATCCCCCGGGGCAGCCCGGGCGCGATCCGCTCGAACACCGAACGGTCCACCTCCAAGGTGCGCAGGTCACGCGCGTTCACGCCGATCACCTTCGCCCCGGCGGCGAGCGCGCGATCCACCTCCTCCTCGGTGTGCACCTCCACCAAGGCGGTCATGCCGAGCGACTCGATCCGCTCCAACAAGCCGATCAAGGCGTTCTGCTCCAGCGCGGCCACCAGCAGCAACACCAGGTCGGCGCCGTGCGCCCGAGCCTCGTGCACCTGGTAGCTGGAGACCACGAAGTCCTTTCGCAACACCGGCACATCGACCGCGGCGCGCACCGCGGCAAGATCCGCCAGACTGCCGCCGAAATGACGGTTCTCGGTCAAGACGCTGACACAACGGGCCCCTCCGGCGGCGTACTGCCGGGCGAGGTCCGCCGGGTCCGGGATCTCGGCCAGCCGGCCCCGCGACGGGGAGGCGCGCTTCACCTCCGCGATCACGCCCACCCCGGGGGCGCGCAGCGCCGCCAGCGCATCCTTCGGCGGCGGGGCGGCTGCCGCCCGAGCCCGGATCACGTCCAGCGGCGTCGCCTGAGCCCGCGCTTCAACGTCATCGCGGACCGCTGCGAGAATCTCCTCAAGGGCACTCACGTCGGACTCCGCTCTCCGGATGCCATGCGGCCGATCGTATGTGGCGATGAGGATCTCTTGATTCCGGGGGTACGACAGCCTAATCGCACGGCGCAAGCGATAATGCCGCCGGTCAGCGCTGGCTGGTGGGATCTGAGCCCGAATCCAGCTCGTCCCACAGCGTGGCGGAATCCATGTTCTCCGATGCCGCGCCGGCCCGCTTCTGGCCCCTTGGGGGCGGCTCCCCCGGCGCTGCGGCAGCCGCCTCGGCAGCGCCCGTGCCCCCGGAGGGGGCCGCGCTGGGCCCGCTCGCGCTGGGACCGTCGGCGCCGGGACCCCTGGCGTCGGGGGCGGCCGCGGCCTGGCTGGCGCGGGGGGCGTCGTACCGGCCCCCGAGACGCGGCCACGCGCCGCCGCGCTGGGCCACGTACGAGGCCACCACGACGACCGCCAGACCACCGAGCAGACACGCCACCGGCCACAGCCCCGTCACCTCGCGCCCCGGACCGCCAGCGGTGGCCAGGCCCAGGCCACCGGACGCGGCCAGGCAGCCGCCGCACCCCGCCACCAGGGTCGCCACCCAGCCACGGGCCCGGCCCGAAACGGCGATCCAGGCCACCGAGCCGGCCAGCGCGACCAGCGCGACAGCCGGCGCCCAGGGCAGCAACTCGGCGCCGGTGAGCTCATCGCGCAGCGGCGAGAGCGGCGCTGGACGGCGGGTGGTGGCGACCGCCCACACCTGGGCGGCCCCCAGCAGCGCCAGACCCGAGCCGGCGGCGGCGCTGATCACCGCCACCGCCAACTGCCGCCGGCCACGCCCGGCGCCGCTGTCACCGGCTGGGGTCGCCGCCGCGCGATCCTCGCCCATCGGACCGGCATCCTCGCCCATCGGGCCGGCAT
>JBOGDL010000381.1:0-18372 GCA_050701815.1 Micromonosporaceae bacterium | reverse complement strand
GCTTCCGCTACCACCAGGCGCGCAACGAGCAGGCGATGGTGCACACCGCGGCGGCGTACGCCCGGATGACGGATCGGATGTCGACCTTCGCCTGCACCGCGTCGGTGGGCCCCGGCGCCACGAACATGCTCACCGCCGCCGCCGGGGCGACCATCAACCGGCTCCCGGTGCTGCTGCTGCCCGGTGACGTGTTCGCGTCCCGGGTCGCCGACCCGGTGCTGCAACAACTTGAGGCGCCATGGGCCGGCGACGTCTCGGTGAACGACTGCTTCCGTCCGGTGTCGCGCTACTTCGACCGGATCACCCGTCCCGAGCAGCTGGTCGACGCGGCGATGAAAGCGGTGCGGGTGTTGACTGACCCGGCCGAGACCGGCGCGGTCACGCTCGCGTTGCCGCAGGACGTGCAGGCCGAGGCGTACGACTGGCCGGAGAAGTTCCTCGCCGAGCGGGTCTGGCCGATCCGGCGTCCCGAACCCGAACCGGCCACGCTGGCGGAGGCGTGCCGGCTGATCCGTGCCGCGGCTCGACCGTTGATCGTCGCGGGCGGAGGCGTCATCTACTCGGGCGCTGCCGCGCAGTTGGCGGCTTTCGCCGCGGCCACCGGGGTCCCGGTGGCAGAGACCCAGGCCGGCAAGGGCGCGCTGCGCCACGACCACCCGGCGGCGGCGGGGGCGATCGGTGTCACCGGCACGGCCGCGGCGAATGCGTTGGCCCGGCAGGCCGACCTGGTGATCGGCATCGGCACCCGCTACAGCGACTTCACCACCGCGTCCCGCACCCTTTTCGCGCACCCCGAGGTGCGGTTCGTCAATGTGAACGTCGCCAGTTTCGACGCGGCCAAGCACGCGGGGCTCAGTGTCGTCGCCGACGCTCGGCAAACCATCGCCGCGCTGGGTCGCGAGCTGACCGGTTGGCGAGTTCCGGCGGAGCTTTCCGGACAGGTCGCGACGCTGGTGGAGCGTTGGCGCGCCGCGGTGGATTCCGCGTACGCGCCGATGGAAGGACCGGTGTTGACGCAAACCGAGGTGATCGGCGCCGTGAACGCGGCCGCCGGCCCCCGTGATGTGGTGGTGTGCGCTGCCGGCTCGATGCCGGGCGATCTGCACAAGCTGTGGCGGGCCACCGACCCGAAGCAGTACCACGTCGAGTACGGCTACTCCTGCATGGGCTACGAGATCGCTGGCGCGTTGGGGGTCACGTTGGCTCTGCAGGCTGAGGGCGACCCGTCCCGGGACGTGTTCGCGATGGTTGGCGACGGGTCTTACCTGATGATGGCGCAAGAGCTGGTCACCGCCGTCGCGGAACGCCAGAAGCTGATCGTGGTGTTGGTCGATAATCACGGCTTCGCGTCGATTGGCGGGCTGTCGGAGACGGTGGGGGCGCCCCGATTCGGCACCTGGTACCGCTACCGGGACCCCGACACCGCCCGCCTGGACGGCCCGGTGCTACCCACCGACCTGGCCCAGAACGCGGCGAGCCTCGGCGCGCACGTGCTGCGAGCCCGCTCCAACACCGAGCTTCGGGACGCGCTGGAACAGGCGAAACGCTCGGAAGACCTCACCGTGGTGGTGGTCGAGACCGACCCGATGGCGTCGGCGCCGGACTCGCAGGCGTGGTGGGACGTCCCCGTGGCCGAGGTCGCTGAGGCGGAGCCGACCCGGCTGGCGCGCGCCGATTACCAATCTGGCAAGCGGGCTCAGCGTCCCTATTTATGACAGGATCCCGTCCCAAACCCTCGACTCACTTCACCCCCTTGTGAGGACCAGATGAACAGACGAACCACGGCCGGGCTGGCCGTGCTAGCGCTGGTTGCCCTCGGGCTGGCCGGCTGCAGCGGCGGCGACACCTCCGGCGCCGCGAAGGGCGGCGACGCCACGTACGCGGTGGTCACCCACGGCGCGGCCGGCGACGCCTTCTGGGACGTGGTGAAGAAGGGCGCCCAGAAAGCCGGTGAGGATCTGGGCGTGAAGGTGACGTACCAGGGCTCCGGGAAACCCGAGGAACAGGCTGACCTGATCAACGCGGCGATCGGCGACAAGGTCGACGGCATCGTGGTCTCGATGGCCAACCCGGACGCGGTGTCCGACCCGATTCGCAAGGCCATCGACGCGGACATCCCGGTGATCACGATCAACTCCGGTCAGGCGGAGTCCAGCAAGCTGGGCGCGCTGTCGCATGTGGGCCAGGACGAGACCGTCGCCGGTGAGGGCGCCGGCGAGAAGCTCGCCGGCGCGGGCGTGAAGAAGCTGCTCTGCGTGGTGCACGAGGCCGGCAACATCGGCCTGGAGCAGCGCTGTTCCGGGGCAGAGTCCACACTGGACGGGAAGATGGTCAACCTGCAGGTGGACATCAACAACATCGCTGAGGCGCAGAGCACGATCGCGTCCAAGCTGCAGGCTGACGCCTCGATCGACGGCGTGCTGGCGCTCAACCCGGCGATCGGGGTCGCCGCGACGGAAGCGGTGAGCACCGCCGGGTCGAAGGCGAAGGTGGCGACGTTCGACCTCTCCGCCGACGTGATCAACGCGGTGTCGCAGGGCACGATCCTGTTCGCGGTGGACCAGCAGCAGTATCTGCAGGGCTACCTGCCGATCACGATGCTCAACCTGTATCGCACCAACGCCAACACCGTGGGCGGCGGCAAGCCAGTGCTCACCGGCCCCGGTTTCGTCACCAAGGACAACGCCGACAAGGTGAAGGACCTGGCCGGCGCGGGGACCCGCTGAGACGCCAGTGAAGCCTGAGCTGCGATGAAGTCTGAGCTGCCGATGAAGACGGCGACCGTCTCGACGGACGAGCGGCTGGCGGGCGCCACCAGGCTGCGCCGACTGATGACCCGCCCCGAACTGGGGGCGGCGGTCGGCGCGGTCGCGGTGTTCGGCTTCTTTGCGGCGTACACGGAGCAGTTCGCGACTCCGCTGGGGATCGCGAATGTGCTCGACCCAGCGGCCACCCTGGGCATCATGGCGGTGGCGGTGGCGCTGTTGATGATCGGCGGCGAATTCGACCTGTCCGCTGGCGTGATGACGGCCAGCTCCGGGCTGATCGTGGCGATGCTCTCCACACAGGCCGGGCTCAACGTGTGGGCGGCGGTGCTGGTCGCGATCGGGTTCGGCGCCGCTGTGGGGCTGTGCAACGGGCTACTGGTGGTGCGTACCGGGCTTCCCAGCTTCATCGTCACGCTCGGCTCTTTCCTGGTGCTGCAAGGCTTCAACCTGGGGGTGACGAAGCTGGTCACCGGGACGGTGCAGGTGAGCGGGGTGTCCGCCGCCCCCGGGCACGACTCGGCGCGTGCGGTGTTCGCGTCCACCGTGCCGATCGCGGGCGCCCAGTTCCGGGTGACCGTGATCTGGTGGCTGGCGCTCACCGTCCTCGCCACCTGGGTGCTGTTGCGGACCCGTTCCGGCAACTGGATTTTCGCGGCGGGTGGCAACCCGGCGGCGGCGCGCAGTGTCGGGGTGCCCGCGGCGAGGACCAAGGTCTGGCTGTTTGTCACGGTGTCGACCACGGCGTCGCTGGTGGGCGCGATGCTGCTGCTGCGGCTGAGCTCGGTGCAGGCCAACGGCGGCATTGGCGAGGAGTTGCAGTACATCGCCGCCGCGGTGATCGGCGGGTGCCTGCTCACTGGTGGCTTCGGCTCCGCGATCGGCGCGGCGATCGGCGCCCTGATCTTCGGGATGGCGAAACAGGGGATCGTGTTCGCCGGGTGGGACAGCGACTGGTTCCTGTTGTTCCTGGGGACCCTGCTGCTGCTCGCCACCCTGCTGAATCATTACGTGCGACGCCGGGCGGAGGCGAAGCCGGCATGACCGTGGATCGGACCGCCGCGGCTGCTGCGGCGCCCCCGGTGCTGGCCGCGCAGGGTCTGGGCAAGTCGTACGGGAACATCGTGGCCCTGGCTGACGTGTCCACGCAGGTCCGGCCCGGCACGGTGACCTGTGTGCTCGGCGACAACGGGGCCGGCAAGTCGACCTTGATCAAGATCCTCTCCGGGGTGCACCAGCACGACGCGGGCAGACTGCTGATTGACGGCGCCCGGGTACGGCTGCGCAGTCCGCGGGACGCCCTTGACCGCGGCATCGCCACGGTGTTCCAAGATCTGGCGCTGATCCCACTGATGTCGGTGTGGCGCAATTTCTTCCTCGGCAACGAGCCCACTGTCGGGTTCGGGCCGTTCCGGCGGTTCGACGTGGCGGCTGCCCGGCGCATCGCGCGTGACGAGCTGGCTGCCATGGGGATTGACATCCGGGACCCGGATCAACCGGTCGGCCAGTTGTCCGGCGGGGAGCGGCAGTCGGTGGCGATCGCGCGGGCTGTCCATTTCGGCGCCCGGGTGCTGATCTTGGACGAGCCGACGTCCGCTCTGGGGGTGAAGCAGGCCGGCGTCGTGCTGCGGCACATCGCACAGGCCAGGGACCGCGGCGTGGCAGTGGTCTTCATCACGCACAATCCGCATCACGCGTACCCGGTGGGTGACCGGTTCCTGGTGCTCAACCGCGGCCGCAGCCAGGGTGACTTCGGAAAGGGCGATTTGTCCCTTCAGAAACTGATCACCTTGATGTCAGGCGGCGCCGAGCTGGAGAAACTCGGTCACGAATTGACCGCGAGACAGCCCAGAACGGCTACTTAGTGCGTTCACGAACATTCCCGTATATCCACCATATGGGCATGTCGCACTCAGTTCTTGAGCCAAATTTAAGGTAGGTTCGTGGAGAGTGTCGGTTTTGTTACCTAACACAAGTAGAACTTAACGCCTGCGCCATGTAATCATGTCTCGCGCTCTGCTGGTGAAGAGCACACAGAGTGCACCTTCAACCTCTTCATACCCTCTTGGGAGTCTCTCCTTGAACATGCCTCGGATCCTCTCAATGGCTGGTGGCGCCATCGGTGCGCTTGTGCTCACCAGCCTCGCTATCGCGCCGCCAGCCAGCGCGGACCCCGCCTCGCTCAAGGGGTCTGCCTTCGCTGTGAAGGCCGAAGTCAAGGCCGTTGGCGCCCCACTCCTTTCGGTGCCGGCGCTGCCGGAGGCCAAGTACACCCCCGGAGCTGACAAGTCCGTCCTCAGGCTCACCGGCAGCGCGGTCACTGACCAGTCGCGGGGTCTGGTGGACGCCAGGGTGCTCAACGCGCGTTCGTACGGCAGCGAAGGCATGGTCGCCAGCCGGGCAAGCGCCGCCGACATCCTGGTCGGGCTGCAGGCCTCCAGCAAGAACAAGCAGACTCAGGCGCTGCTCGGACTGAGCGCCGAGCTGATCACCGCCGAGTGCAAGATCGGCCCGAACGGGGTCGAGACCGATTCCAAGCTGGTGGACGTGAAGCTCCGGACCGTCGCTGGTCAGAGCAAGCCGCTGGTCGACCTGGCAGCGGGGGTCCAGGTGGAGGCGCCTGCTCCGAACACCGAGGTCAACGTCCCCGGCGTCGGCAAGGTCGTGCTCAACGAGCAGATCAAGACCGACAAGGGCGTCACGGTCAACGCCATCCACGTGAAGGTGGACCCGGCGCTCAAGCTGGTTGAGGGTGACATCATCGTCAGCCAGGCGCACTGCTTCAACAACACCAGCAACGACGACCCCACCGGTGAGCCCAGCGAGCCGGGCGAGTCGCCGGAGCCGACTGCGACCGCAACCGACGAGCCGACCAACCCCGGCGGTGGGGACGACCCGACCGATGGGCCTGGCGACCTGCCGGTCACCGGCACCAAGCTGGTGGGCTTCATCGGCGGCGGCGCCGCGTTGGTCGCCGCTGGCGTGGCGATGCTGTGGTTCTTCCGCCGTCGCTCGACTGAGGTCGAGTCCGCCTAAACGGCGCGATTGAGCACCACCTCCAGCAAATGGGCCCCGCCTGACGGCGGGGCCCATTTCTGTGGAACCAACTCTGCCTTTGGTCGCAGACCCATAGCGCCCGGGCATATCTGTCAACCCAGCCATTTGCCCTTTCTCACGTGGCGCTTCGTCCCATCGAAAGATCGCGGCGGCATTCGGCATTCCGGCTGTTGTTCTCCACCGAGCGCGTCCATGGGGCGCCGAGAAGTCCTCCCACCGCAGACGTTTGGACGGTCAACCGTTCAACCGTTCGCCCGAGTTGCGGTGGGCCCAGCGGGTGGCTACCGAGCGTGAGCACATAACCGAACACGGAGAGCAAACGTCTCGGTCAGCCCGAAACCTCCGTCCCGATCTGACAAATTGTGAGCGCCGGCACTGGAAAAGCGCCGTGGCGCCCGTCACGAATGGGATGACTCCAGTAGCGCGATGGGTTATTGGTTGAGCACGGCGATGCGCCCCCCGGTGATTGCGCGCCGTTGCATGGAGAAATCGGCCAAGGTCATATCACGCGCTTACCGCCTGCGCCCCGACCTCCTGATGGCGCCTTTTCTCTCGGTGGGGTTATCGCTTTGCACCGCACACACCCCTCGCGAAAGGAATCGTGTGAAATTCTGGAATGAGATAAATCTGAGAATCCTGTTAGCTTTGCTCGGTCTGACGCTGCTGACCATTCTGTCCACTTCGACTGGCGCTACTGGGGTGTCTCACCAACCCACCACATCGGCCAGTTCCGTGACCAGCGAGGGCTTCGGCTCACCCGATCCGCGGGCCCATCAGGACCGTGCCGAGCGTTCCACCGGCGATCGTGCGGCGGGTGGCGAAGAAACGGACAGCTCCACCGAGTCCGAAGCCGGAAGCAAAGAAGGGGCTGCCTCAGGCACCGGCAAGCCGAGCAACGGAGGGGGCGCCAAAGCGCCATCGGTCAACAAGTTGATCCCGGGTGCGCCCGAGGGCAACCAGTCCTGGTTCTCACCAAGCCCTGATCAGATGGGCAACGCGTGCACCATCGTCAAGGTCGGCCGTGGCATGGACCTCCCGCCGCGCGCCACGGTGATCGCGGTGGCGACCTCCCTGCAGGAGGCGAAGCTGACCAACCTGGGCCACCTCGGCAACCAGAATGACCATGACTCGCAAGGTCTGTTCCAACAGCGCCCGTCCGCTGGCTGGGGAACCCCGGAAGAGATCACTGATCCGAAGTACGCGGCGAAGGCGTTCTACAGCAGCCTGAAGAGTGCGGACTGGGAGAACCAGACGCTCGCCCAGGCCGCTCAGTCAGTGCAGGTGTCCGCGTACCCCTTCGAGTACGCCCAGTGGGAAGAGATGGCCGCGACCATCGTGAAGGGCTGCTACGGGGCCGGGAAGTACGCCGATGTCGGCAAGTGATGAACAATCAACTCAATAACTGAAGAAAAACGCAGCGAGCGCCGACGTGGTTCATTTCCACGCCGGCGCTGCTGCTGTCAGGGCCGCCGCGTGACCGCGAAAGGCAGCCCAATGCGCGAACGCAATAAGTCAATCGAGCCCGGATGTCCGCATCCCGACATTCACATCAATTGAGCAGTGACGCCAAGGAGCCGTCACACAACGGAAAACCGGTAGATAGTGGTGGACCGAAAATCATCATCGGGCCGTAACACCACAGACGGGAACTGCGGATGGTGAGGTGAGTCGGGGAAGTGCTGCGTCTCCAGGCAGAATCCATCGCCCTGCCGGTACGCCTTCCCGCCCACCCCCAGCAGAGACCCGTCCAGGAAGTTGCCGGAGTAGAACTGGACTCCAGGCTCGGTCGTCAGCACTTCGAGGATGCGTCCGCTGCTGGGCTCGTTCACCCTCGCGGCCAGGCTCAGCTCCTCGGCCTCGGATCGATCGAGCACGTAATTGTGGTCGTAACCCCGCGCGAGCAGCAGCTGCTCGTGCGGCTCCCGGATCCGAGCGCCGATCGAGATGGGTCGGGTGAAATTCAGCGGAGTGCCCGACACCGGAACGACCTCGCCCGTGGGGATCAACCGGCTGTCAACCGGGGTGTAGCGGCTGGCGTGGAGCTGCAGGATGTGGCCCAGCACTGACCCAGAGCCCTCCCCCGCCAGGTTGAAGTACGTGTGGTTGGTCAGGTTCACCACCGTGGGAGCGTCCGTGCTGGCCTGATACTCGATATGGATCTCGTTGCCACCCGTGACGGTGTACGTGACAGCGGCCCGGAGCGCCCCCGGGTACCCTTCCTCGCCGTCGGGGCTGGTCCGCTCGAGCCGTACCCCCACCCGGTCCGGCTCGGACAGCGGCGTCGCCGCCCAGACCTTGGTGTGGAACCCGTCAACACCACCGTGCAAGCTGACCCCCGGCTCCTTAGAGGTCACGTGGTGCTGGGTCCCGTCCAGCTCGAAAGCGGCGTCCGCGATCCGATTGGCGCACCGTCCGACGACCGCGCCGAAGTACGGGCTGCGCTCGACGTAATCAGCCAGGCTGGCGAAGCCCAACGCCACGTTCGCGGTGTGCCCTCGGGAGTCGGGCGCCTCGATGGACTGGATGACACCCCCGTACGTGAGGATCCGAACCCGAAGCCCAGCGCCGCTGTCGAGGGTGTGCCGGTCGATCACCGAACCGTCCGGCGCGGACCCAAACGGCTCACGTTCAATATGGGGTGTCGCCCGCGGACTTGCCCCCGCTCCTACGGATCTTGACAAACCCATCGAATGTTCCCTTCATGTGACCAGCATGCTGGCAGAGGTCTTGTCGGTTCTATGCCCTACCTTGCAGGTGTGAACACAACGCCGGGCATGTCAATGTCTGCGAAGCGCGCTGGTCGCGGCCGGAACCGGGGCTGAGGCCACCGCCAGGGGCCGACCAGGGCACGCCGGCAGCGCGGTAGCGGTGACGCTGGCGCGGCGCCGCCGCGGGCGGATCAGGGCTCCAGCACACAACGGAAGCCGAGATGGTTGGTCGCGGAGTCGATGGTCTGCGGCTGCCTCGCGGCCGGGCGATAACGCAGGCAGTACGACGGCGCGCAAAGCCAGGAACCGCCCTTCACGACTCGACGCGGCTGAGTGACGCTGACACTCGGGTCGATGCTGCCACCAGGCTTTCCGCCCCTCGGGTTCAGCCGCGGCGGCGCCGGAGCGCAACACGACGCGGTCTGCGCAGGGTGCCGCGGGGTGTGCCAGTCCCGGGTCCACTCCCACACGTTGCCGCACATTTGGCGCAGCCTGTGCCCGTTGCTGGGGAACGAGTCGACCGGCATCGTGCCGACCACCCCGGATGGCGCGTGGTTCTGCCACGGGAACTCGCCGTGCCAGGTGTTCGCCATCACCTGGCCCTCTGGCATGAACTCATCCCCCCAGGCGTACGCGGCGCCGTCGAGCCCGCCTCGCGCGGCGTGCTCCCACTGAGCCTCCCGCGGCAGCGACTTGCCCGCCCACCGCGCGTACGCGAACGCGTCCGCGTACGAGACCTGCACCACCGGGTGATCTTCGCGGCCCTCGATCCCGCTGTCTGGCCCCTCGGGGCGCCGCCAGCACGCACCGGGGACGAAGTCCCACCACTGTCGGTAGTCGTCCAGGCGCACAGGTCCGTCAGTCCGGTGGAAGACCAGTCCCCCAGGGGTCAATGCCCCTGGGTCGGCGCCCGGGTAGTTGTCGGGGTGAGGCACGCGCTCGGCAACGGTGACATAGCCGGTGGCTTCCACGAACCGGCTGAACTCCCGATTGGAGACCGCGTGCACATCGACGAACAACCCGTCAACACGTACCGGGTGAGCGGGGCGCTCCTCCGGATAGTGCTCGTCTGAGCCCATCGTGAATTCGCCGCCAGCCACCCAGACCATCCCTGGTGGCGCTTCTGGCATCTCTCACCTGCCCGTTGACCAGCACCCGCTTACCCAGCGAACCTACCGCCACGCCAGAGGCGCCGCGGACATGGGCGCCCGGTGAAAGAGCAGGGTGAAGCCGCCGGCGCCGAATGCCACGCAGCCGCTCGGTGACGCGAGGCCGCGAAACGCCGCACGGGACCTGCGGACCCCCGTCAGCCGCGCAGGACCCGCCGGCGCTGCCTGCACGAAGCGCCATTCGGCGCCACGCACCGCCACAGGACCTGCCAGGCGCCGCCACTGGGGAGGATGAGGCCAAAACGCAGCGGCGCCTGGTGGCCCGTCACTCGCGCCGATGCCAGCCCGTGCGCACGGACCGGCCCTGCCTGCCGGAAAGGAGGGGCATCAGCCTGGGCGTGCCCGGCTCAGGCAGGCAGATCTGCCTCGGCGCGAGCACGCTCAGTCGATCTCTTCGCAGATGTTGTGCTTGGTCCCCTTGTACATGGTCAGTGTCTTGTCGAACTCGGGGCTGAACTCGAGCTTGAACACCCCGTCGATGATCCAGATCCCGCGCGGGATGTTGCCGTTGTCCTCGCCCACACCGACCGAGACCGGGCCCCTCACGTACCAGGTCTGGGAACCGTCCTGGAAGTAGTCGATCACCGCGTCGCCGCTGGCGTCGCCGTCGTGACTGACCCCGGTGTCCTTGTTGGTGTACCGGATGATGAGGTCGCCGGTGTAGGCCTCCCGCTTCGGCGAGCCGTCGGGGTAGGTCTCCAGCACCTTGTACATCACCTCGTCGCGGATGAAGTCGACATGCACCGGGAAGTCGCATCGGTTCCCGGCCGGCACGTCGTACGGCTGGTAGTTCACCGGCATCCAGCCGTCATCCGACTGGTGACTCACCAACGCCCCGTTCCGGGCCGTGTCCGTTGACGGAGCTGAAGCCGACGCGGGGCCGGTGGCGATCAGCACCCCGGCAAGGGCTGACGCGATGAGCATTGATCGGCGCAATAACGGACGCGCCTTGACGCGGGGAAACATATTTCTCCTCCGATGAGGCAAACGGCTGGCGGAGCCAACCATGTCGGAGGTGAGTGTGGCGCGCGCGGCTGACCACACTCTCACCATGCCCCGCATGCCGGCGCGGTGAGAGAGACGGCGGTCGCCCGGGGACGGCGGCTCCAGCCGCCGCCCCCGGCACGATCACGACAGGCGCGCCCGCCGGCCGATCTGACCCGAGTTGCCCAACGGCTTCAGGTGAGGCGGCGCGGGTTCCGCCGCTGTGGGGCCCGACCAGCGCCGAGAGTCCTGATCGGGGACTTTCATCCCGAACAGATCGAGCAGTCGCAGCACCGTGTAGTCCACCATGTCAGCGAGCGAGTCCGGACGGTGGTAGAAGGCCGGCGCCGGCGGGGCGATCACCGCGCCGATCTCCGCCGCCTGGGTCAGCAAGCGCAGGTGACCCAGGTGCAGCGGGGTCTCCCGAGCCACCAGCACCAACCGGCGCCGCTCCTTGAGAGTCACGTCAGCGGCACGCGTCAACAGGTTGTCGTTCGCCGAGATCGCGATGCTGGACACGGTGCGCATCGAGCACGGCGCCACGATCATCCCATCGGTGTGGAACGAGCCGCTGGACGGCGCGGCGGCGATGTCCCGGAACCGGTGACACACATCCGCCAACGCCGCCACGTCGCCCGGCGCCCAGTCAGTCTCCAAGCCGATGGTCTGGCGGGCGGCAGGGGTCATCACCAGGTGAGTCTCCACATCGGGCGCCGCCCGCAAGACCTCCAGCAGTCGGATCCCGTAGATCACCCCGCTGGCCCCGGACATTCCGACGATCAGTCGCATCCGATCAGCTCGCCACGCCCCGGAACGGCTTCAGGTAGTCGCTGGGATCAATCTGCGCGACCAGTTCCGGCTTGGCCTTGGCCCGCTCAGCGAACGGAATCGGCGGCAGCGGCTTGGTGCAGTCGAAGATCACCTTGGTTTCCATCACGCCCTTCTCAAGCCGGTTGTGCCCGTACGAGCTCGGGTTCAGGTGCGCTCCCAGCGCATTCGGGATCACCTTCATGTCGGTGTCGGCCTGGAACCGCATCGCCATCGCCCACAGCACTTCGGGCTCGTTGAACGGGTCGATGTCATCGTCCACGATCACCACGTGCTTGATGTTCGGCTCCGTGGTGAGGGCCGCGAACGCCGCCTGGGTGGGCTCGCCGTCGGCGCGCTTGCGCAGCGAGATGTAGCAGAACGAGCGGCCGCCCCCGGACCAGGGCAGGTTCACACCCACCAGGTTCGGGCACACCGCGTGGATCGCCCGGTACAGGGAGCCCATTCGTGGCACGGCGCCCAGGATGGTGTGTTCCGGGTGGGCGTTGAAGAGGTCCTGGCAGATCGGCTTACGGCGCATCGTGATCGCGGTGACCTCGATGTACGGGCGCGGCCCCTCCATGTTGTAGTAGCCGGGCCACTCGCCGAAGGTGCCTTCGTACTGCCGTTTCGACGGCGGGATGAAGCCCTCGATCACGATCTCGGACTGCGCCGGGACCGCCAGGTCGACCGTTTCCCCGCGTACCACCTCAAGGGGCTCGCCGAGCAACGAACCCGCCAGCTCCATCTCATTGCCGGGCCCGGGGATCTTCGCCACCGAAGCCAGATAGAACGACGGGTGGTGCCCGATCACGATCGCCACCGGCGTCGGCTCGCCCAGCTCGTCGTAGTCCCGGTGGATGTGGCTGGCGTGGTTGGCCGGGTTGACCATGAAGCCGAGCTGCTTGGGCCCCTGCAGTTGCAGCCGGTACATGCCCATGTTGATGTGGCCGCTTTCCCGGTGCTTGAGCAGGCTCACCCCGGCCGAGATGTACTTGCCGGCGTCGTCCTCGCACTTGTGCGTGAACGGCAGCTTGGTCAGGTCCACATCGTCGCCGGTGAGCACGGTCTCCCGTACCGGCGCGTCCTTGGGATCCACCCATCGCACGTCGACCAGGTTGTTTTCCCGGTCGCTATGGGTCTTCTCCATCTCCAGCGCGTCCTTGACCCCCAGCGCCAGGGCCATCCGCTCCATCGAGGCGTGCGTGTTGATCAGCACCGGGTACTCGGATCCCCGCACGTTGTTGAACATCACCACTGGAAACTCCCCGGACCCCTGGAGCTTTTCCAGCAATGCCGCGATCTCATGTTCGGAGTCGACCTCCCGATCCACCTCCCGCAGATCGTCAGGACGGTTCTTCTCCAGCTCCTGGATGAACGTGCGCAGGCTCTTAGCCATACCTACTCCCTCTGCCGACGACGGGGCCCCGCTCATCGGGGCACCCAGCTGTTGAGACCTCGGTTGACGAACCCGATCAACGCGGCGAGCAGCACCGCGAGCGTGATGATGACCAGCGCGATCGCGAGAATGCCGGCGGCGTCGAAGCTGCCCTGGAACCGCTTCTCCAGCGCTGCCAGGCCCACCACCGCGATGTAGAGCTCGCCGTTGAACATGCCTTTCACGGCCCGCCCCATCCCGATCCGCAGACCCGCCATCAGGGCGGGCGCCGCCTCCCGGGCCATCACCTGGAAGAAGATCTGGCTACGGGTGGCGCCGAACGAGTACGCCATCTCCCGCAGACTCGGGCTGACCCCGGCGATCGCGGTACGGGTGCTCGCGATGATGAACACGCAGGCGTACAAGATGATCACCGCGAGCAGGGTGGCGCGGGACAGCCCGAAGATCAGGAAGAACACCGGCGCGAACATGATCGACGGCGCCGCCATCAGCGCGTCGACGTAGATCCGCAGGGCGTAGTCGACCTTTGTGGACAGCGCCATCGCCGCACCCACAGCGACCCCGACCACGACCGAGATCGCGTACCCGACGACCAGGTTCGTCAGGCTCTGCAGCAGCGGGTCCTGCAACTCCCCGGCCTGCCACAACATGCCGATGCGCTCGAGCACGGTGTGCAGCGCGGGCAGCCAGGAGATGTCTCCGAAGTGGCCGATGACTTCCCACATCAGCGCCCCGAAGAGCAGGCTCGCGATCTGCAGCGTCAGACCCCCGCCGCCCGTGTCACGGCGCCTGCTCAGCCAGCTGCGCCGCGCCGGCGCCGCCGCGACCGGACGGGGTCCCTCCGACGTGCCCTGGCCCGGTTCCGCCGCGTCGCCCGGCTCGGCCGGGTTCACGACCCCAACAGATCCCATATCCGACTCCTGGCAGTGAGGAACTCGGGGCTGTTCTCCATCTCGCGGGTACGGGGTCGTGGCAGGTCAACCGTGAGGATCTCGGCGATCCGGCCCGGGTTCGCGGTCATCACCAGGACCCGGTCCGCGAGGAAGATCGCCTCCTCGACGCTGTGCGTGATGAACACGACGGTCTTGGTCTGCGACTCCCAGATCCGGAGCAGTTCCTTCTGCATGGCGCGGCGGGTGATCTCGTCCAGGCTTCCGAACGGCTCATCCATCAGCAGCACCTTCGGGTCGGCGCACAAGGCACGCGCCAGGCCCACCCGCTGCCGCATCCCTCCGGACAGCTCCTGCGGCAGGGAGTCCACAAAGTCCTGCAAGCCCACCAGCGCCAAGGCGTTCCGCGCCCGTTCCGTGCGCTCGACCTTTCCGACGCCGCGCAGCTTCAGCCCAAACGCGATGTTGTCCAGCACGCTCTTCCACGGCAGCAGCGCGAAGTCCTGGAACACCACCGCACGTTCCGGGCCGGGGCGCGTCACCTCGCCGGCGCCGACCCGTATCACCCCTTGGTCCACGGGCATCAGCCCCGCGATCAGCCGCAACAGGCTGGTCTTGCCGCACCCGCTCGGGCCCACGATGCTGAGGAATTCCGACGGCTGGACCTGAAACGAGATCTGGTCGAGCACGCGAAGGCTCTCCATGGCGCCGTTCTTGCGCTTCAGGAAGTTCTTGGACACGCCATCGACTTCCACCCGCAAGGAGTCCGCAGCGCTGCTCGTCAGGTTCGGGGCACGCGTCATCCTCTGCCTCCCTCGCCACGCCTCAGCTGTGCTTTATTGCGCCACTCCGCGCTCGCTCCGCGGCTGCACCCCACGAAGACGCTCCGCAAAGCTCCACGTCTCCGCGGGGACCCCGCCCTCGCTCGCTGACGCTCGCTGCGATGCTCACTCACTGTCGTCGCTGCAGCCGCTTTCACTCCGCCCCCACGCTCACACCCGCGGCGCCGGACACTCGACGCCGGAACCGGTTCTCCACCGCGTGCAGGGCGCCCATCATCAGCACGCCCTGGGCGATGATCAGGAACACCAGAGCGAACACGGCGGCGGCGTTGAACCGGCTCTGGTAGCTCTGCAGCAGTTGGCCCAGACCCACCGCGAGGAAGGTCAACTCGATGATGATCATCCCGGTGAGGGCGTGCGCGAGGCCCTGCCGGAGTCCGGTGAGGATCGCGGGGAGCGCGCTCGGCAGCAGCACTTCACGCCACACCTGCAACGTCGAGGCGCTGTACGAGCGGGCCATCGCGATCAGCTCCGGCGGCGTCACCATCGCCCCAGATCGGCACGGCACCGCCACGAACGGCAGCGCGAAGACGAAGATGATCGCCACCCGGGCGGCGAGCGTGGGACCGAAGATCACCAGCACCAACGGCGTCAGGATCGCCAGCGGCACCACGACCGCCATGTCCAGGTACGGGATCACCAGCGCGTCAATGTCGCGGTGGCGCCCCAGCAGCAGGCCCAGCGGCACACCGATCACCACAGCCGCCGCGAACCCCAGCAGCAGCGCCGATTCGCTGGTCCACAGCGCGCCCCAGAACTCTCCGCTGAAGAAGACCTGCCACACCGCCACGGAGAAGTCGGTGAAGCTTGGCATCAGCACGCCACCAACCGCTTCGCCGCTTGCGGAGGCGATCTGCCAGGTGGCGGCGAGACCCACGGCGACCATGATCGGCAGCGCCACCCGCCAGATCTGGTCCCGTCGTTGCGCCCGCCGCCACCGGACAATGGCTTCCGACTCCGGCTCGCCGGAGGTCACGCTGACCACCGGCCGTGTCCCGCCGCCCGGCATCGCCCCGCCGCCCGGCATCGTCAGCACTCGGTCGCGGACGACTTCTTGATTTTGGCGAGCACCGCGTCCATCGGACCGGGGTCGACGAGCTTCTTGATCGTGACTTCCTTGGGCAGGAAGTCGTAGTCCGATCCGAACACCTTCAGCGACTCTTCGAGGTTCTCGTCGGCCAGCCCGCCGTTCGCGCAGAACAGCTTGTTGTCCAGGACGTAGTCGGACACCTTGTCGACTTCGCTGGGGATGTGCTTGCCGAGCAGCTTGTCGAGCGTGCCGCTGGCTTCGTCCGGGTGCTCGTACAGCCAACGGATCGCCTCTACCTGCCCGCGTACGAAGGCGCGCACCGCGTCCGGGTTGCCCTCCAGGGTCGCCTTGTTGGTCATCACCACGTCACGCCCGATGGTGGGGTACTTCTGGCCGAAATTGACCAGCTCGTGGTAATCGCCCGGGTGGTTGCTGAGGATCTGGACGGCGTCGGTCGCCTGCAACGGGCTGGCGACGATCTGCTTGTTCTCCAACGCCTGACGCCGCAACGTCGAGTCAGCCGTCACCACGTAGTCGGGCTCGACGCCGGGGCACTGCTGCTTGAAGTAGATCTCCAGATACGCGGTGCTGACACCCTCTTTGGAGAAGATCCCGACTTTCTTCCCGTCCAGCTGATCGCAGCTGGTGATCGACTTGTCGGTGACGAACGTCCAGTGGTTGTTGGAGCGGGTGGTGATCACGCGAAGGTCCGGCAGCTTCGCGACCGCAGCCGCCGCCTGCACGATCGGCACCGAGAGGAACTGCACCTGGTTGGACGCCAGCGCCTGCAGCGACAGCTCCGCGCTCTGGAACTGGATGTCCGGTTTGACGGAGATCCCGTCCTTGCGCATCGTCTCCAGCGCCATCTCCAGCGGCAGGTACGTCGCGTCAGGCGTGGAGTTGTTGCCCATGGCCAGTTTGGTCTCGCCTGCCACGTCGCTGGTGGCGCCGCAGGCCCCGGACGCCGACACGAGTGCCACCGCTGCCACCCCGACCAGAGACCGCCGCGTCACAGCCGACAATCGACCTGCGCCCAGGACAAACCCCAGGCGACGGGCGAGGCCTCGTAGCCGGTCGGGAAGTGGGGGGTGATGTCGGATCGAGCGGCGCGCTCTAGCGCTGACAGACGGCGCGCGCATGCTTGTGAAACCTGGCTGGCGGGGAACAACTCGGTGGCCCATAGCGCCTCACCGCTTCCTGTGTACCGTTGTGCACAGCGATGTTCAGGCTTATGCATCGGACAGGTGCTGTCAACCCTGCGTACCGCCTGAGCTCGCTCTTTCCCGGCCCCCGGTCGAGTCGCCGACCAGCGGCAACCCCACAAACCGGACGCTTCGCCAGCGGAGCCGTGAGGGCACGCGGGCACGAGGAACGCGCAGAGCCAGCCACCGCAGACGCTGAACGGCCGCTCCGATTCCGGCGCCGCCGGGCGCGACGCGAACTAGCGCCACACCGGTGCTGACACCCGGTTGCGGCGCGCGGGTACCGTCGCGAAATGGTGAAAAAACCGGACAAGAACTCTCAATCCAGTCTCAGCATGAGCGTATGTGTCGCTATCGGCGTTGCGATCGGGGCGGCGATCGGCGCGGTCACGGGTGAACTGGCGATGGGCGTCGCAGTGGGAATAGCGATCGGCATCGCGATCGGTCTCGCGGTCGGCGCGAAGGACACCAAGCAGGACGACAACGAATGAGCGGCGGCGCCGTTGCGACGCCGGGCGCTGCTGCTCACCCGGGAAAGTCGAAGTCGGGCAACGACACACCCGCTGGCCCCTGCACGCCCCGCAGGATCAGCGCCGGGACCCGGCATGCGTCCCCGGTCAAGGCCGTGAGCGGCCGGACCTCGCCACGTTCCAGGTCGATCAGGTACCGGTCAGCGCCGCGTAGGAATGTGGTCGAGAAGGCGGACAGTGGCTCCACCCACGCCCCCTGCTCCCCCGGCAGCACCAGCGCGCTGGCGCCGAGCTCGATCACGGCGGCGCCCGCCGAGAGGTGCTGCCCGCTCGGACGTGGCGGCGCCGCAGCGTACGACAACGCGTTGTGCAGGTGTTTCGCCACCAGACCCGCGGTGCGCAGGTTGTACCGGCGGTCCGTTAGACCAGTACGAGGGAAATAACCCCGATCCATGTCGGCGAATGTGTCGAGATAAACCTCGGCGCGTTTCACGCAATGCGCGGCCGCGACGGTCTGGGCCACCCGGTTGGCGTTCGCCACGTCATCGTGCTCGCTTGACGCTGGGTTGTCAGACGCCAGCCTGACCATTGCGGTGACCGGCATGTCAATGGCGCCAGCCAGCTCATCGACAGCAATCAGGGTTTCCCATGCGTCTTGAGAACGTGACACCGTGACCGCGACTCCGGTGACGGCGTCACGGAAGCTCGGCGCCTTCACCAGGTCATGGAGTGCTTCATCGCGTACGTCAAATCCGTGCCGGATGAAGTGCGCGTACTCGTCTCCGCCGCCCTTGGTCGCCGCCGAGGTGCGAAGCTGCGACAAAAACACGTCCAACCCCGTTGCCTCGCGCAGCCGAGCGAGATCTTGAAGCCGGGTCGGTATCGCCTCGGGGTGAAGAATCACTTCCAGACCCGAGACCATCTGGCTATGGTCGGCCAGAAGACGCACCACGTCCGGCTGTGGAATCTCGTACGAGAAGACCCGGAACCGGTGGCCCGCCTCGGCCAGCGCGAGCATCCGGGAACGCACTTCCCGATCCAGCAGATCC